>CAKZUT010000135.1 GCA_937922185.1 uncultured Neomegalonema sp.
CCACATGCTGACGGGGATGAAGACCCCGGCCATGTGCGAGGCGATCCAGGCCGATCTCGATGCTGGCCATTCGGCCGTGATCCAGCTCGTTTCGACGGGAGAGGCGTTGCTGACTCGCCGGATCGACGGTCTGTCCGAAGACGAGAAGGCCGATCTCAATCTCGATCTGACGCCGCGCGAATACGTCCTTGGATATCTCGAAGAAGCCTTTCCGGTCCAGCTTCAGCGGGTCGTGGAAGACGACGACGGGAACCGCACGACCGAAACCGTCATCGACGGGGAAACCGGCGCAGCGGTCGTCTCCCGCGAGGCAGCCGCCCTGCGCGATGCCCTCATCGAGAGGATGGCGATGCTCGACAGCGTTCCGACCGCGCTGGACCAGATCGTCTGGCACTTCGGTGCCGATGCCGTGGCCGAGGTGACGGGGCGCAGTAAGCGCCCGGTCTACCGCAGAAACGGCGAGACCAAGCGTCTCGTGATCGAGAAGCGCAGCGCGTCGGCCAGCGCGTCCGAGACGAACGCCTTCATGGACGGCGACAAGCGCATTCTCGTCTTCTCGGAAGCGGGCGGCACGGGGCGCAGCTACCATGCGGCGGCCAGGGCGAAGAACCAGCAGCGGCGCATCCACTATCTGCTCGAACCCGGCTGGAAGGCCGATACCGCCGTGCAGGGTCTCGGTCGTTCGCACCGCTCCGCACAGGTATCGGCCCCGATGTTCCGGGTCATGACGACGGACGTATCTGGCGAGAAGCGGTTTATCTCGACCATCGCAAGGCGGCTCGACACCCTTGGCGCTCTGACCAAGGGCCAGCGCCAGACCGGATCGCAGGGTCTGTTCCGGGCCGAGGACTCGCTCGAAAGCCCGGTCGCGCGTTCGGCGCTGCGACAGTTCTACATGGCGTTGATGTTCGGGAAGGCGGTGAGCATCGGCCACGACGCCTTCGAGGCCGTCACCGGTCTGTCGCTGATGACGAGTGACGGCGCGGTTCGCGAAGACCTGCCGCCCATGTCGCAGTTCCTCAACCGTCTGCTGGCGCTCCGCATCGACATGCAGAACGCCATTCTCGACGAACTGACGGGTATCATTGCCGAGCGCACCGAGATGGCGCGCGAGGCTGGCACGCTCGACGTGGGCGTCGAGACCATCCGCGCCGATACGCTCACGCTCATCGACCGGCGCGTGATCCACACCGATGTCCGCACGAAGGCGGAAACCGAGCTGGTCACGCTGGAGCGCGGCGACCGGGTTCACAAGACGACCGCCACGCACGCCCTGGGCACCAGCGAAAAGCGGAGCGGGTTGTCGGTGAACGACGATACCGGCGAGCCGGTCATCCTCCGCAAGGCGCGCAGCGAGGTGCTGGACGACGGGACGACCTGCCCGCGCGTGAAGCTCGTCGGTCCCGACCACGAGCGGTACATGGCGAAGAAGGATTTCGAGGCCGGAAACTGGACCGAGTGCGACGAGGCCGCGTTCATCCCCCTCTGGAACGAGGCGGTCGCCAAGCTGCCGGATATCGCCACACGCCGCGTCCCGATGGTCACGGGCCTGCTCCTGCCGGTCTGGAAGCTCCTGCCCGATCACGAGCAACGCATCTGGCGGGCCGTCACCGATGACGGTCACACCGTTCTCGGACGAGCCCTTTCGGAAGAGGATGCGGCACGTCTGAAAGCGATCCTCGATCCGACCGAGGCGCTGGACGCGGCCACGATCCTCACCGCAATCGCGGACGAGAACCGCCGCATCGGTCTCGCCCATGGTGCGGCCCTGAAACTGCGCCGCGTTGGCACGGGCAATCGGATCGAGGTCGAGAACGCGCCCTCCCCTCTCGTGGCCAGCCTCAAGGCCGCCGGGTGCTTCACCGAGATCATCCAGTGGCGGACCCGCGTGTTCATCCCCTTCGACCCGGAAGCGCGTGAGGCGAGCCTCCCGATGATTGAAAAGGTGCTCGCGATCCTGCCCGCTACGGGCGACGAGCCAGCCATGGTAGCCTGATCGACAGAACAAGCGCGGCCTGTGCCGCGCTTGTCACTGATACCCCGAATCCGAAAGATCGCGCGAGGGATCCGTCGGGCGGGTTGCGCGAAGCCCGCGCTGCGTGACGTTACTTCCCGGTACGAGCGACGCGAATGGAAGTGTTCGGTCGGATCTCATTTCCGAGATTCCGATGTCAACGAATGCTTGGTAGACGCGGGGTATATTCGGCGGTACATTGCAGGGTATCAGGCGGAGGACGAAACGATGGATGCAGTATCCGAGAAGATCGCGAGAGCCAAGGGGCGCCGCAAGACGAGCGTGACCCTCGACGAGGGACCGCTGAACGAGGCGAAGGCCCTTGGTCTCAACGTGAGCGACGTCTGCAATGCCGCGTTGTCACAGGCCGTCAGGACGGCGGCACGGGCGCAGTGGATCGAGGACAACCGGGAGGCCTTTGCCGCACAGGCTGCGTGGCAGGAAGAGAACCCGAACCCGTTCGCGGGTTTCGGCGACGGTCCTTTCGCGGGGGCTGAATGAACCAGTTCGAGGTCGTCCGGTTCGACGGCAATCCCGGTGTCGTCGTCAGCGCCGACGATCTCCCCGATCGTCGGCGTGTCGTGGTCATTCCCCTCATGCAGGGGTATCCCGCGATACCGCGCCTCGATCCGGAAGTGAGGTTCGACGGGCAGGCGTACACGCTGGCCACGATGTACATCGCGAGCGGGAAGGCGACGGCATTGGAGCCGACCGGCCACAACCTCTCCATGTACCGGGACGATATCATTCGCGCGATGGACATCCTCAACGGCACGTATTGAAGGAGCCTGCGGCAGGATGCCCGGCGAGCCGTCCTTCGGATGATCCCCGCTCCCGCAGGCTGCACCACGCGAAGATGCGGGTCGGCGTTTCGCATGGTCATCTGGAGAGGATGGAGAAGGCTCGCAGACATCGTCACCAGAGCGGAAATCGGCCTTGTGAATGATTGAAAAGGACGCTGGACGGTTACGCAGCAAGCGTCGGATGTCGAACTGATCCATCGTCGAATGTTTCGGGGCGCATCGGCTTCGCCGACCCGGCTCCAGTCGCTACGCTCCCGTCACGATCCCGCCGATCCGGCAAGGTTCGCCAAGACAGGGCAGGTCATGAATGCCCTGCCCTGTCAGGCTCCCCTATGCCGTTCGACGCGACCGAGCCGCCCATTCGGGTGACGATCCGTTGCGCGGGCGTGTCACCGATACCCCGAACATTCGTCTCCGTCGCACCGGTGCGGAACACGGGCGATTATCTCGGCCGAAGGATGGGCGAGAGCACCCCGATGCCACCAGCGCCGCGTGAGGCGTCATCAGCTGGCATGGCGAGTCCGAACCCCCCGAACAGATCGAGGTAGACCGTGTGTCTTTCAGGAGCCGTCGAGCGGACAAGGCGCGGATAAGGCGGGGCGAGGGTGCCACGATGCACCCGACCGTGCGCTTCAGGCCGTTCATGTTCCGAAGGTTGTCGAAGGATGCCGTCTCTCGCGCGGGAACGACGGCTCTTGCGATCCGGGCCATGCCGACCGGCGATGCGAGACCGTCCGTCCTGAAACCCAAGCAGGGCCACCCGGTTCTGGTTCTCGTCCTCCTGCTGGCTGTTTCTCTTGCTGGCTTCTGCCTTCAGGGTCGGCTTCCACGATCAAGCAGAAAACC
>CAKZUT010000136.1 GCA_937922185.1 uncultured Neomegalonema sp.
AGTAGCTGGGGGGGTAGGGGGTCATGGATGGGGTCTCGCGATGGGGAACTGACCGAACCGAAGCTTACCGAAACGATCACGACATCCTTTGGTACGCCACCTTGCGCCACGGCAAAAGCCCGCTTCAGCTAACATCCGAGATACCGTTTCACCTTTCGCTTCGTTTGCGGTGAATTGCAGAGGCCTTTCTTGATGCGAAGAAACACCTGAGCGTTCATATCGTCTCGCTCGATAATGTCATCGCTATCGATGCGGGCCTGCAAGGCGGCAGCAGAAACGATTTCCGCTTTGCGATAGAGTACGTAGGACGTGTGGTTCAGCCAGGGATGCTCATGCGCTTGCAGTATGCATGTTTGGTCGCAGAGATCGTTGGTGTAGGTGGTGACGCTGACGATCACCACATTGCCGGTGGAGTCCGGGTCGCTACAGATGACATGCAAATGCTTCTTGTGTGGATCATGATACGTGCCTGATGGCACCAGAAGTGCCGCTTTCTCATGAACCGGCACGAGTTCAGAGGGCTTTCAGGAACTCAGAAGCGTGGCGACTGTCTTGTACGGCCTCTTCCTGGCTGGCAGCATTCTCAATGCCAAGGGCATCCATCATACGGCGCAGCGGTATCAACTGCGAGGAGCCGTTGGGGTCTTCCCACTCCGGTACGTTATGCGGATCGTGCGTCCAATCCCGAAGTTGCCATTGGTCCATGCCGCCGAACTGCTTCCATACAAAGTCCAATATAGAGGTATCGGCATCCGACAACTCTTCCAAATCAGCGGCATCGATATTCTGGTCGCGCAAGCCGATCCGATGGTCGGAGCGGTCTGTAAGGACGTCGCTCCACCCTGCGGCACGATCAGGATGCACTTCGCCCTTTATGAACTCGTACGTAGTGCTGTTTACGGGGCCATGTGGCAAAGAGTAATGGGGTTCATCTTGAATCGGAAACCCGTGTCGGCGTACGCTTTCACGGTCCGCGAGATACACGAGCTTGATGGTCTTTAGAATATTCAAGGGGTTGCGACCGTTCTTGATGATTAAATAAGCAATTGTCTGTGCAGCTTTATGCGGATCGTAAGCCAAGTTTAGTCCTCATAAAATCTCGATCAGGGATCGAATATATAGCCGATAGTTCACGAAATGTGAACTGCGTGCGGTTGGCTGCATGTGGTCTTGCTGACGATCAAGTTCTCCAAGGCAACGATCTTGAATGATTTTTATCACTGTGCCTTGCTCCTGCGAGATTATGAATTCCTGAAAATCTCGGTCTGCAATTACCCATAAATATCCCCTCGCGTCGGCGGCACGGGCGGCATTCCCTTCGGCGACTTGCCCGCCAGCGTCTGGTACAGCCGTGCCGAGCCGCGCTGGAACGCGAAGGAGCATCCGGCGAGGTATGCCACCCATATCCGGTATGTCTCCGGCCCCACCAGTGCCTCCGCCTCTGCCCGCCGCGCGGTCAGGCGGTCGCACCAGATGCGTGTCGTCTTGCGGTAATGGGGGCGCAGGGCCTCGACGTCGTGGATCTCGAACCCCGTAATCTCCATTTCCGAGACGGTATGGCCGATATCGTCCAGTTCCCCGCCCGGAAAGATGTATTTTTGCAGCGCCCGCTGCTCCGGGCGGCTTGCGAACCGTGCCTTCCTGCGCTTGGCCCCTCGTGAGATGGCGTGGTTCAGGAACAACCCGTCATCGGCCAGCAGCCGCCGCACGGTGCCGAAATATTCCGGGATATTGTCCAGCCCGATATGTTCGTACATGCCGACCGAGGAAATCTTGTCGAACCTGCCCGCCGCCTCCCGGTAATCCACCAGCTCCAGCGTCACCCGATCCGCGATCCCCAGCCGTTCCACTTTCTCCCGCGCGAAGGCAAGCTGCTCCTCCGACAATGTGACCCCGTGCCCGTGGACCCCGTAGTTCTGCACCGCATGGCACAGCAATCCGCCCCAGCCGCAGCCGATATCCAGCATCCGCTCGCCCGGTTTCAGGCGCAGCTTGCGACAGATCATGTCCAGCTTATGGACCTGCGCCTCCTCCAGCGTCGCCTCCCAGTGCGGGAAATGCGCGCAGGAATACTGCATCTCCGGGTCGAGGAAGAGGCGGTAGAAATCATTTCCCACATCGTAATGGAACTGGATGAACCGCTTGTTGTCCCCCTCCTTGCGCCCCGCCCCTTCCGCATCCGCCCCGAAGTCGCGGGCCGCATCGGGATGGTCCGCCTTTCCCAGCGTCAGCGGAGCCAGTATCCGCAGGGCCTTGCCCTTGCCGATGCGTTTGAACCGCCGCCGGTATTCGCGGTCCAGCGCCAGCGGCTCGGCCAGATCGAGGATCGATCCTTCGATATCGATCCGCCCGTTCGCATAATGGCGCAGCACCCGGTCCAGCGTCGGCCAGCGCAGCAGGGAGGTCAGCACCCCCGGCGACCCGATCCGCAGCGCCAGCCCCGATACCGGCGCGCGGCCCAGAGGCTCCAGAGACCCGTCCCACAGGCGCAGCGAGAAATGCGCGTCCACCTCCTCGCGGATCAGGGCGGCCAGCTTGCGGATTGCTTTCAGGTGTCGGGTATCGCTCATGCCCGTTTGATGCGTCATGGCGAGGCAGATGGCAATGCAGAGGTGCCACAAGATTCCCGGTGACGCCGCCCGCGAAAGCTTTTACAAGGGGAGCCGGTGACGATCTTTACGATGCCACGCGCGGCTGTCCGCGAAAGGAATGATCGAATGAGACGTCAATGTTGCCTCTGCGCCCTGCTTCTGCCGCTCGCCTTCGGGGCCTGCGCCTCCATACAACCCGAGCCAGAGGCCGCTGTGCCCGCGCCGCCGGTCGAGCGTGCCGGTGCCGAAGCCGCCCTCCTGTCGGCGCGCATGGACGAGATGCTGTCGAAACAAGCCGAGTTGCAAAAGATGATGCTCGTCATGCTCGACAAGGCCATGTCGCCCGAAGTGATCGGTGCCCTCATGTCTTCCGCCAGACAACTCGAAACCGCTTTCGCCGAAGCTGACCTCGCGGCCAATCCGGTGCAGTGATCGCAGCGGATTGACTGTAACACCCTCACAACTTGTGCAGATAGGTCCGGTACTCCACATCCGAGACTTCCGCCGCCAGCATGGCGATTTCTGACAGGCGCATCTCGGTATAGGCATGGCGGAACGGCTCGCTGAATACGCGGGCGGCCCGGTCCGAGCCGCCGAATTCCTCCACTGCCGACAGCCAGTCATGGTGCAATCGCTCGCCTATGGGGGCGGCCTCGGTGCGGAGGGGCGGGTCGATCCGCTCTTCCAGCCCGATGGCGATGCCGCCCAGCACGCCCGCCAGCGCCAGATACGGGTTCACATCCGCGCCGCATATCCGATGCTCCAGCCGCGCCCCCGGCCCTGTAATCTCAGGCAGACGCAGGGCCACGCCGCGATGATCCAGCCCCCAGCTCGCGATTGTGGGCGCATAGGAGCCGGGCTGGAACCGCCGGTAGCTGTTCGCATGGGGCGCGAAGATCGCCTGCAAGGGCCGCATCGTCGCCAGCGCCCCCCCGACCGCATGGCGCAGGGTGTCGGCCACGCCGTCTCCGGCATCGAAGATATTGCGCCCGTCCCCGTCGATCAGGCTGACATGGATATGCATCCCGCTGCCCGGCTGAGCGCCGCCATAGGGCTTGGCCATGAAGCTGGCCCGCAGGTCATGCGCCCGCGCACAGCCCTTGACCAGCCGCTTGAACAGGATCGACTGATCCGCCATGGCCAGCGCATCCGCCGAATGGTGAAAGTTGATCTCGAACTGCCCCGGCCCGAATTCCGCGATCAGTACATCCGCCGCGATCCCCTGTGCGGCACAGGCGCGCTGGATATCCTCCAGACAGGGAGAGAGCGACGACACCGCGCTCATGTCATAGACCTGCGCTCCCTCCAGCCCTTTCGGCGGCACCGGCGCCTGGCCCGGCTCGCCGGGGGCATGGAGGTAGAATTCCAGTTCCGTCGCCACCACCGCCGTCAGCCCGCGCTCGGCCAGCCGCGCCACCATCGAGGCCAGCCGTGTGCGCGGGTCGTAGAGGCACGGCTCGCCGGACGGTGTTGTCATCGTCATCAGAACCTGTGCGGCGGGGGAGGGCGACCACGGTTTCACGCCCAGCGTCCCCGGCACCGGCCAGCCATAGCCGTCGGGATCGCCCGTTGCCAGCGCCAGGCCGGTGCCATCGACGTCGTTACCCTCGATATCCAGTGCATAGGTGGACATCGGCAGGCGCACTTTCCCCGCTACCAGCTTGTCGATGCTGTCCGGTGAATACCACTTTCCCCGCATCACCCCGTTGATATCCGGGAACAGCAATTCGATCCGCTCGATCCCGGAATGGGCGGCGAGAAATGCCTGTATGTCGTCGAGAGTCATCGGGATCATGCCAGTTTTTCCAGAAGATCGGTACGGTTGAGATCGACCGGCTGTGGAGCACAGCCGGGGCCGTAGAATAAAGCGGACCACGGGTCGAGGACCGCGACCTCTGCCTGCCGATAGGGTTTACTGTCCCTACTGACGACGACGAGACTCTCTGCTACCGCGCTTCCAGCGATCAGGAGGTCGGGGGTCGAGATCGTGAAACCCATTCGTCGCGTTTCATGCATGATGCCCAATACTTCCAGGATAATATCTTTCGATATCGGCAGTATCCTTCCCGCGAACATCGGCAGGACGACGCTATCGAGCCAACGGCGTATCGTCATGCGCCGTTCGTCAAGTCGTTGCATTCGCATACCGTTTTCGATTTCGGCAATGTTTATGTCACTGATCCATGCTTCTTTGGACTGACACGAGACGAAGGAAAGGACGCCATTGTCCGGGGATGGGCGCGACAATTCGGACAGGACGTTCGTATCGAGGAGCCAACCCTTCATTCGGGCAGATCGACAGGCCGGGGAATGGCGGGATGCTGTATACGTTCGAAGACGATGTCATCATCCAGAATGACTTTCCGAAACGCTGCCACGAATTCCGTGCCGCTTTTCGGTTTGTTGTCGGCCCGGTATTCATCGGCGGAGACGACGACTACGGCATCCTCGCCCCGCACGGTGATGTGCTGAGGCGTTCCGGCACGGGCTTCGCGCACGACCTCGCTAAAGCGGGCCTTCGCATCCTGTAGCTTCCAAATTTTCATCTCACCGCGCTCCTGACCAGTCTGGTCAGCGTATCATGGATCGCTCCGACGGTCCATCCGCTTGCCTGCCAGCGAGGCCAGGATCACGCCGACCGACACGAACCCGATCAGCAGCGTGGACAGCGCATTGATCTCCGGCGTCACGCCGAGGCGGACCTGTGAATATATCTTCATGGGCAGGGTCGTGGCTCCGGGGCCGGAGGTGAAGGACGCGATCACAAGATCGTCCAGTGACAGGGTGAAGGCCAGCAGCCATGCCGCCACGATGGCGGGCGCGATGACGGGCAGGGTCACCGAAAAGAACGCCTGCACCGGTGTGCATCCCAGATCGCAGGCCGCTTCCTCCAGCGAGGCATCGAAAGCCACCAGCCGCGAGGACACCACCACTGAGGCGAAGCACATCCCGAAGGTGATATGCGCGAGAATGATCGTCGTGATGCCCCGATCCATCCCGATGGAGATGAACAGCAGAAGCAGGGACAGCCCCGTAATCACCTCCGGCATGACCAGCGGCGCATAGATCATCCCGCTGAACAGCGTCCGCCCCCGAAACTTCCCCGCCCGCACCAGGGCATAGGCCGCAAGCGTCCCCAGCAGGGTCGCCACCGTCGCCGAGATCAGCGCCACCCGCAGCGTCACCCATGCCGCATCCAGAAACGCCTCGTTGCGAAACAATTCGCCATACCACTTCGTCGAAAACCCGCCCCAGACGGTCACGAGCCGACTTTCATTGAAGCTGTAGACCACGAGGATCAGGATCGGCAGATACAGAAACGCCAGCCCCAGCGTCAGCGAGGTCGCGTTGAACCATGAGAAGCGGTTGGTCATTATGGACGATCCTCGCGGCTATGCCGGATGCGGGTGATCACAGGGATATCGTTCTCGATGCGATAGTGAACGATGTAGCCACCCTTACCGAACCTGATCACGAGTTGGCGCAAGTGAGGAGCATTGGGGATCGGCCTGCCCGGAAAGGGATGATCGACCGGACGCAGCAATCCCTTATCGATCGTCAGCATCGCCATATGGGCGGCTTGCGGATTTCTCTCATCCAGAAAGGCGTGCAATCGGCGCATATCCAATCGTGCTTCCGGGAGCAGTTCGTATCTCACGTCCCGATCTCCTGCTTCATCTGCTGGCGCTGGAACAGGACGATGGGGATGATGAGAAGCAGCAGCAGCAGCGTCGCCACGGCGCTTGCCAGCGGCCAGTCGCGGTTGCTGAAGAACTCGACCCACAGCGTCTTGCCGATCATCAGCGTTTCCGACCCGCCCAGAAGGTCCGGGATCACGAATTCCCCGATGGCCGGAATGAAGACGAGGAAGCACCCCGCCACGATACCGGGCAGGGACAATGGCAAGGTCACGAGCACGAAGGTTGCAAATCGCGAAGACCCCAGATCAGCGGCGGCCTCCAACAGGCTCTCGTCCATCTTTTCCAGTGTCGCGTAGATGGGCAGGATCATGAAGGGCAGATAGCTGTAGACGATGCCGATATAGACCGCCGTTGTCGTGTTCATGATGTGCAGCGGCTCGCCGATAAGACCGATGGACAGCAACATCTGGTTCAGCAGGCCTTCGGTCTTGAGGATGCCGATCCATGCATAGACCCGGATCAGGAAAGAGGTCCAGAAGGGCAGGATTACCAGCATCACCAGCGTCGGGCGCCAGCGCCGGGGCGCACGGGCCAGTGCGTATGCGATGGCATAGCCGATCAGCAGCGTGATGAGGGTCGAGATGCCCGCGATCTTCAGGCTGGAGAGATAGGCGTTGATGTAGAGGCTGTCCTCGGCGAGGAACGTGTAGTTCTCGAAATCCAGCTCCGCGAAGAACGCGCGCAATCCCGACCAGCCCTCCGACAGGTCGAGTTGCGGCGTATAGGGCGGGCGCGAGACGGCCAGATCGGACAGCGATATCTTCAGCACGATCAGGAACGGCGCGAGGAACAGCACCAGCAGCCACAGATAGGGCAGGGCGACGAGCAGGCGCTGGCCGAGGGTGCGGTTCATGGCGCGGCCCCGCACATCCCGCACGGCGTCACGGCCCGTCTTCCCGGAGTACGACGCTGTTGTGTCCGGCGCAGATCCACGACTCTCATCCCGGCAGCAGGACGCCCGCGTCCTCCTCCCAGCTTATCCAGACGTCGTTTTCCCAGGTGATCCCCCGACGGTCGGCGCGCTGGCGGTTGGATTCCTGTGCCTTGACGATGGAGCCGTCGGCCAGTGCCACATGGTAGGTCGAGATATTGCCCAGATACGCGATATCGAGCACCTTGCCGGGCAGGGCATTATCGGCCTCTGCGGGTCTTTCCCGTGCGATGGACACCTTTTCGGGGCGCAGGGCCAGCCATGCTTCGGTGCCTGCCGGGGGCGCGTCCCCGGTCATGACGCGCAGGTCCGGCGCGCCCTCCATCACCGCGAGGCCCACCCCGCCCCGGTTCGCCGTCGTGACCCGGCCCCCGAGGATCGTCACCTCCCCGATGAAATCAGCGACAAAGCGGGTTGCGGGCCGCTCATAGAGGTCGGTCGGTGTCGCCACCTGCGCCAGTTCACCGTCGCGCATCACGGCGATGCGCGACGATACCGTCATGGCCTCCTCCTGATCATGGGTCACGATCACGAAGGTGGTTCCCAGCGTTTCCTGGATATTCATCAGCTCGAACTGGGTTTCCTGCCGCAGCTTCTTGTCCAGCGCGCCGAGCGGTTCATCGAGCAACAGCAGGCGCGGGCGTTTCACCAGCGCCCTGGCAAGGGCCACACGTTGCCGCTGACCGCCCGACAACTGGTCGGGCTTGCGGCGGGCGAAATCGGTAAGTTGCACCAGCCGCATGATATCGGTCACGCGGTCGGCGATCTCGCCCTTCGGAACGCCCTCGCGTCTGAGGCCGAAGGCGATATTCTTCTCGACCGTCAGATGCGGGAACAGGGCATAGGACTGGAACATCATGTTGACGGGTCGTCCGGCGGGCGGGATCGGCGTCAGATCCTGCCCGTCCAGCAGAATTTGCCCCTCGTTCGGCGTCTCGAACCCGGCCAGCATCCGCATCAGGGTCGTCTTGCCACAGCCCGACGGCCCCAGAATGGCGAAGAATTCCCGCTCGTAGATCGTCAGCGACAGATCGCGCACCGCCTCGAAGGCCCCGAACCGCTTGGTGACGTTCCGCAGGTCGATCAGCGGTGCGCTGTCAGGGTCGGCCCAGGGGGCGAAAGGCGGGGTCATGCGTTAATTCCGTCTCCGCAATCCTGGCCGTTGCTGCGATGAGGCTGTCATGGGTGTCCGGCCCGTGACCGGGCCGATACCGTCGCATGGGACGGCAGGCGATGCCGTCCCCGGTGTCCGGTTCACTGCCCCGTCTTCACTTTCGTCCAGAGGCGCGTGACCTTGCGGTTCACTTTGGGCGGGTAGGCGGTCACGGAATACAGGTTCTCCAGCGTCGCGGCATCGGGATAGATCGCCGGATCACCGATCACATCGGCCTCGAGCAGCCCCTGCGATGCCTTGTTGCCGTTGGCGTAGTAGACATAGTTCGATGCCTTCGCCATCACATAGGCGCGCATGATGAAGTCGAGGAACAGATGCGCGGCCTCGGGGTTCGGGGCATCCGTGGGGATCGCCATCTGGTCGAACCACATCAGTGCGCCCTCGGAGGGAATCGCATAGGCGATCTCGACCCCGTTATCGGCCTCCGCCGCGCGGTCACGGGCCTGTAGCACATCGCCGGACCAGCCGAAGGCCACGCAGATATCACCATTGGCCAGAGCATTGATATATTCGGACGAATGGAATTTCTGCACATGGGGGCGCATCCCCATCAGCACGTCCTCGGTGCCGGCGATGACGTCCGGGTCGTGGCTGTTGGGATCTTCGCCCAGATATTTCAGCGCGGCGGGGATGATCTCGGTCGGCGCGTCGAGGATATGGATGCCGCATTCGCTGAGCTTTTCAGCATTGGCGGGGTCGAAGATCAGCGCGAGGCTGTCCACGGGCGCGTCATCGCCGAGAATTTCCCGGACCTTGCCGACATTGTAGCCGATGCCGGTCGTGCCCCACATATAATTGATCGAATAGGCATTGCCCGGATCATAGGGTGCGGTGCGCGCCGCGATCGCATCCCACATATTGCCCATATGGGGCAGCTTGCTCTTATCCAGTTTCTGGAACGCGCCCGCCTCGATCTGGCGGCTGAGAAACGTGCCCGTCGGAACCACCACGTCATAGCCGGAGCCGCCCGCAAGCATCTTCGTTTCCAGCAGCTCGTTGGAATCGAACACGTCATAGCGCACATCGATCCCCGTCTCTTTGGTGAAATCCTCAAGGATGCTCTCGTCGATATAATCCGACCAGTTATAGACGTTGACGACTTTTTCCTGTGCGAGCGCCGCCGTGGCGACCCCGGCGAATGCAAGGCCCGCGAAGATGGAACCGAATTTCATGTGTGGTCTCCCGAATCTATGGTTGAGCGGAGATTAACAGCCGTTTCGCGAATGTCAGCGGTTTTCCGTGCAATGACCGAATCCTTGGCCTGTGGTACGGGAGAGGCTAACCTGCGGTATCTGATCCTCACCGGAAATCCCCATGTCCGCCGATATCCCCGCCTCCCTGCCTCCGGCCTGCCGCGACTGGCTGAATGATCGCAGGATCGAGGAGGCGGAATGCATCATTGCCGATATGGCGGGCATTTCGCGCGGCAAGGCGATGCCATGGCGCAAGTTCATGCAGAGCAAGCGCAGTTTTCTGCCCGTCTCGATCTTCTACCAGACGATCACGGGCGACTATGCCGATCTCGACGGGCTGGAGGACCAGTGGACCGAGCGCGACATGCTGCTCACCCCCGATATGTCCACCGCCACCGCCGCCCCCTGGGCCAATGACGTGACGGTGCAGGTCATCCACGACATGACCGATCTGGAGGGGGTGCCGATTCCCATCGCCCCCCGCAACGTCCTGCGCCGGGTCATGGCGCTCTATGCGGAGGCCGGGTGGCAGCCGGTCGTCGCCCCCGAACTCGAATTCTACCTCACCAAGATCAACACCGATCCGAACGAGGTGATCGAGCCGCCCGTGGGCCGCACGGGACGGCGCGGTATCGGGCGGCAGGCGTATTCCATGAGCGCGGTGGACGAATACCAGTCCGTGATCGAGGATATCTACGACTATGCCGAGGCGCAGGGCTTCGAGATCGAGACGATCATTCAGGAGGGCGGCGCGGGGCAGCTCGAAATCAATGTCGGGCACGGCGATCCCCTGACGCTGGCCGATCAGGTCTTTTTCTTCAAACGCTCGATCCGGGAGGCCGCGCTCAAGAACGATTGCTTCGCGACTTTCATGGCCAAGCCCATGCAGGACGAACCGGGCAGCGCCATGCATATCCACCAGAGCGTTCTCGATGTCAGGACGGGCAGAACGATCTTCGCCGATGCGGCGGGCAAGCCGACCGACCTGTTCTACGGCTTTCTGGCCGGGCAGCAGGATAATCTGCCCTCGCTCATCTCCCTGCTCGCTCCCTACGTTAACAGTTACCGCCGCTACACGACCGAGGATGCCGCGCCGATCAATCTCGAATGGGGTCGCGACAACCGTTCCACGGGCCTGCGGATACCGCTCTCTTCGCCGGAAGCCCTGCGGATTGAAAACCGGGTCGCGGGGATGGACTGCAACTGCTATCTCGCCTTCGCCGCATCCCTGGCTGCGGGTCTCATCGGCATGAAAGCCGGGGGCAAGCCCCGACCGGAAGTGGCGGGCGACGCCTACGAACTCCCCCGCGCCCTGCCGCGCAGCTTGCACGAGGCGCTCGATCTTCTGAAGAACAACCCGGCGGTGGTCGAGACGCTGGGCGAGGAATTCTGCACCGTCTATCTCGCCATCAAGCGGCAGGAGGTCGAGGAATTCCTTCAGGTCATCAGCCCGTGGGAGCGTGAGCATCTGCTCCTGAACGTGTGACCATGCCCCCTCTCGATGTCCTGACCATCAATGACCGCCCCGGCGAACACGCGCCCTCGTGGTATGCCGCGACGGCCAATGCGATGCCGGATCACCCGCCCCTGCAAGGCGACACGCGCGCCGATGTGTGCATCGTGGGCGCGGGATATTCCGGCCTGTCGGCGGCCCTGCATCTGCGCGAGCGGGGCTAGGACGTTGTGGTGGTGGAGGCCCATCGCGTCGGCTGGGGCGCGTCGGGCCGCAATGGCGGACAGCTCGGCTCCGGCCAGCGGCTCGGGCAGGGTGATCTGGAACGGTCGCTGGGGGCGGGTAAGGCCCGTCTCCTCTGGGACTTGGCCGAAGAATCCAAGACCCTCACCAAATCCCTCATCCACCGCCACACCATCGACTGCGACCTGCGCCCCGGCATTCTGGAGGCCATGCACCGTCCCCGCTACGAGGCCGAGGCCCGCGCGGAGGCCACCCTCCTCAACGAGCGCTACGACTACCCCCATGCCCGCTTCGTGGGCCGCGACGAAATCCGCGCGATGGTCGCAAGCGAAGGCTATCACTCCGGCGTTCTCGACACGGACGCCGCCCACCTGCACCCCCTCAACTACGCGCTGGGCCTTGCCCGTACAGCCGCCCGTACAGGTGTGCGCCTACATGAACGCACCCGCGCCACCCGCATCACGACAGGCCGGGTCGAGACGGCATCGGGCGCAGTCACGGCCCCCCATATCCTGCTCGCCTGCAATGGCTATCTCTGCGGATTGGAAGGATCGGTCGCCACCCGCGTCATGCCCATCAACAACTTCATCGCCGCGACCGAGCCGCTCCCGGACCCCGCCGCCCTGATCCGCGATGACGTGGCCGTTTGCGACTCGCGTTTCGTCATCAACTACTTCCGCCTCTCCCGCGATGGGCGGCTGCTGTTCGGGGGCGGTGAGAATTACGGCTATCGCTTTCCCGCCGATATCGCCGCCAAGGTCCGCAAGCCGATGCTGGAAGTCTTCCCGCAACTGGCCGACACGAAGATCGAGTACGCATGGGGCGGCACGCTGGCGATCACCATGGACCGCCTCCCCCATTTCGCCCGCCCCACCCCCGGCATCCTATCGGTTTCGGGCTACAGCGGCCACGGCATCGGCATGGCGACATTGGCGGGCAAGCTGGCATCGGAGGCCATCGCCGGACAGGCCGAACGCTTCGACATCTTCGCGGATATCCCCCGCCCCCGCTTCCCCGGCGGCGCGCGTCTACGCACCCCGCTCCTGACACTGGCAATGATCTGGTATGGGTTGCGGGATCGATTGTAGCTTCAATCTTCAGTGCAGATGTGGTCTCTTGTCCTGTAATGAGACATCGTCCGAGACCCATCCCGTGCTGACCACCCACGCCTATACCGCCGC
>CAKZUT010000137.1 GCA_937922185.1 uncultured Neomegalonema sp.
GTTCCGACCGGCCCCTGATCCCGTCCCGGCTCAGCAACAGTCGCCCCCCACGAATGCGAGCGTATGCCGTGCCGAGGAAAAAGGCGGAGGCGCGAAAAGCGTGTGGTGCGGTCCAGTGGACCAACCTCCAACACGAAAGGCTCTCATCGTTTCTGCGAAACGATTGCCGCCTGTGAGATTTCGAGAACTTGCCGCGTTTCGCTGCGCGAAAAGCGTGTGGTGCCGCATAGGTGACTCGAACACCTGACCCCATCATTACGAATGATGTGCTCTACCAACTGAGCTAATGCGGCACGGTGACAGGCATACCTGCTCTTTCGTCAACGCGGAGTTTCTCTAGCGACGATTTGGGGCGGCGGCAACCGGATTCTTCGGCAAGCCATCCAGAAGCGCCAGCATCGCCTCCTCTGTGGGGCATCCGGCGGCCTGGAGGCTGGCCGCAAACGGGGCATCACGCAGCGGCGCGAGGGCGGCTTCGCTGATCGCGATCAGATGCAGCGAGGCGGGAAAATCCACGGCATCGAGCAGACGGCGCGCACTGCCGGGGGAATAGATGAGGGCCGTATCGCAGGCGGCTGCGCTGTCGGGCAGTCCGGTGACAGGGATGGTCCGGTACAGGATCGCCTCGGCGGTGCGAAACCCCGCAGCGCGCAATCCTTCGAGGGGCGAATGCCGGATTTCCGCGCCTCTCACATGCAGAACGGCCTCGCCCCCCGGATCGAGCAGGCGCGCGGCGAGGCGGGACAGCGCCCCGGCATCCCCCCCGGCGGAACGGACCTCCGCAAAGCCAGCCGCGCGCAGGTCGGCGGCGGTGGCATCCCCCACGGCCAGAACCGGGATCATCCGGTTGACGGTCGCTCCGGCAAGGGCGGCGGCACCGTTCCGGCTGGTGACGAGAATCGCCTGAGCGGCATCATCGATCCGCGCAGGCAGGCGCTCGATACGCACGAGGGGCGCGACAACCGGCACATGCCCCCGCGCGCGCAGCCGTGCGGCGGTCTCCCCGGCCTGCTCCGCCGCTCTGGTCAGCAGGACGGTGCGCGGTATCACCTCTGCCCCTGTTGTCACACCTGAACGAAGAAACCCGGTCCCGCACGGCGTTTCAGCTCCTCACCGGCATCGACGCCCATCGCCACGGCGTCGGAAAGCGGGCCTTCGCGACTGGTCTCGTGCCGTTCGGAGCCGTCCGGGCGCAGCACTTCGCCGCGCAGGGTCAGGCGGTCGCCCTCGATCACGGCCAGCCCACCGATAGGCGTTTTGCACGATCCGTCCAGCGCCCCCAGAAAGGCCCGCTCAGCGGCGAGCCGCGTCCCGCAGGATTCGCAATGCAGCGGCGCGAGGGCCGCCCGGATATCGTCATCACCCACGCGCGTCTCGATCCCGATCGCCCCCTGCGCCACGGCGGGCAGCATCTCGGAAGTCTCGATCACCGCCGTTGCCACATCGGCTTTATCCAGCCGGTTCAGCCCCGAAATCGCAAGGAAGGTCGCATCGGCCTCGCCCTCCTCCAGCTTGCGAAGGCGGGTCTGGACGTTACCCCGGAACAGCGCGACTTTCAGGTCCGGGCGCCGGTGCAGAAGCTGCGCCTGCCGACGCAGCGACGCGGTGCCGACAATGGCCCCGGCGGGCATCGCCGCGATGCTGTCGAAACGGGGGCTGACAAAGGCATCGCGCACATCCTCGCGCGGCAGCAGCGTCACGATCTCCAGCCCGTCGGGCAGCACCGTCGGCATGTCCTTCATGGAGTGAACCGCCAGATCGATACGATTCTCGTAGAGGGCTTCCTCCACCTCCTTGGTGAACAGGCCCTTGCCGCCGATCTCACCCAGCTTGACGCCCAGTTGCTTGTCGCCGGTGGTGATGATCTTCACGATCTCGATGCTGTCATCGCCGAGGCCATGGGCCTGCTTGAGCCGCGCGGCGGTCTCATAGGCTTGTGCGAGGGCGAGCGGGCTGGCACGGGTGCCAATGCGGAAGGGGCGGTCGGGACCGTAGGCGGCGCTCATCGGGTTGCGTTCTCCATCGAAAGACGTCAAGCCATTCCCGCGTATCACGATGTACCGGGAACGCAAAGAGACGAGGGAGCGGGCGCGTGGCAACCGTGCTGGGGATCGAATCGAGTTGTGACGAGACGGCGGCGGCTCTCGTGCGCGGTCAGGCGGCGACGGGTCGCGGGAATATCCTGTCCAATGTCGTGTTTGACCAGATGGACCTGCACGCGGCCTATGGCGGCGTCGTACCGGAGATCGCCGCCCGCGCCCATGCCGAGAAACTGGATGTCGCCGTCGCTCAGGCGCTGGAGGAGGCGGGGCTTTCCCTCAGCGCGGTCGATGCCATCGCGGTGACGGTGGGGCCGGGGCTGATCGGCGGTCTGGTCGCGGGCATCGCCTGCGCGCAGGGGCTGTCGCTGGGGTCGGGCATTCCGCTCGTGGCGGTGAATCACCTCGAAGGCCACGCCCTGACCCCCCGCCTGACGGACGGGCTGGCCTATCCCTACCTGATGTTGCTGGTCTCGGGCGGGCATTGCCTCTTTCTGGTCGTGCGCGGTCCCGGTCGGCATGAACGCATCGGCACCACCATCGACGACGCACCGGGTGAGGCGTTCGACAAGGTGGCCAGGATGCTGAATCTGGGCATTCCCGGCGGGCCGCGCGTGGAGGCCATGGCGCGCGAAGGCGATCCCGCGCGTTTCGCCCTGCCCCGCCCCCTGATGGACCGGCCCGGTTGTGACGTGTCGTTTTCGGGCCTGAAGACCGCCGTGCGGATGGTGCGGGATGATCTGGTGGCGGGGGGCGGGATGACCGACACGGATATCGCCGATCTCTGCGCGGGGTTTCAGGCGGCGACACGGGATGTACTGGTCGGCAAGTCGCGGCGGGCCATGGCCCTGTTCCGCGAGATGTTTCCCGATACCGCAGAGGCGGGTTTCGCGATAGCGGGCGGGGTCGCGGCGAACGGAACGCTGCGGGCGGGTCTCGACACCCTTGCGGCGGAGCAGGGCTTTGCCTCCGTCTTCCCGCCCCTGCCTTTGTGTACCGATAACGGAGCGATGATCGCCTGGGCCGGGCTGGAGCGATTCGCGGCGGGCCTGAGCGGTGACCTGACCCCCAGACCCCGCTTTCCGGTTGCCGAAAATCCCATGAGCGGCGTCTGGACCGGCAAGCGCGGGGCAAAGGTATGATCGGCGTTCTGGGCGGCGGGAGCTGGGGCGTCGCACTGGCGCAGCTCTGCGCGGCGCGGGGACTGGACACGATGATCTGGGCGCGCTCGGAAGCGGCGGTCGAGTCGATCAACAGGACGCGCCGATCCGGCTACCTGCCCGGTATCGACCTGCATCCCGCCCTCGTGGCCACGGGGGATCTGGCCGCGCTCGGCCATGCCGACACGATCCTCGCGGTCGTTCCGGCGCAGGCGGCGCGCGGGGTGCTGGAGCGGCTGGCACCGCATCTTGCCCCCGGTATTCCCCTTGTTCTGTGCCAGAAAGGCGTCGAGCGCGACACGCTCGCCCTGCCCCATCGCGTCGCGCGGGAGGCCGCATCCGGTCATCCCGTCGCCGTGCTTACCGGCCCCAGCTTCGCCGCCGATGTGGCGACCGGCCTGCCCACCGCCGTCACCATCGCCGCCGAGACCATGGCTCTGGCGACTGCCTTGCGGGACACGCTGGCCACGCCCGGTTTCCGGCCCTATCCGACCGATGATCTCATCGGCGCGCAGGTCGGCGGGGCGGTCAAGAACGTCCTTGCCATCGCCTGCGGCATCGTCGTCGCACGGGGCATGGGCGAGAGCGCGAGGGCGGCCCTCGTCGCGCGGGGTTTTGCCGAGATGTCGCGGCTGGCTCAGGCCATGGGCGGACAGGCCGCGACGGCGGCGGGCCTGTCGGGCCTCGGCGACCTCGTTCTCACCTGCGCCTCGCCCCAGTCCCGCAATTTCTCGCTGGGCCTGCGCCTCGGCGCACGCGGAGAATCAGAGCGGGCGGGCACCGTCGAAGGCGCGGCCAGCGCGGCGGGAGCAGTTGCTTTAGGCAGGCGTCATGGCGTGGACATGCCGATTTCCGGCACGGTCGCGGCCATTGTCGCGGGCACATTATCCGTAGAGGATGCTGTCGAGGCGCTGCTCCAGCGCCCCCTGCCCGACCGGGAGTGAATGAGAGAACGTCAGGCCGGTACGGTCGCCGCGAAAACGACCAGTGCCAGAATCGAAAGCACGACGCTGACGCCCGCGACAATCCCGACGTCTCGTGAGACGCTGGCCGGGCGACGTGCAGTGGTGTTGCGATGCGGTTTCATATATCTGCCATTACAGGTTCTTCCCTGACCTAATCCGGTTCAGGCGCGATAGTTCCGTTCGGGGAGAAAGAAAATTTGGCTCAGACAAATCCTGTACTCGTCACCACAACGCGCGGACCGATCACTGAAAACCGCCATACGGGAATCCTGGCCATCGCCCGCAACTCAGGGGAAATCGTGGCGGCCTGGGGGGATATCGAGCGGCCCATCCTGCCGCGTTCCTCGATCAAGATGATTCAGGCCCTGCCCCTCGTGGAGTCCGGGGCGGCGGAGGCAGCGGGCCTGACCGGGGAGCATCTTGCGCTGGCCTGCGCCTCGCATCAGGGCGCACCGGATCACACGACCCGTGTGACGGCATGGCTGGCAATGATGGGGCTGGACGAGACCGCCCTGCTCTGCGGGCCACAGCCGCCCCGCGACCCGGCCCTCAGAAAGGCGGGGGTGCCAGCAAGCCGCCTTCTCAACAACTGTTCGGGCAAGCATACCGGATTTCTGGCGTATTCCCGCCATATCGGCGCGCCGACCGAAGCCTATCTTGATCCCGCTGGCCGGGTTCAGCGCAATGTGGCGCTGGCCTTTACCGAGACGACGGGCAGCGATTCGCCGCCCCTTCACGGCATCGACGGTTGCTCGGCCCCCAATTTCATCACCGGCGTGGCCGGTGTCGCCCGCGCCATGGCCCTGTTCGCGGCCCCGCCACAGGATGCACGGGGGGCGGCGATGCTGCGCCTGCGCGATGCCATGCGGGCGCATCCGCTGTTGATATCCGGGGAAGGCCGCGCCTGTGCCGCTCTGATCGAGGCGACGGGCGGGCGGGCAATAGTCAAGACCGGGGCCGATGGCGTCTTCACGGGGATCGTGCCGGAAAGCGGCACGGGGTTCTGCCTGAAGATCGACGACGGCAACACGGCGGCGGCGGAGGCCCTCTGCGCGGCGACGCTGATCCATCTGGGTGTTCTGGATGACGGTCACCCCGCGACCGAACGCTATGCCCGGACCCCCATCCGCAATTTCAACGGCGAGCGATGCGGCGAACGCCGGGTGACGCTGGGCTGAGATCAGCCCGCCGCCTTCTCCATGACCGCATCGTCCTCGCCCTGCTTGGCTCCGCCCAGGCTGACGACGCGGGTGAGGGGTATCCAGACATGGGCACTGGTGCCGACGCCCTTGCGCGATTCGACTTCCATCTCGCCGCCATGCAGTTCCACCAGCGAGCGGGTGATGGGCAGGCCCAGTCCCGTACCGCTGTGATTGCGTGACAATTCGTTGTCGATCTGCCCGAATTGCTCGAAGGCGATTTCCATCTCGTCCTTCGTCATGCCGATGCCCGTATCGCCGACGGTGATCCGCAGGCCCTTCGGTGCCATGAGTTCCCCGCGCAGCGTGATGCGGCCTCCGGGCATGGTGAACTTGATCGAGTTGGACATCAGGTTGAGGATAACCTGCTTGATCCGGCGACTGTCCACGATGACGCTGGGCAGGGGCGCGGGAATTTCCAGCCGGATATGCAGGCCCGCCGAGGATGCGCGCTCGTGCAGGACAGTACGGCATTTCGACAGCAGCGTGGAGAGATCCGTCTCCTCCTCGATCAACTCGATCTTGCCCGCCTCGATCTTCGACAGATCCAGAACATCGTTGATGAGGTCCAGCAGGTGCTTGCCGGAGGAATGGACGCTCTCGGCATAGTCCTTGTACCGCTCGCCCATCGGGCCGAAGAGTTCGTCCTTCATCACCTCCGCAAAGCCTATGACGGCATTCAGCGGTGTGCGGAGTTCGTGGCTCATATTGGCGAGGAACTCGGATTTCGTCTTGTTCGCTTCCTCGGCCTGACGGCGGGCGTCGTTCAGCTTGGCCTGAGCGGTCTTCATCTCGGTGATATCGAGCATGTAGCCCTGCGCGATGCGCGTGCCGTCCTTCTTGGGAGCGATGGTCAGCATATTGCGGATATGGATGATCTGGCCGTCCGCCGAACGGATACGGTATTCAAGAACCGCGTATTCGCCATCCTCAAGGCTCTTGAAGCCGTCCACGAATGTCTTGTGGCGATCTTCGGGATGCACATGGCCGACCCAGAAGCCCGAAGCACACCAGGAGCTGACGGGATATCCGGT
>CAKZUT010000138.1 GCA_937922185.1 uncultured Neomegalonema sp.
GCCTATCCATTCCTCGAACTCTACACGGGGGTCGGCATGGCGGCGTTGATCGGGACGGGCAGTCCGCTGGTCTGGCTGGTCGCCCCGGTCGGCCTCTTCATCGGCACCGTCGGGGCGGTCAGCGTGATCAAGGCGGTCTATGTCGAGAAGCGCGACCTGAAATGCGCCTGCGTCGGCGGCGGCTCGAACGTGCCGCTCGGCTTCATCTCGCTCAGCGAGAACCTCGTCATGGCCGGAATGGGTATCTGGATGCTGGCGCGACAGATTCTCTAATCCGCTCGTGCCTGCTTGACCTTTCAGTGGCGGGAAGGACCATGTTGGTGCCCCGGCCCCGTCGATGCATGGTCCGCATCCGCGCACGAGTCGATGGAAGACCCTTGTACAGCCATGGAGCGCATCCCGATGCCGACCCGCCGCCACCTGCTCGCTGCCACCGCCGGTCTTCTTGCCGCGCCGGTCCCGTCCTTCGCCGCCCCCGCGCGCGTCCTGCGCGCCGCACCGGGAACCGCATCGCTTGGCGGCGACCTGCCGGAAACGGATGTCTGGGCCTATGACGGCACGGCCCCCGGTCCGGTCCTGCGCGCGAAGCAGGGCGGGCGGCTGCGCGTGCGCTTCGAGAACGCCCTGCCGCAGCCGAGTTCCGTCCACTGGCACGGGATCCGGATCGACAACGCCATGGACGGCGTCTCCGGCCTGACCCAGCCCCCCGTCGCGCCGGGAGAGAGCTTCGACTACGACTTCCACCTGCCCGACGCGGGAACCTACTGGTATCACCCCCACAACCGGAGCTGGGAACAGTTGGCGCGCGGCCTGTCCGGCGCGCTGATCGTTGAGGAGGCCGACCCGCCGCAGGTAGATCGCGATCTCGTGCTCGTCATCGACGACTGGCGGCTGGACGAGGACGGCAGGATCGACGAGGCCAGCTTCGGCGCGATGATGGACTGGTCCCATGCCGGACGGCGCGGCAACTGGCCCACGGTCAACGGACGCTATCGCCCCGAACTGCCCGTAAAGCGCAACGAGCGCCTGCGTCTGCGGCTGATCAATACGGCGAACGCAACAATCATGGCGCTCTCCCTGACGGGTTTCGACGGACGGCTGGTCGCGCTTGACGGACAGCCGTTGGCGGAGGCCGAGCCGATCACGGACATCCTGACCCTCGCTCCCGCACAACGCGCGGACCTGATCGTGGACGTGACGGCGGAAGAGAGCGCGCGTCTCGATTGGATCACTCCGGGTGCCGATCCCTATCCCTTCGCGCTGTTCCCGGTTTCGGGCGAGGCGCGGGACGAACCGCTCGGTGAAATCGCGCCCCTGTCGGCCAATCCGCTGCCGACGAAGCTCGCGCTCGACAATGCCCTACGCGCCCGCCTGACCATGGCGGGCGGGGCCATGGGTGGCGCGATGGATGCCTATATCGGCCGGCATCCCATGACCGCCATGATGGGCAACGGCAAAGGCATCCCCGCCGGGACCGGTCGCCTCGGCATCCGCGATCTGGCCGACCATGGCTTCGCCTGGTCCCTTGCGAGGATCTCGGGAATGCCCGCCGATCCGGTGATAACGGCGAAGCGCGGCGAGACGGTCGTGATTTCCATGCCGAACGACACCGCCTGGCCCCATGCGATGCATGTCCACGGGCATCACTTTCGCGAGACGAAGGGCGGCCCGTGGCGCGACACGATCCTGATCGAACGGGGAGAAAAGGCAGAGATCGCCTTCGTCGCCGGCAATTCGGGCGACTGGATGATCCATTGCCACATGCTGGAGCATCAGGCTGCCGGTATGGGAACGTGGTTTCGGGTAACATAACCGGTCTTGCGCCGACACGACCGTCGTACTAACATAATCTTTGAAATGTAACGACATTACAGAGTTGCCATGTCGACGCTGACGATCAGAATCGATCCGTCCGAGAAGGCCTCGCTCGTCGCATGGTCGGCGGCGCGGGGTCAGACCGTGACCGATTACATAAAGTCACTCGTTGCGGCAGACATGGCCAAAGGCAGTCCGGAAGAGCGCGCTGCCGCTTGGTATCGCGAGAACGCCAATGCGCTTTTGCGGGAAGCCGAGTACATCGAAGCCCACGGTGTTCCCGGCGCGGAACATGCGCTCGATCATCCCGAGACATGAACAAATTCGACGTCGTGCGGCTTGGAGACGGCCTGTACGTTGTCGTACAGGCCGAACACCTGCTGCATCTCAACACCGCCGTTCTCGTCCCGGCACTTCCATCGGATCAGATCCCGGCGTTTCGCGGATTGACAGTCGATGTCGAGATTGACGGTCAGCGATGGCGTGTCCGGGCGCACATGCCCCTGACGGTGGACGCCCGGTCGATCAATCGCTCGGTTGCAGTTTCGCGGTTGTCGCCGGATGACGGGCAGAAGATCATGGAAGGGCTGAACATGATCTTGTGGGGCTTTTGAAACGGAACACACTGCGATAAGAATTGTTTATTTATCATAACCAATATTATCGGAAAAAGAACAAAATAAGAACATTTACTCTCGCCCTCTGATCTATGTGAGCCAGTTTTCAACGCGCAGATCCTTCACTCGTTCGAACTCGCCCACGTTGGCCGTTACCAGCACCGCACCAAGCGAACGAGCGTGTGCCGCGATGAAAAGATCGTTCGGTCCGATCGGTTTGCCGACCGCTTCGAGTTCGGCACGAAGCCTGCCGTATTCGGCATCGACCGGAACATCCAGTGCCACGACATCTGTACTCGCCAGGATCGCCTCGATCCGCGCGAGCAGCTTCGGCGAACCCTTCCTGGCGCAACCGTAGTGAAGCTCCGCTGCAACGACGAGGCTGACGCAGATCGTATCGGGGCCGACCTCGGCAATCCGTTGCGCCACGACCCCATGGGGATCGCGTGCCAGAGCGGATACGATGTTCGTATCCAGCATGTACCGGCTCACAGATCGATGTCTTTCACCGGCAGGAGCGTGTCATCGATATCCGGGAAGTGATCTTCCGGTTCCAGCGGTTCCATATCCGCCAATACCTCAAGCAGGTTTTTCCGGCGCATCGGCTCGATGATGAGACGCTCGCCATCCTGATGGATCATAACCTTTTCGCAGGGGAACTCGAAATCGGCCGGAATCCGGACGGCCTGGCTCTTGTTGTTGCGAAACAGTTTTGCTTCGCGGGCCGGCGGCGGTTCGGACGCTTGAGGTACAGGCATGTTCCATCTCCATGTATATGCTGAATGTATATGTATGGGGTTTGGCATTCAAGGTCTGTTTCGAACGACCCGGTCCGATGCTGTCGAAAGGGCGGTTCTCCATCTTTCCCGTCCCCGCGATTAACGAGGTCGCCTTCGGCTCTCTTCGGACTCTCGCGGTCGCGTTCGCCGAAGCCGCCTGCTGACGACCGGAGTTCAGAAGACTTGATCCGCTCCGGCTGAATCGCGGGGACGGGTTGCGCGCCGGTGGAGACGGTGAAAGCCGGAGGACGGCTCCTTTCGCTTGGCCCTTTCGGGCCTCGAAAGCAAAGGAGACCGACGATGCCCAATCCCAACCGCCGCACCAAGCGCCCTCCGCCTCGCGATATCGCCCAGGAGATCACCGACAGGCTTATCGCTCGCCTCGAAGAGGGTGGCCCCCTGCCCTGGCGTCGCCCGTGGCAGTCCAGTGCCACCGCCCTGCCGCTCCGCGTCACCGGCGACGCCTACAAGGGCGTGAACCATTTCCTCCTCTCCATCGAGACCGCTTGCAGCGGCTACACCTCGCCGTTCTGGATGACCTTCAAACAGGCGAAGGAGCTGGGCGGCTCCGTCCGCAAGGACGAACGGTCGAGTACCGTCGTCTATTACGGACAGGCACCGAAGAAGGGCGAACCTGCCGAGCCTTCCGATGGTGAGGACGGCGGCACGTACCGCTTCCTCAAGGGGTACGCGGTCTTCAATTCCGATCAGATCGACGATCTCCCCGAACGCTTCCACCCGGCCGCTGGCAAGATCGACACCGGCGTTTCCGCCGACGAGGGCCTCTACAGCTTCTTCGAGCGGATGCCGTTCGAGATCAGCCATGGTCACGAATACGCCGCGTATCAGGAGATGCAGGACCGGATCGTCATGCCCGACGCATCCCGGTTCGAGAGTGAAGGGGCATATTTCGCAACGCTGGGGCATGAGTCAGTGCATGGAACAGGCGTTCGAGGGCGGCTCGACCGGACATGCTTCGCCGACTATCACAGCGACAGGCAGGCCCGCGCCGCCGAGGAGCTGGTCGCGGAAATCGGGTCGATGATGCTCACAGCCCATCTCGGTATTGTCGGCGAGCATGTCGACAATCACGCGGCATACGTGGCCAGTTGGCTCAAGTAATGGCGAGCTCGTCATTACTTGAGTTATCGCGAGGTACCGATAATGCGGAGGAGGTTTTGAAGAGCGGTTTGATTTCAATGCGGTGAGCCAGATCGCCCCGGCACTTGCTGTACATTATCGTGGGCTGGACGCTCCTCGGGTTTCTGCATCCGACCGAGGAGA
>CAKZUT010000139.1 GCA_937922185.1 uncultured Neomegalonema sp.
ACCGGATTCGTCAGGACAAAACGCCCGCACATCGGCCCATTTCTCCGGTGTCATAGAGTTACTCTCGATCCAGTCGCGCCGGACGCCGTGCGTTTGATAACACTTTTCGGCTCAACAGGATCGAGATTGATTACACGTCGCAATTCAATCCGGTTGCCGGCGCAGAATGCTGGCCGCCATATCCCGCCACCGAACGATCCCCGATGCCAGATCGAACTGCATCAGGTCTTCGCCGATGAAGATCGGCCCGCTGAAACCGTCTCCGACCTCTGCCAGCAAGGCGGTGCGGTCGATATCAGGCGGCACGAAATGCGTCAGGGCGAGGGCCTTTGCCTGCATGTCCCCGGCGATGCCGCCGACCTCGGATGACAGCGTATGATAGGAGGCAACATTGTCCATCGTGGTCGCCGAACGATGGGTATCGGGCGGGGCCTGCCGGTGCAGCATGACCTCATGGACCAGCAGATCAGCCCCCTGCCCCGCCTCGATCAGCGCCTCGCACCGGGCCGTATCGCCGGAATGAACCGCTGTCATGCCACCCGCCCGGAAGACAAAGCCGAAGGCAGGGGTGACGGGGCCGTGCTCGACCGGCACGACCGTGACCTCCATATCGCCGAAACCCAGACGATCCCCTCCCGCAATTTCGTGCGGTTCGATCTCAAGGCCGGTACTGGAATTGCGTTGCTCGAAGGCGACGCGCAGGGCGCGTTCCGGTTCCCATGCCGCCATGATCGCCGTCAGATGGTCCAGCACCGAACGCGGCGCATAGACAGGCAAGGGGCGTGTGCGACCCTGGTGCCAGGAGGAAATCATCAACTGGTAGAAATCGACAAGATGGTCTGTGTGGAAATGCGTGATGAGCAGGGCGTCGAGAGCCGCCCCCTTCGTTCCCGCCTCCACGAGTCTCTGGGTCACGCCCGAACCGCAATCGATCAGCAGGCGCGCCCCGCCGCCCTCCACCATCGTCGCCGCCCCGCGCCGCCCGGAGTGGACGACAGGGCAACCCGTACCGAGCAGGGTTATCCGCATGGTTCAGTTATGCATATGTTGATACAGAGCAAAGGCACCGGAGAGTGCTGCAATGACTGTTACAGGTTCGGGGTCCGTCTCCGACATCGTCTACCTCAGCAGTTCTCTTTCGCCATGACGTGGATCGTCATTGAAAAAATCCGGTGCAATATGGAGTTTTTCCATCTTCGCCGGACCAATTGACGAAAAGCAATGTCATCCTGAAAAGGCGGTGACGATAACGGCGCAGTCCGCAAGGGGAGGCCATCGACTCCTGTTTGTTTCATCTTTTGTTTTTTCGCTCATATCAAGCCGCATCCTCCACCGGCTCATCCGAGCGGACGCGAACATAGGAGCCGGGGGCGGGTTCTATCGCGCCAAGGGTCGCGCCGGGGATGCGGGCGGCGACCTTCCTGCCGGATTTCCCGGCCAGCCACTTGTTCCAGTCCGGCCACCATGATCCGGGGGTTTCCGTCGCGGTTTCCAGCCATTCAGCGAGGGTATCGGGCCATTCGGTCTGCGGCGTATCACTGGTCCAGTACTGATATTTCACACGGTTCGGATCGGGCGGATTGATGACCCCGGCAATATGGCCGGAGCCACCCACGACAAGATGGACGGGACCGCCGAACAGCTTGACCCCCCTGAAGACCGACTCGGCGGGGGCGATATGATCCTCGCGGGCGCAGATGGAATATACGGGCGTCCTGACCTTGCCGAGATCGAGCGTTTCGCCGTCCAGCGTCATCTTGCCCTCGGCCAGCGCATTGTCGCGGTAGTAATCACGCAGATACGCGAGGTGACATTTCGCGGGCATATGGGTGGAATCGGCATTCCAGTAGAGCAGATCGAAGGCACTCGGCTCCTTGCCGAGGTAGTAGTTATTGACGACGTAGCTCCAGATCAGCTCGTTTCCGCGCAGCATGTTGAAGGCCTGTGCCATGTGGCGCGCGTCGATCACGCCGCCCGCGCGCTGCGATTCCTTCTCCAGATCGTTCAGCAACTTGTCGTCGATCAGGATGCGAAGATCGCCCGCCTTCACAAAATCGGCCTGCGCGGTGAAGAAGGTCGCGGCCTTGATGCGCTTGTCGCCGGTCTGCGCCATATGGGCCAACGCTGTGGCGAGCATGGTGCCGCCGATGCAGTAGCCGCCCACATTGACCGATTTCGCGCCGGTCTCCTCGATCACAGCATCGAGCGCGGGGTACAGCCCCTCGGTGACATAATCCCGGAAGGTGCGTTCGATCCGCTCTCCCTCGCCACGGGCGGGTTCGGGATTGCGCCATGAGATCATGAAAACCGTATAGCCCTGCGCCACCAGCCAGCGGACCATCGATTTCTTCTCGTTCAGGTCCATGATGTAGAACTTGTTGATCCATGGCGGCGCGATCAGCAGGGGCGTCTGATGGACTTTCTCTGTGGTCGGGCTGTACTGGATCAACTCGAACAGGTCATTGCGGAAGACCACCTCACCGGGAGTGACAGCGATGTTCCTGCCGACCTCGAAGGCGTTCAGGTCCGTCTGACTGATGAGCAACTCGCCCTTGCCGCGCTTCATGTCTTTCAGCATCTGACGCATACCGCGCACGATGTTCGCGCCGCCCTCCTCGGCGGTGGTCTTGAGAACCTGCGGATTCATGGCGAAGACATTCGAGGGCGACATCGCCTCGGAAAAGCGTTCGGCGAAGAATTCGAGTTTCTGCTGTTCCTCCGGGGGCAGGGATTTGTCGGTCTTGACCACCGTATCGCGCATCCAGCCGGAGGCGAGCAGGTAGGATTGCCTGAGATAGCTGAAAACAGCGTGATTGTTCCAGTCGTCATCGGCGAAGCGCTTGTCCTTGCCGCCGGTCTCTATGCCGGGAACGGGCCGGGGTTCGACCCCCGCCGCCTGCGCGATGGCATTGGTCCAGAGCATCGCCTGCCGGTGCCACAGATCAATCCCGGCCTCGACCATGGCCTCCGGTTTCTCGATCATGGACTTCTGGAGATCCGCGATAGCGGGGCCGAGATTATAGGGGTCGGGGTTCGACGCCTTTCCGTCGGCATGGGTCTGCATGTAATAGGCCCATGCTTCCTGAGCCAGCGCATAGGCCTGCGCCATGTTTTCGGCGGCGGTGATGGGATCGACAGACCTTCCGGCCTCGTGTTGCGGCGTATCACTCATGAAGCGTAAACCCCCCTTTGATCTATACTAAGGCCACCCACGGCGATACGCTGTGCATACCGTATCGAACAGGTCACCCGATGATATATCGCGAACGCCGGTCAATGACAGGGAAGACGATGAAACGCCCGTGCAAGAGTGTCCCGTTTGCCGTTCTCCTTGCCCTGTCCGTCGCAGGCTGCGGGGGCGAGATCGCGCGGATCGACGGATTGCCCGATACGCGCGACGTCGCCGACATGCCATGGCCGCGTCTGGTGGACACGCCTGTACCGCCCGCCGATACGCTGTTGCCCGCCGAAGGACAGCGGGCCTTCACCATACTGGACGAGACACGGCAGACGGTGCTGGCACGGGCGGAGCAGCCCGGCCCGCAGCGGGTTGCTCTGGCCGAACTCGGCGGACGGGTCGCGCGGATCAGGCAGCAGGCGACCGTGACGGCTCCCGGCGTGGATCAGGCCGATCTCGCTGCCAGAGCCGCACGCCTGTCGCAGGGCCGTGCCGTGCCGGTCGTGGCCGTGCCGGAGGCTGAGTTGCAGGCCCGCGCCCGACGGATCGCGGCGGCACGGATGCAGACACGGACCGGGGTGGACGAGGCCGAACTACGAACCCGCGCACAGCGGATAGCGGCGGCGAGGGCGCAGGGACCGGGCGGTCTCGACAGTGCCTCGCTGGCGGCACGGGCAACCCGCGTGAATGCCGGATCGCAGACCTATTACAGCTCTCTCGTGGACCGGGATGACCTGACCCGCAGATCGCAGCGGATCGGGGCGATCACGAACAGCCCTTCGGATGCCGCACCCGCAGACCTGCGCGCCCTGCGGGGACAGGCACCCGCGCCCCCGCCCCCCGCCACACCGACGGAACTCGCCGTAAAACGCGACTCGGTCGTGGCCCGGCGCACCACCCCCGTGCCGGAACCCGTCAGAAAACCCGCCGCCAAACGCCCGGACCGCAGCGAACCGGTCATCTCCGATTCGTTCCGCAAACGGGCAGAGGAAGCGCGCAGACGGGCGCGGGAACGGGCGAAGGCGGCAAAGACAGAATAAGCCGCAGTCCGCAGCCCCCTCTTTGTCCTTTCGTTCGACGCCGCCGCACGGTAAGCACGGCGCGCCATGAATACCGATTTTTACCGCGTCAAGCGCCTGCCCCCTTACGTCTTCGCGGAAGTAAACCGCATGAAGGCGGATTTGCGCGCGGACGGGCATGATGTCATCGATTTCGGGATGGGTAATCCCGATATGGATACACCGTCCCATATCGTCGGGAAGCTGATCGAAACGGTGCAGCGACCGCGCACCCATCGCTATTCGGCATCAAAGGGTATACCGGGCCTGCGAAAGGCGCAGGCGTCCTATTACGAGCGGCGCTTCGGCGTGACGGTCGATCCAGAGACGGAAGTGGTCGCGACGCTCGGCTCGAAAGAGGGGCTGGCGAATCTGGCCGCTGCGATATCGGCCCCCGGCGATGTGATCCTCGCGCCGAACCCGTCCTATCCGATCCATGCCTTCGGGTTCATGATCGCCGGGGGAACGCTGCGCCATATCCCTGTGCCGGTCACTGCGGAAGGGGCGTTCGACGGCGCGGAGTACCTGCGCGTCCTCGACCGGGCCGTGCGCCATTCGGTGCCGAAACCGGCGGCCATCGTGGTCAATTTTCCGTCCAATCCGACCGCGCTGGTCTGTGATCTGGATTTCTATCGCGATCTTGTCGCCTTCGCCCGCAAGCATGAGATCTGGCTGCTGTCGGATGTGGCCTATGCGGAGATGTATTACGACGACAACCCGCCGCACTCGATACTGGAGGTGCCGGGGGCTATCGACGTGGCGGTGGAGTTCACGTCGCTGTCGAAGACCTATGCGATGCCGGGCTGGCGCATGGGGTTCGCGGTCGGGAACCGGCACCTGATCGGCGCGCTGACGCGGATCAAGAGCTATCTCGATTACGGGGCCTTCACGCCGATACAGGTCGCCGCCGCCACCGCGCTTAACGGGCCACAGGACTGCATCGGGGAAATCCGGCAAATCTACAGGGATCGTCGCGATACGCTGGTCGAGGCCATGGGACGCGCGGGATGGGATATCCCGGCCCCGCCCGCGACCATGTTCGCGTGGTCGAAAGTGCCCGCGCCGTTTGATCGGCTCGGCTCGATGGGCTTTGCGAAACTGCTGCTTCAGGAGGCGGATGTGGCCGTCTCACCGGGGGTCGGTTTCGGCGAGTATGGCGAGGGATACGTGCGCCTCGCCCTCGTGGAAAACGAACAGCGCATCCGGCAGGCCGCGCGCGGAGTGCGGCGGATCATGGATGACGCGGAAACCATGGTGGAGCGGTATCTCGCATCGAGTGAGGCGCCGGAATGATGAAAGGGTCCGTCCTCCCCGGCGTCCCCACGGCGCGATCGGTGCCCGCCGTCATCATGGGGGGTGGCGTGACGGTTTCCGCAGTGCCTCATGTCGGCTACGCATTTCTCCTCTCGATGGTGCGCGCCGCGCGTCTTTACGAACAGGCGCGCCGCGCGATCCGGTACGTTTACGCTGCGGGATTGCATCTGCTGAAGGCCCCCTTTGAAAGG
>CAKZUT010000140.1 GCA_937922185.1 uncultured Neomegalonema sp.
CCTGAATGATGAAAGGGTCCGTCCTCCTCGATGTCCCCACGGCGCGGTCGGTCCCCGCCGTCATCATGGGGGGTGGCGTGACGGTTTCCGCAGTGCCTCATGTCGGTTACGCATTTCTCATCCCGATGGTGCGCGCCGCGCGTCTTTACGAACAGGCGCGCCGCGCGATCCGGTACGTTTATGCTGCGGGATTGCATCTGCTGAAGGCCCCCTTTGAAAGGACGACACCATGACCGGCGAAGAACCCCTCAAGATCGGTATTGCGGGTCTTGGAACGGTCGGATCGGCAACGCTCGGGTATCTGATGCACGAGAATGCGCGGATCGCGGCGCGGGCCGGTCGTGCGCTGAAGGTGGATGCCATCGTCGCACGGGACCGGACGAAAGATCGGGGGGTCGATACTGCGGGTCTGCGCTGGTTCGATGATCCGGTCGCGCTGGCGAAAGACGACGGGATCGATATCTTTCTCGAACTGATCGGCGGAGCGGACGGCGTTGCGAAAGCTGCGGTGGAGGCGGCGCTGACGGCGGGCAAGCCGGTCGTGACGGCGAACAAGGCGCTGCTGGCCCATCACGGGGCCGCGCTCTCGAAACTGGCGGAGGAGACGCCCGGTGCCTCGCTGCATTACGAGGCGGCGGTTGCGGGGGGCATTCCGGCGGTCAAGGCGCTGCGCGAAGGTCTGGCCGGGAACGGCGTCACGCGGGTGAGCGGCATCCTGAACGGCACCTGCAATTATATCCTGACCGAGATGGAAGAGACGGGCGCGGCCTTTGCCGATGTCCTGCTCGACGCGCAGAAGCTGGGCTATGCGGAGACGGACCCGACGGCGGATGTGGGCGGGTTCGACGCCGCGCACAAGCTGGCCATCATGGCGGCCATTGCTTTCGGACGACAGATCGATTTCGCGGGTGTCGAGATCGAGGGGATCGAAAATGTCTCCTCGGAGGATATCGTCGCCGCAGGAGATATGGGTTATCGCATCCGCCTGCTCGGCATGGCCGAACGCACGGCAGAGGGCGTGTCGCAACGGTTGCGCCCGTGTCTGACGCCCATCGACTCGCCTCTCGGGGCCATCGAAGGCGTGACAAATGCGGTCATGCTGGAGGGCGATGCCATCGGCACGACGGTGCTGACAGGCCCCGGAGCGGGCGGCGGGCCGACTGCGAGCGCGGTTCTTGCCGATATCGTCGATGTGGCGCGGGGGAACACACCACCCACCTTCGGGATTGCCTGTAATGATCTCGCCCCGGCGCGGAGCGGCCTGTCGATCCGCGACGAGGGAGCCTTCTATCTGCGCGTTGCCCTTGAGGACCGTCCCGGCACGCTGGCGGAGGTTGCGGCGGCGCTGGGCGAGGAAGGCGTTTCGATCCACCGAATGCGCCAGCATGAGCATACGGGCAACGCCGCGCCTGTTACCATCGTCACCCATACATGCGATCTGGCGGCCATCGAGAAGGCCAAGACACGCATTGCCGCCCTGCCCGCTTCGGTCGCACCGCCCGTGGCAATGCGGATCGTGGAAAGCTGACGTTGCATCATCGTGCATTTTGACCGATTAAGCCCTCATCCTTTTTCCGCGAATGAACAGACGGGACCGAACCGCTCATGACCGACTACACGCCGGAATACGAATTCAAGGACCGGATGCTGTCGCTGGGCCTCGCCCGCGTGTCCGAAGCCGCCGCCATTGCCTCGGCAAAGCTGATCGGGCGCGGTGACGAGAAGGCCGCCGATCAGGCCGCCGTCGATGCCATGCGGACAGAGCTGAACAAGCTGGAAATCCGGGGCGTCGTCGTTATCGGCGAAGGCGAACGTGATGAAGCGCCGATGCTGTATATCGGCGAGGAAGTCGGCAACGGGGGCGACGATGCACCGGAAGTCGATATCGCGCTCGATCCGCTGGAAGGGACGACCCTGACCGCCAAGGCGATGCCGAACGCGCTGGCCGTCATCTCGATGGGCGCGCGGGGGTCGATGCTCCATGCACCGGACGTCTATATGGACAAGCTGGCCATCGGGCCGGGTTTCGAGCCGGATCTGGTGACCCTCGACATGACCCCGACCGAGCGCATCGAGACGCTGGCCAGAGCCAAGGGATGCAAACCGTCGGATATCACCGTCTGTATGCTCGAACGTCCGCGCCACAATGAGATGCTGATGGAATTGCGCGAGACAGGAGCGGCGATCCGCCTCATCACCGACGGGGATGTGGCGGGCGTGATCCACTGTGCCGAACCCGATGTCACCGGGATTGATATCTACATGGGATCGGGCGGCGCGCCGGAGGGCGTGCTGGCGGCCTCGGCGCTGAAATGCATGGGCGGACAGATTCAGGGTCGCCTGATGTTCCGCAATGATGACGAGCGCGGACGCGCGGCCAAGGCGGGTATCACCGATCTCGACAGGATCTATACCCGCGACGACATGGTGCAGGGCGATGTGATCTTCGCGGCCACGGGCGTGACTGACGGGTCCATCGTGCGTGGACTGCGCCGCGTCGGCGGCTATGTCGAAACGGAGACGATGCTGATGCGATCACGCACCGGCTCGCTGCGTCGCCTCATTTACCGGAACCCGATCAAGGACTGACCGCATGACACTTCTGGGATTTCTTTGGTTCATCATCGCGATCATCGGCGCGTTCATTCTGGGCATCCTCGTCGGGCGCTTCTGGGAAGGCACCCTGATCGTGGACGGCAAGCCGGTCGGCGGGCATCACGGGGCCGATGACGGCCATCACTGATACTGTCGTCGCCCATACTCCCCTTTCCCTGACGGGCCGCGCATGGCGGATGCCCGATGCCGCCGCAGAGCGGGCGGGGCTGGCCATTGCCCAACGGCACGGATTGCCGGAGATCGTGGGGCGGGTGCTGGCGATCCGGGGAGTGGGGATCGACGAGGCACCGGGATATCTGACCCCGACCCTGCGCGACATGATGCCGGACCCCTCCACGCTGATGGACATGGATGCCGCCGCCGAAAGGCTGGCGCGGGCTGTCACGGCGGGTGAACGGGTCGGGCTATTCGGGGATTATGACGTGGACGGCGGAGCGTCCGTGGCGCTGGTGCAGCGGTGGCTGCGAACGGTCGGGATCGACGCGCGGGTGCATATCCCGGATCGCATCGACGAGGGATACGGACCGAACGACCCCGCCATGCAGGCGCTGGCGCGGGATTGTCCGCTCATCCTGTGTCTCGATTGCGGGACGCTCAGCCATGGACCGATCGCGGCGGCGCGGGAGGCCGGGGCCGATGTGATCGTGGCGGATCATCATATTGCGGGCGAGACACTGCCGGACTGTACGGCGGTGGTGAACCCGAACCGGCATGACGACGAGTCGGGGCTGGGTCAGCTCTGTGCCGCCGGGGTCGCCTTCCTGCTGCTGGCGGCGACGAACCGGGTCTTGAGGAAGGGTGGCACGGTCAAGGAGCCGAACCTGCTGCAATGGCTCGATCTGGTGGCGCTGGCGACGGTGGCCGATGTGGCGCCGCTGATCGGGCTGAACCGGGCGCTGGTGCGACAGGGCTTGCAGGTGATGCGGCAGCGACACAATGCCGGGCTGCGCGCACTCGCCGATGTGGCGCGGATGGATGCCGCGCCGACGCCGTTCCATCTGGGGTTCCTGCTGGGGCCGCGCGTCAATGCGGGGGGGAGGATCGGCAAGGCGGATATGGGCGCGACCCTGCTGGCCTGTGACGATGCGGAGGAAGCGGCGGGGCTGGCCGCACAGCTCGATGCCTGCAACACCGACCGGCGGGAGATCGAGGCGGCGGTACTGGACGCCGCGATTGAACAGGTCGAGACACGCGGGATCGAGGGCGGGCTGGTCTGGGCGGCGGATGAGGGCTGGCATCCGGGCGTGGTGGGAATCGTCGCGAGCCGCCTGAAGGAACGGTACAACCGACCCGCTATCGTCATCGGGCTGGCCGACGGGATCGGCAAGGGATCGGGGCGCTCTGTCTCCGGCGTCGATCTGGGCCGCACGATCCACGGAGCGACGGAAGCCGGGATGCTGCTCAAGGGTGGCGGGCACAAAATGGCGGCGGGGCTGACGGTCAGCGAGGAGCGACTGACTGAGGCGATGGACTGGATCGACGCCGCGCTGTGCAAGCAGGGCGCGGACAGGATCGGGGCGCGCACGCTGACGCTGGACGGATCGCTGTCACCGCGCGGGGCGACGCTCGATCTGTGTAATCTGCTGGAACAGGCGGGGCCGTTCGGGGCCGGATCGCCCGCGCCGCGCTTCGCCTTTCCGAATGTGCGGCTGGACAGAACGCGGGAGGTCGGGACAGGGCATTTCGCCTGCTCGGTCACGGACGGGACGGCATGGCTGGACGCGATTGCCTTCCGCGCCTTCGAGAGCGATCTGGGGCCGACCCTGATGGCGAACAAGGGACGCCCGCTGACTGCGGCGGGGCGCATCCAGATCGACGAATGGCAGGGACGCAGACGGGTGAAACTGTTTTTGGAGGATGCGGCTTTGCCGCGTGGATAAAATCATGAGCAAAACGATCCTGATTACCGGGGGGAGCCGGGGCATCGGACGGGCGACCGCCCTGCTCTGCGGCGCGCGGGGATGGAATGTGGCCATCAATTATGCGCGCGATGAAGAGGCCGCGACCGGGGCCGTCGCGGGCGTCGGGGCAGCGGGGGGCGCAGCCTTTGCCATGCAGGGCGACGTGCGGGACGAGGCGGCGGTGACCGCCCTGTTCGAGCGGACGGTGCAAACTTTCGGCGGCATCGACGGAGTGGTCAATAATGCCGGGATCGTCGCGCCGAAATCGACTGTGGCGGAGATGGATATCGAGCGGATGCGCCGGGTCTTCGATACCAATATCCTCGGTGCCTATCTCGTCGCGCGCGAAGCGGCGCGGCGGATGACGCAGGGCAGCATCGTGAATGTCTCCTCCGCCGCCGCGCGACTGGGCAGTGCGGGGGAATATGTGGATTATGCGGGATCAAAGGGCGCCGTCGATACCATGACGACAGGTCTGGCCAACGAACTGGCCCCGAAGGGCATCCGCGTCAATGCGGTGCGTCCGGGCCTGATCGAAACCGATATCCATGCCAGCGGCGGACAGCCCGGACGCGCCGAGCGGATCGGTGCCCTGACGCCTCTCGGACGGGCGGGAACGGCGGAAGAAGTCGGGCAGGCGATTATCTGGTTGCTGTCGGACGAGGCTTCCTATGTTACTGGTGCATTCGTCGATGTCAGCGGAGGGCGCTAGGATGGCAACGGAACTCGACCATATCGTCGTCGGAACCAGGGATCTCGATTCGGGAGCACGCTGGCTGGAGGACATGCTCGGCGTGCCGCCGCTGGGGGGCGGTGAACATGCGACCATGGGCACACATAACAAGCTGTGGAGTCTGGGGGACTGTTATCTCGAACTGGTGGCGATAGACCCCGCCGCACCCGCACCGTCGCGGCCCCGGTGGTTCGGGCTGGATGATCCCGATATCCAGGACAGCATTGCCAGCGGACCCCGGTTGCTGAACTGGGCCGTGCGCGTGGATGATATCGAACAGGTGATGAAGGATTGCCCGGTCAATCTGGGCACGCTGCACACCATGTCGCGGGGTGATTTCTCGTGGAAAGTGGCGATCCGGGAGGATGGCGCTCTGATCCATCAGGGGCATATCCCTCTCGTGATCGAATGGCAGACCGCGCATCCGGCCTCGACCATGGCCGATCAGGGGCTGTCGCTCGTGCGGATGAAAGCCCATCGCAGCGAGAAGACGGGGGTGGTCAAGGCGCTCGACTCCATCGGTGCGGACGGCTTTATCAAGATCGAGGACGGCAGCGTCACCGCCGGGTTCATGGCGGAAATCTCGACGGCGGACGGTAATATCTCGCTGGTCGGGTAGGTCATGGACTGGCGAGCGGCCATTGATGCGTATTGCGAGCGGACCGGGCCGGAATTCTGGTCCGAACCGATCAATGCCGCATCGAATCTGGCCTTCATCCTCGCCGCGATCCTGCCCTATGCGGCGATGCGGCGGCGGGGGGTGAATGACCCCCTGCTGAGCCTGTTATGCGGTATCGCGTTTTGCATCGGGATCGGGTCATTCCTGTTCCACACCTATGCGGAAAGATGGTCGGTGCTGGCCGATGTCATCCCCATCCTGATTTTCATCGTCGTGTTTCTCTATGCGGCGATGCTGCGCCTGTTCGGATTACGCGGCATCGGGGCGATTATCGCGACCGTTGTGGCGTTCGGGCTGTCGCTGTTCGCCCGATCCGCCGGATTGTCGGTCACAGGAGGATCGCTGAACGGGTCGGAGGGGTATTTTCCCGCGCTCGCGCTGCTGGGCGGATCGGCGCTGATGCTGCGCCTGTCAGGGCGGGCGGCATCGCGGCCCGTGGCGGTGGCGACCGTGATCTTCGCGATATCGCTGACCGCGCGAACGGCGGATGCCGGGCTGTGCCCGTATCTTCCCTTCGGCACCCATTTTCTGTGGCACCTGTTCAACGGCGCGATGATTGCCGTGCTGCTGTTCACTGTGCTTCAGCACGGTCGGCAACGTGCCTGATTTCCGGATGAATCAGCGGCGGTGATTGCCGACCTTTCCAGGAGCAGTCCCGGAGGTACTCCGACTGCGAAACGATATCCTGTTCCCGCTGTCGGGTTGCACTGAACGAATCAGGACACGGTTATCACCCTGCCCGCGCAAACGGGCATCCTGTATTGTCTCAGGAGATGATCTGACCGGTCTTTGCCGGATCAGCCGGCCATGGGGAATCGGCTTCTTATATTGGCCGGTTCGGGCGGCAGATATGCCTGTCCGCGATGGGTCGTGGACACCACGGCACTGGCCGGGATGCACATCCTGACAGATGTTCCGACGCCTTCCCGGCTCTGCAATTCGACAAAGCCGTTATGGGCATCCATCAGGGCCTTGACCATGGCAAGGCCGAGACCGGCTCCCTCGCGGTCGCATTTGCGGGTGATGCTGGAACGGGCATAGACCATCCAGATGCTTTGCAGATCGCGTTCCGGGATACCGCAACCGACATCGCGCACCTCGATCACGAGCATACGCTTGTCGCGCAGATAGGCATCGACGTAGATCGCGCCGCCCTTATCCGAGAATTTCAGGGCATTCGACAGCACGTTTGTGATGCAACGCTTGATCGCCAGACGATCACAATCGACGATCCACTGCGCCTCGATGCTCTGGAAAATGCTGATCTCGCGCTGCTCGGCGACCGACTGGAACTGGATGATCGAATCTTCAATGAGCGAGGTAAAACAGACATCCTCGCGATAGAGGTCGAACTTGCCCGCATCGATCTTGGAAAGATCAAGGACATCCTCGGTCAGCTTGGCGAGATCGCGGGCCGAGCGGGCGACGATATCGACATACTCAAAGATACGATCCTGTTTCATCGTGTCTTTCTGGTAGAGGATCGCCTCCGAAAACCCCTGAATTGCGTTCAGGGGTGTGCGGAATTCGTGACTCATATTGGCGAGGAACTGCTGACGGTAGAAGCTGAGATCGCGCAGCTTGCTTTCGGAAATCTCCAGCGCGCGGGTCTTGGTCATCAGGTGCTTGCGGCGGTGCCATTCGACCTGAACCAGAAACATCACCGACATGATGAACAGGGCGGCCAGCACGACGATGATGATGGTGTCGCGCTTCATCTTGGAGCGCAGTTCGACATCGACGTCGATGCTGTTCTCGTTCAGCGCCCGTGCGAGTTTCTTGACGCTGGGCCGCGTCTCTTCGAGCGCCGCGATGAAAGTGGCCGGAGAGCTTGCGGGGTCGCCCTTGACGAAAGCGTCGATCCGGTAGGCGAGGTCGTGCAGTTCGCCGAATTCCCTCGACAGGCCCCTTGCGCTGATGATGTCGCGGAAATCGGGTTTGGTCAGACGGATGAATTCCAGATCGAATGCCTGCGCCCGCTCGATCATCTCGCCGGTGACGGCATTGGGATCATCCGGGTCGAAGTTGCGCGAGACGGTGAGGAGGTCATCGTAGAGTTCGTGAATCTCGAATGCCGTGACATCGGAGCGGCCATTGACTGAATTATGGCCGAAAAGATGGGAAGTCGAAAGGTGATACACCGCGTATCCCGCAACTGCGAGGGCGAGCAGAACCGTAATCATCAGAGGCAGCGCAAGGGTTGCCTTGCGCCATTCATTGAGCAATCGCTTAGCGGTCACGATAAACTCCCCATTAACTATCCGAAATCTTATAGATGTGTTCAGGTTTCCGAAACCTTAATGGCTGGGGTAAGGCTTGCGCCTCATCTGCTTTTTCGCTGCCGGGAGATTCCAGCGTAATGCCCATCAAGATTCCCGCCGGACTGCCCGCCGAGACCATACTCGCCCGAGAAGGCGTGATGCTGATGCGCGAGGACGAGGCGGCCCGTCAGGATATCCGCCCCCTCAAGATCGCGCTCGTCAATCTGATGCCCGACAAGATCAGGACCGAAGCGCAGATCGCGCGATTGGTCGGGGCAACGCCGCTTCAGATCGAACTGACGCTGCTGAAAATGGCCACCCATACGCCCAAGACCGCGCCCCCCTTTCACATGCTGTCCTTCTACGAACCCTGGGAGGCGGTGAGGGATACGAAATTCGACGGGCTGATCGTCACGGGCGCGCCGATCGAGCATCTGCCTTTCGAGGAGGTACGGTACTGGCCCGAACTGACGGAGATGTTCGAATGGTCCCGGACCAATGTGCATTCGATGCTGTCGATCTGCTGGGGGGCGCAGGCGGCTCTGCATCATTTTCACGGCATTCCGAAGCACACCCTTGAGAAGAAAGCCTTCGGTGTTTTCCGGCACCGCAACCTCGCCCCCGCCTCGCCCTATCTGCGCGGATTCTCGGATGACTTCTCGATCCCCGTCTCGCGATGGACCGAAGTACGACGTGCGGATTTACCGGCGGAAGCGGGGTTGCAGGTGCTGATGGAAAGCCCGGAGGCGGGGCTGTGTCTGATCGCGGAACCCGAGACACGTCGCCTCTATATGTTCAACCATATCGAGTATGACAGCACCTCGCTGGCCGAGGAATACGGACGCGACAAGGCGAAGGGGGTCGAGATCGCCCTTCCAAACAACTATTTCCCAAGCGATGATGACACAAGGGAGCCGGAGAATCGCTGGCGCTCACACGCTCATCTGTTTTTCGGCAACTGGATCAACGAGGTGTATCAAAGCACCGCGTTCGACCCGCAGGAGATCGGTCGATGAAAGGCTTTGCGAAACCATTCGACGGCGAAATCTCGCGATTTTTCGAGGAGGATTTCCCGAAAGACCTTCGCAAGCGTGTCCAGAAAGCGGATGACAAGGATCTGCTCGATCCCGACCATCCCTATGACAGCCGCTGGAAGCGGTCGGATTACGAGGACGATCTCGACGCACTCCAGATCGAGCTGGCGAAGATGCAGCGGTGGATGGTGGAAAGCGGTGAGCGGATCGTCGTGATCTTCGAGGGGCGCGATGCCGCCGGAAAAGGCGGAACCATCGCCCGCCTGACCGGCAATCTCAACCCGCGTGTCGCGCGCGTGGTCGCGCTGGGCAAGCCTTCGGATCGTGAGCGCGGACAATGGTACTTCCAGCGTTATGTCGCGCATCTGCCGACCCGTGGCGAGATGACCATCTTCGACCGATCCTGGTACAATCGGGCGGGGGTCGAGGCCGTTATGGGATTTTGCACCCGCTCCGAGACGCTTAATTTCTTCAATCAGGCCCCGGAATTCGAGACGACGATCATCGAGGACGGAACGCGACTGTTCAAGATATGGCTGACGGTATCGCGCGCCGAACAGATGCGGCGCTTTCTGGAACGCGAATCCGATCCGCTGAAACACTGGAAGCTGTCACCCATCGACGTGGCCTCGCTCGGCAAATGGGAGGACTATACCGCCGCGCGCAACGAGATGTTCGAGCGAACCCACACGAACCATGCGCCCTGGACGCTGATCCGCTCCGATGACAAGCGACGGGCGCGGGTGGCCGCAATCCGCTCGATTCTGAGCCGCCTGCCCTATGACGGCAAGGATGACGGCGTTGCCTGCGCGCCCGATCCGCTGATCTGTGCGGCCCCCGGTCTGCTGGGGCCGACGACATGAGGGGCGATCCGGTTAGCATGATCCCTGCAATGGCGCGCCCATGACCGAGCATTTCAAATCGTCGCGCCTGCGATTCTACCTGACCGAACCGCAGCCCTGCCCGTATCTGCCCAACCGGGTGGAGCGGAAGATCTTCACGCCCCTGAGCGGAGGCCATGCCGCCGATATCGGGGACGAGCTGTCCACCAACGGATTCAGACGCAGTCAGAACGTCGCCTATCGCCCGCAATGTCCGGGCTGCAATGCCTGTGTCGCCACGCGGATCATCGCGGCGAAATACGAGACATCGCGTCGGGATCGACGCATCCTGCGGCGCAATGAGGGGCTGCGCCGGGAGGTCAAGCCCGCACTGGCGACCGAGGAACAGTACCAGCTTTTTCGCCGCTACGTCATCGCGCGCCACGCCGAGGGCGGCATGGCGGCGATGGATGCCTATGACTACGCCTCGATGGTGGAGGACAGCACGGTCCGAACGCAGGTGGTGGAATACTGGGGCACCGATGAGGACGGCGATGATTCGCTGGAAGCGGTGTGCCTGACCGATGTGATGGCCGACGGATTGTCGATGGTCTACAGCTTCTTCAACCCGGATCGTGAACGCGACAGTCCGGGGCGGTTCATTATTCTCGACCATATCGACATCGTGAAAGCTCTGGGGCTTCCCTACGTCTATATGGGCTATTGGGTCGATGGATGCCGGAAGATGCAATACAAGGTCGATTTCCCCGGAACCGAGGTGCTGATCGCGGGGCGATGGCTGTCGCTGGACCGAGAATACAGTCACCAATATTGAACAGGGAGTCTTGCCCTAGGCTTTCCCCCGCCCTACTGTCCTGCCCGACGCCGCAGAAGCCTTGCGGTCGATGAACTGTCGCTGATCGCGGCGGACTCAACGGGGAGAAAGAATACCATGAAAAGACGCGCGTTTCTCAAGGGTGCAGCTATCGCAGGGGCCGCAGCCCCGCTCGCCACACCGGCGCTTTCGCAGAACAAGGTCGAGATGGCGATCGTTTCCACCTGGCCACGCGACTTTCCGGGTCTCGGCATCAGTGCCCAGCGGTTCGCCGCCCGCGTCACTGAACTGACCGACGGCGAAATCGATGTCACCTATTATGCAGCGGGCGAGAAAGTCGGCGCATTCGACAGCTTCGACGAAGTTGCCTCCGGCAACAGTCAGGCCTATATCGCCGCCGACTATTACTGGAAGGGCAAGCACCCCGGCTGGGCACCCTTCACGGCGATCCCCTTCGGTCTGACCTATACGGAGATCGATGCCTGGATCAAATATGCGGGCGGTCAGGAACTCTGGGACGAAATCGCCGGCGAATTCGGCCTCAAAAACCTGGCCTGCGGCAACACCGGCGTGCAGATGGGCGGCTGGTTCAACAAGGAAATCAACAGCGCGGACGACCTGAAGGGTCTGAAGATGCGTATTCCGGGCCTCGGCGGCGACGTGATGTCGAAGCTGGGTGCTTCCCCGGTTTCGCTGCCCGGCGGGCAAATCTTCGAGAACCTCGTTTCCGGCGCGGTCGATGCGACGGAGTGGGTCGGCCCCTATAACGACTACTTCATGAAGTTCTACGAAGCGGCCAAATACTACTACTGGCCCGGTATGCACGAACCCGGCTCGCAGCTTGCCCTCGGCATGAACGGCGAGTGGTGGGGCGGCCTCTCGAAGACGCATCAGGCGATCATCGAAGCGGCGGCGAACGAAGAAAACTCCCGCCAGATGGCAGAGACCAACGCCAATAACGGTGAGTATCTCACGAAACTCATCGAAGAGAACGGTGTGGAACTGCGCGAATTCAACGACGACGTTTATGACGCCTTCGGTGAAGCGGCGGAAGAAGTGATCGAGGAAGCCCGCGATCACAGCGAACTGTCCAAGCGCATCTTCGACAGCTGCCTCGCAGCCCGCAAGGATATCGGCGGCTACATGGCCATTGCCGATATCGCATACAGCCAGAAGCGTAACCGGGTCGTCGGCATCGGCGACGAATAGGTTTCGCGACCCGATCCCCGCAGGGAATCGACACAGCAACGCCACACTCCTTACGGGAGTGTGGCATTTTTCTTTGAGACTGACAGGTGCCTGACAGATCGGCCTGTCCCGGCTGGCTTCTTCGACCGGATTTCAATGCCCGCGCAGGGCGATGTGATGGCAACGCAGCCATTGAACGACACGGTAAATGATCTATAGGTTAAGGGGCTTCGGCCCATGCCGGGCCTCTGTTTTTTTGCACATGACCGACCTTGGCGAGACATCGCGTGACGTTCCCGCGAACGCAAGGTACCGTGCGATAGACGAACGGGAGACGATATGACCGACATGACCTCCGAAGCCGTTCCGTACAGGGCGCAACCCGCACCCGTTATCCGAATGTTCGGTTGGTGCTCGCTGGCGGTCATGTTCGCGTTCATCCTCAATAATGTCCTGACATTCTGGTTCGACTGGACCGGCATCGCGCCCCTGTTCGGCGGTTCCGATGCGGGCATCGGGTGGCAGGCCATCGTGCAACTCGGCATCTATATCGCGGTGATCGCATGGACCGCGAAATACGTTCGGGGGCGGGGCGACGCGCCGCTGCGCGAGGATTCGGCGACCGTGACGGGGTGGAATACCTTCTTCATTCGCGCCGCGTTCTGGGTGGTGTTGCTCGTCGGGCTGGCGGATATGGCGATCTCTGCCCTGCGGGTCGAGGGGATGCTGACGGATCTGGTGGGCAAGGAGATGGATTCCAATCTCGGTCGCTCGCAATACCGGGGTTTCTACATCCACGGCCCTCTGGTCCTTCTCGGCATTCTGATTGCCTGCGTCACACGGACACTGGGGTTTATCTGGCTGGCGCTGCTGGTGGTGATCGCGGAACTGGTCATCGTGTTCACACGCTTCGTCTTTTCCTATGAACAGGCGTATATGGGCGACCTGGTGCGGTTCTGGTATGCCGCCCTCTTCCTGTTCGCGAGTGCCTATACGCTGCTGGAAGACGGGCATGTGCGGGTGGACGTATTCTATGCAGGGTTCTCGCGGCGCAAGAAGGCGTTCGTGAATTCCTGGGGGTCTATCCTTCTGGGCATGTCGCTGTGCTGGACAGTGCTGTTACTGGGCATGTGGGGCAAAGCCTCGATCATCAACAGCCCGATCCTCGCCTATGAGATAACCCAGTCGACCACCGGCCTGTTCGTGAAATACTTCATGGCCGGGTTCCTCGCGGTCTTCGCGATTTCCATGATGATGCAATTCGTCGCCATGCTGTTCGAGTCCTCTGCGGACCGGCGCGGCGAGCCGGGTGCGCGCGAAATCGACACCGACATCATTCACTGATTTCCCTTCCTCACGAGGCATTCGATGGAACTTTTCTTCCTCGCCCTGCTCGTCCTGCTGATGGTCATTGCGCTCGGCTCCGGGTATCCGGTGGCCTTCGCGCTGCCCGGATCGGCCATTCTCACCATCGCGATCGCCGCTGTCGCGGGATATTTCGGCGCGGGGGATACGGGTGCCTATTTCGCGGAAGGGGGCGGACCGGGCGAATGGCTGAGTGCGGGGGTGACGAATTTCCGGGGGGTCTACTGGGAAGTCGAGCGCGACACGCTGATCGCGATTCCGCTGTTCATCTTCATGGGCATCATGCTCCAGCGATCAAAGATCGCCGAGGATCTGCTCGTCACCATGGCACAGCTGTTCGGGCCGATCCCCGGCGGGCTGGGCATCTCGGTGGTGTTCGTGGGAGCCTTGCTGGCCGCGACGACGGGGATTGTGGGAGCGACGGTGGTGGCCATGGGCCTGATCTCGCTGCCTGCCATGCTCAGCCGCAACTACTCGCCTGCACTGGCCAGCGGAACCATCTGCGCCTCCGGGACACTGGGGCAGATCATCCCGCCCTCCATCGTTCTCATCATTCTGGCTGACCAGCTTGCCAGTGCCGTCGATCAGGCGGGCACGGCGCGCAAGGAACTCTACCGCTCCTCGACGGGCGAGTTGACCATGCCCTCGGAGTTCAGCGTCATCTCGACCAGCGCGGGGGATATGTTCCTCGGGGCGTTCGTGCCGGGACTGCTGCTCGTCCTGCTGTATATGCTGTTCATTCTCGGCTTCGCGTTCCTGCGCCCGAAATACGCCCCTGCTGTGCATTATGAAGGCAAGTTCGACGCGCGATTCTGGGGCAAGGTCTTCGTGACCCTCGTGCCGCCCCTGGCGCTGATCTTCCTCGTACTCGGCTCGATCATCGCGGGCATCGCGACGGTCAACCAGGCCGGGGCCATCGGAGCGGCGGGGGCCATGCTCATGGCTGGCTATCGCCTGAAGCAGGGATCGGTACTGGCCTTCGCGCCCGCCCTGCTCGCGCTGATCGCCATGGCCGCGATCATCTGGATCACCTCGAATTACGACACGAATATCAAGAACGTCACCAACCCCGAGGACGCTTTCGGCATCAAGGCCGCATTGGGGGCCGTGGGCCTGCTGATCTTCGCGCTGATCTGGAGCGGCTGGCGTGTCTTCATGATAGAGGACACCCTGCGCGGCGTTATGATCGAGACGGCGAAGACGAC
>CAKZUT010000141.1 GCA_937922185.1 uncultured Neomegalonema sp.
CCTACGCGCGTGATTGGGTTGAAGCTTGGGAGGTCTGAAAGTGCGGTTTACTCTCGCGCTTCGAGTGAGGGCGTTTCGTTGAAACCCACGAACCAGTCCCCTTACAATCGTAAGAAGTGAACATCGAGCGCCCCGCACATAGCGGGACGCTTTTCATTTCCTCGCTGCGCCACAGCTCATCCCCCATGTCCCGCCAGAAAAAATACCCCATCACCCCCGACGGTCGCTACTTCGTCTCGAAGGGCGTCCTCTGGCGCTGCACGAACCCGGCTCTGCCGGATAGCGAGCGCAGGGCGCAGGTCAAGGCGATGATGAAGGGTCGGGTCGGGGTTCGGAATGCGAGGACCGAGGAGCAAACCCGCGCGGCGCGGGCGCAGGTCGATGCGGCCAAGCGCGCCCTGGGCGAGCGCGGGCCGGTCTGGTGGGATGACGGTGCCGGGCCGGTGGAGGGTCAGAAGCCCGAAACCACGTCCTATGCCGGATGGTGGGCCAGCCTGCCGGACAAAGAAAAGGCGGCGGGGCAATGAACCCGGCCGCCTTGATCGTCGTCGATGCAGGCGCGTTCTACCGGAGGGGAGCCACCGTCGTCTCTTCCGCGATCACCTGAACGGTTTCGAAGGACGTCGTGGTATCAATGAGGACAGGGGCCTCCACCGTCTCGACCGTTGTTGTGGTGGCCGCATCGGGCAATGAGTAGCCCTGTGCGGTATCGACCGACGGAACCGACGATTGCAGCGATTTATACGCGCCGCAGTGATGTCCCGAATAGCTTTCATCGGCGAGGGCCGATCCGGCGGCGAGCGCGCTGATGCTGAGAACGGTTGCAAACTTCAACATGGATTATCTCCTTACGGGGCATCCCTCTCGTCTGGATGCATCGCCTGACAATGCACGGTGAACAGGTTTTGTAAAAGAAAGGAAAAGCCGGATTGTATCACGTCGCCGTGAACGCCCCGGCTCCCGCGATTGGCAGGCGGCGACATTGCGCCGCCTGCCTCATGGTCTACGACGTCGGGATAAGAACGCTGTCGATGACGTGGATCACGCCGTTTCCGGTCAGCACATCCGCCTGCACGACATTGGCATTATCGACCCGGACCCCGCTCGTGGCATCGATATTGACGGTCGTGCCCTGAACGGTACCCGCAGCCAGACGCTGTCCGGCGAGCTGGTCCGAGGTCACCTTGCCGGGAATGACGTGATAGGTCAGCACGGCACGAAGCTGGTTGATATTTTCGGGTCTCAGCAGGTTTTCCACCGTTCCGGCGGGCAGGGCCGCAAATGCCGCATCCGTCGGTGCGAATACGGTGAAGGGGCCGGGGCCTTTGAGCGTATCGACGAGACCGGCGGCCTGCACGGCAGCGACCAGCGTATTGAACGAGCCGTTGGAGACGGCGGTATCGACAATGTCGGGCTTCGCGGCAGTATATTGCAGCAGGCCCGGCTGTGCCGGAGCCAGTGTGGATGCCTGAGAGGGCGACTTCGACCAGTTGCAGTGGTAGCCTCCCGCATTGCCATAGCCGCTGCCGGCGAGTGCCGATGTCGAGGCGAGGGCAACGATACTGAAAACTGCGGCTGACTTGAGCATATGAAATCTCCTGTTTGACGCTCCGGTCTTCGAAGCGTTGATGTCGGAGATGATACAGCCGTAGAACTGTTAAAGTGCCAGTTGGTCGCAGTCTGGTAACGTCGGCGTGAATGCGTCAATTCGCACCGAAATTACTATCGATTTTATTGAGCCATCGCTTTGTTCGCGCCTTATTTACGCCGAGATCGCTGTACCCGAACCGTGATCGACTATAGATCGACAGCGAACTGCCACCCTCTGTTGTCCGCGCCCGGACCGATATATAGTCGGGAAAGCCGATGATCGCGCTCCGCTGGACATAGGTGACATGGCCTGCCGCGATGCTGCCCGCGATCATGGTCGTGCGCGGATCGGCCTGTGCGATGGTGTCCAGACGGGACAGGGCCTGCTGTGGCGGCAGGGGGATGAACACCGCATCCGGCCCTGTCGCCAGATACTCATTGGGTCCGGTCCCCGGTGTCGCCGTCGCCGGATCGACATGCCAGTGCGCGGGTTCCTCTCCGGCAAGCCGGATATAGGCGATGCCTGCGACCGCCAGAATCAGGATGCCGGACACACTCCATTTCAGCACAATGATTTTTCCATCAACAGCAGAGTGCCGTGCCGTATCGCACGGGGATGCGGGGGCAGGGTCAGGCGATCCGCCTCGGCAAAGCCCTGCTGCGCGTAGAAGCCGCGCCCTTCCGCGTTGTCCTCCCAGACAAACAGCGTCACCCGCGTTTCATGCTGTATCCGCGCTTCCTGGATCATCGCATCGAGCAGGGCACCGGCTATGCCGCGCCGACGAAAGGCATCGAGAACGCCGAGGCGGGATATATGGAAGCTGTCCACGGGCATAGCCGCCCTGACGGGGGCATAATATTCCTGACGTGCCGCCGCCTCGCCGGTATCGGTGGAAGGCCGGATCAGGTTGGTCGGGCACCCTCCGGCGGCCCCGACGACCGCGCCGTCCTCGGCCACCCAGGACCATTCCCATGAATCCGTGCCTTCGCGGGCGTAGATCGTGGACAGCACCGCCCCGACCGAGCGCCCCTCGAACAGCCCGTCGAGCAGGAAGGTCGCGAATTCGGGGGCGGTCAGCAGTTCCACGGCGGCGAGAGAGGGGGCGTCTTCGGGGGCTGCCCGGCGGATGATGGCAGTCACGCGGCTTCGATCTGCCGGGCCTCTTCCGCCGCCCGTTCGGCGGCGATCTCCTCGGCCTTCTGCTCCACAAGGCCGACGATATGATCGACCATCTTGCCGTTCTCGATCTTGTGGTCCTGTAGTCCCGCCAGATACACCATGCCTGACCCGGCTCCGCCCCCGGTGAAGCCGATATCGGTTTCGCGCGCCTCACCGGGACCGTTCACAACGCAGCCGATGATCGACAGGGTCATGGGCGTCTGGATATGGGCCAGCCGCTCCTCCAGAACGCCCACCGTCTTGATGACGTCGAAGCCCTGTCGCGCGCAGGAGGGGCAGGAGATGATCGTCACGCCCCGATGGCGAATGTTCAGCGATTTCAGGATCTCGAACCCGATCTTCACTTCCTCTACCGGATCGGCGGACAGGGACACCCGGATTGTGTCGCCGATTCCCGCCCAGAGCAGGCCACCCATTCCGATAGCGGATTTCACCGACCCAGATACGGCCCCCCCGGCTTCGGTCACACCCAGATGCAGCGGGTAATCGCAGGCATCGGCCAGCGCCATATAGGCCGCGCTGGTCATGAAGACGTCCGATGCCTTCACGCTGATCTTGAATTCGCGGAAATCGTTGTCTTCCAGGATGCGCGCATGTTCCAGCGCACTCTCGACCATCGCATCAGGGCAGGGTTCGCCGTATTTGTCGAGCAGATGCTTTTCCAGCGATCCGCCATTGACGCCGATCCGCATCGAGCATCCATGGTCGCGCGCTGCGTTGACGACCTCGCGGACCCGTTCGGCGGACCCGATATTGCCGGGATTGATCCGCAGGCAGGCGGCTCCTGCCTCGGCGGCCTCAATGGCGCGCTTATAGTGGAAATGGATATCCGCAACGATAGGCACCGTCGTCTCGCGCACGATCTCGGCAAGGGCGGCGGTGGACGGTTCATCCGGGCAGGAGACGCGCACGATATCCGCCCCCGCTTCCGCGCAGGCATTGACCTGTTCAATGGTTGCCCCGGCATCGGAGGTCAGCGTGTTCGTCATCGTCTGGACCGCGATGGGGGCATCGCCGCCGACCGGTACTTTGCCGACCATAATCTGTCGGCTCTTGCGGCGGTCGATATCACGCCATGGGCGAACGCTCATCGCTGGCTCCTTTTCACTGTACCGACGGGAGTATTGCGCCTGATCCCTTGCGGTTCAAGCGACAGTAAGGAGAACACGACGATAGCGCATCATTATTACGGGCCGGATCAGGGCATTCGCAATCAGGCCGGGCGATCTTTCACGCCGGAAACCCTCGCGAAACAGGGCGCTCTGCGGTTCAGTCGGATTATTGCGCGCCGGTGGTTGCGGCAAGGCGGGGCGCAAAGCGTTCGAGCAATGCGTCACGCTCAAGCGAGATACCCCGCATCACGGCACCGCGCTTGCCGAACGGCCCGTATTGCTTGCCGCCGAGTTCTGCGACCAGCCCTCCGGCATTGCCGACCTTCAGGGCAAGGGCTTCATCCGACGGAACATCAAACGTCTGACCGGGGGCCAGAATGCCCGAAAAAAGGATCTTGCCCGACGGTGCCCTGACCTCGATCCATGTTTCTTCCAGTGCGACCAGTGCAAAGGCCTGTCCGGTGCCTTCGGCACCCGCCGCCGCAATCTCGACGGCAATGGCATCATCGAGTGTCGCGGGGAACAGGGCGGCACGGGTTTCCGCCGCGATCTCGGCGACGATGACGGGTGGTGCCGGCGTCATGTCGATGGGGGCAGCACTCCGCACGAGATTACTGACGCCCAATGCGCCTTTATGGGCGGAAAAGAGACCGGTGGTCGCGATATCGATTGCCGAGACGGGGCCGTCGGCGGGTTCCTCTGTCTCGGGCAGCGTCCAGTAGGGCTGCGTTCCGAGTTTGGCATAGCTCAGGTCAGCGGGGCGCTCGATAGTTTCGCCGCCCGCACCGGCCCCGATGGCATCGTCGGATATATTCGCGGAAAAGACCGGCGGATCGATTTCCGTCGCGCTGATGACGCTGAGGTTATCGGGAATGATCCCGGCTTCGCGAGCCGCGATAACGCCGTACCAGATCGCGTAGCCGAGGCCGCCCAGCACCACGAGCGGCCACAGTGCCGCCAGTCCGCGCCCGATACCCCCGCCCGTATCCGATGATGTGCGGCGGGGAGGCGTGTACCCGGCCAGCGGATCGAGGCTGGCGACGGTTTTCGGTGCGGCGGTTTGCTTGCGGCTCTTCTTCGCGGTTTTCGTGAAGCCGGTTTCCTCGTCGAACCGAAGAAGCGTCTCCTCCGGGTCGAGTTGGAGATAGGAGGCGTAGTTCCGCACGAAGCCGTCAACATAAACCTTGTCAGGCAGGGCCGACAGGTCACCGTTCTCGATGGCCTCGATATAATAGGACTTGATGCGAAGGTCGGTTTCGACATCGGCAATCGACAGACCACGCGCCGCACGCGCGCCTCGCAGCTCGTCTCCGAGTGACACACGGGTCTCTTCGTATTTCAGCGTTGATACATCGCTGTAAGCCGTCATTTTCTGCTCGCGACGGGAGGGCCACATTCTTGCGGACGCTTTTGATGAGTTGTACGCGACAATATCCATCGGTTCAACGCCCTGTGTTCGATTTCAGCCTGATCGCAAGCCGGTGTGTTAAAACCGGGCTTCGCATAGCGGCCTTTGCGTATGAGTCTCGAATCAGCACGGTGCTGAAATGACAGGATTTATCTATGCAAGTTTCATGTCACGACACGCAAGGTGTTTTGGGTACAAAGGACGGGATTCTGCGATTTTCGTGACGCCGCAACGTCAATAGATGTAGCGGATCTGATCGCTCCAGAAGCGTTCGAGGCGCTTGAGGAGATCACCGAGCGAGTCGAAATCGCCGGAATGCAGCAACTGGTCTTCATTAATCTTATCAATATGACGCACCCACAATTCCGAAACAGTCACACGCATATCGCGCCCCTTTTCCGTGAGGCTGATACGCACGGCGCGGCGATCAATAGAGCATCTTTCGTGACTGATATAGCCCGCTTCGACCAGTTTTTTCAGATTATAGGAGACATTCGACCCCTGATAGTAGCCACGTGACTTCAACTCGCCTGCCGTGACCTCGTTGTCCCCGATATTATACAGCAACAACGCCTGAACGCTGTTCACGTCCATGATGTTGAGACGCTCGAACTCGTCCTTGATGACGTCCAGAATCAGACGGTGCAGACGTTCGATATAGGACAGCGTGTCGATGTAGCTCGACAGCGTATCCGGTGATGCGGATTCAGGTGTTCGCGTTTCATGCAATTCGACTGGATTACTCATACCCGGACCCCCGTGGCGTATTGTTTCAGGGGCGCAGGATGCACGGCTAACGTAAAAGCCCGCTTAAAGTTTTGCCGATCAGGCCTAAATATCGGTGCAAAACTTCACGATACGCGCAATCATAGTACATTCTATTTCCGTTGTATCGTCGGCCACATCCTGTGCGCCGGTAACCCATAGAAACAGTTGCTGATCCTGACGGTTCATCAGCAGTTCCAGTGCGGTCAGCTCCTCATCGTCGAGAGAAGCGCCGTGCGCGTCCACGAAACCGCCCAGAATGAGGTCCATTTCCTTCATTCCCCGCCGCCATGCCCGCATCCGCAGGCGCTTGAGTCGTGTCGGGCGGTCAAGGGCGATATTGTTTTCGGTCATGACAGTCAGTCTATTGCGGCCAGAGCGTCAGCGATGCGGGTGATCCGCTGCTGTACCAGGGTGTGGGCCTTGACGGCCTCACGCAGCTCCGAGGCGAGGCGCAGGCGCAATGTTGTGTCGTCAATGCTGGTCGGGTCCGTATCGGGTGCGGGAACGCCTTCGCCCGCGCCGGACAGCAGCCATGCAGGCGAGACACCCAGAATGCCGGCCAGCATGGCCAGCTTGTTCGCGCGCGGTTCCGCGCCATCCCCTTCCCAGTCGTCGATTGTGCGTCGGCGAACCGCAAGCCGTGCGGCCAGTTCGTCCTCGGACAATCCGGCATGTTCGCGCGCGACACTGATCCGTTCTCCCAGCGTCGATACGCTGTCGCCGTAGTAGTCGCACTCTTCCATGGTGATGTTTGCCCCTCATCCGATGGGCAGGCGTTAACATGCCGGAAGGGGCGACGTCCAATCCCGCACCGCGCGTCATTGAACCGCAGCATCGCTTTCGGTAGGGAAGCGCCATGAATGATCCCGCCCGGAACCCTGTCACCGTTATCGCCTTCTATCATTTCGCGCCGCTTGACGTGGCGGGGCCGGTTCGTGGCGCTCTCATTGATCTGTGTACCATCCGCCGGGTGCGCGGGACTATCCTTCTGGCACCGGAAGGTGTGAACGGCACGATTGCGGGAGAGAGGCACGCTGTCCTCGATGTCATGGCGCATCTGCGCGCGCTTGACGGTTTCGGTGATCTCGAATGGAAGGAGAGCGAGGCGCAGGCCATGCCTTTCAACCGGCTGAAAGTGCGTCTCAAGCGCGAGATCGTCACGATGGGGCGCGAGGATGTCGATCCCGTCGCGCGGGTGGGGCGGTATGTGGAGGCGCGGGACTGGAACCGCCTCGTTGATCGGGAGGCTGTGGTCCTTATCGATACGCGCAATGATTATGAGGTCGGGATCGGCACTTTCGAGGGGGCCATCGACCCCGGCACCGACAGCTTCCGCGAGTTTCCCGAATGGTGGCAGCACAATGCCGGTCGCTTCGAGGGCAAGACCGTCGCGATGTTCTGTACCGGAGGTATCCGATGCGAAAAGGCGACAAGCTGGCTGGTGGGGCAGGGTGTTGAGGATGTCGTCCACCTCAAGGGCGGAATCCTGAAATATCTTGAGCATGTGCCCGAGAGCGAAAGCCGGTGGTCGGGAGAATGTTTCGTATTTGACCGGAGAGTTTCGGTCGGCCACGGCTTGCGGGAGGGCACGTATGATATCTGTCACGCATGCCGACGCCCGGTATCGCCGGATGCCGCAGGGGGGCCGGGATACGAGCGCGGGGTTTCCTGCCCGGCCTGCATCGACGCGCTGACCGAGGAAGACCGGACGCGGTTTCGGGAGCGGCAACGTCAGATCGACCTTGCCGCCCGGCGCGGAGAGCGTCACCTGGCGGGAGAGTGAAACTCCCGCTGCCGTGCCGCCTTACTTCCTGAAGACGCTTTCCTTGCCGAAATGCGTGGTCAGCAGATAATAGAGAACCGCGCGGTATTTCGTGCGGTTGGACTTGCCATATGTCTCGATTGCCGCGTTGACGCCGGCCATGGCTTTCTCCGCATCGGTGATGCCGAGTTTTTTCATCACGAAATTATTGCGAACGGTTTCCAGTTCGCCCGCACTGCTGCCCGAAACCGTTGCGGCATCGCGATTATAAATGGAAGGGCCGCAGGCGATGGTCACCTGCTTCAGCAGGTCCATATCCGGTTTTACCTTGCACTTGGTTTGCAGATCATCGGCGTATTTCGCGATCAGATCGTCACGTTTGCTCATAGTCCGGCGCTCCATTCGGGCAGGCTCATTAAATCCATGTGGAAGAATAAGCGCAATCCTGCGTTCAATTGCAAGCGACCGTCCTCAATCAACGGGCTTTTCATGGCCCTGTGCCACGCATGTACTCAAAAATGATAGCTGTAGCGCAATCCGACGCTGGTGATTCCGTCATTCTGATCCTGATCGCAGATCATACCACCATGGGAAATATGGGAGAGATAGATGCCCAGTGCATGGTTCTGTTGCCGGTAGCCCAATCCCGCGCCTTCGCGGAAGAGCAGCCTGCAACCGAGATCAAGACCGCCGGAATCCGCCGGAACATCGGCGTCATGCAGGGTCAGCCCCAAAAATCCCTCCACGAAAAAAGAGTTCGCGAACCGGTAACGCGCGGTGGCCCCGGCATAGATCGTGTTGGTGCCGCCGCTGAAATTAACCGTGCCGCCGATCGTGGGCAGGATTTCGACCGCCCGATCCCGCCCGAATAGGGGCTTGAGGCGCAGTTCGAGAATGCCGTCTACTCCGCCCTCGTCATCGCGCGCTATTTCATGGGCCAGTACACCCAGAACGACACTGTCCAGGATACCTGACGACTCGCTTTGAGCGTGTAGCCGGTCAGGAATCGTAGCGATGACAAAAATCAGAATAAAGACATAAGTACGCAAAAACATTGAAAATACCGCAAAAACTCATACATGCATGGCGGGAAGCGCCAATGTATATGTTGTATACAGTATTATCGCCCGCAAGGGGGCAAATCAAATTGAAAAGCTGGTCCCACAACCGCAGGAACTGGTCGCATTGGGGTTGGCGACCGCAAAATGGGCGCCGATCAGTTCATCCTTGAAATCAATGACCGCTCCGTCGAGGAACGGCTGCGACACGGCATCGACGGCCACGCGCACCCCGTCTTTCTCGATCACCACGTCATCCTCGGCAACCGTCTCGTCCAGCTCGAAGGTGTACTGAAAGCCTGAGCATCCTCCGCCGAGCACCGCCACGCGCAGAAGTTTGTCGCCGGTATCGCCATTCAGGATCGTCGCCAGTTGCGCGAAGGCGGCATCGCTGACACCGATCCCGCCGGAAACTGTTGCTGCACCGTCCATGTTTCGCTCCCGCACAAAATCTGTCACACCCATGATCTATGAAGTCATGGCCCAAGCGCAAGGACTGACATGATCGAGACTGACCGATTGCGCCCCTATGCTGTCGATCCGACCCGCAGTCGGGGACGGCGGATACCCGAGGAGGAGAGCGCCCATCGCTCGCCGCACCAGCGTGACCGCGACCGCATCCTCCATTCCACGGCCTTTCGCAGGCTGATGCATAAGACACAGGTTTTTGTTGCCCATGAGGGGGATTATTACCGCACCCGCCTCACGCATTCGCTGGAAGTGGCGCAGATTGCCCGGTCTGCCGCCCGGTCGTTGCGCCTGAATGAGGATCTCGCCGAAGCGGTCGCTCTGGCCCATGATCTCGGCCATACCCCTTTCGGCCATGCCGGAGAGGATGCGCTGGACGAGGCGATGCACGCCTATGAGGGGTTCGATCACAATGCACAGGCATTGCGGGTCGTCACCCGGCTGGAACAGCGCTATGCGGGATTCGACGGCCTGAAGCTGACCTGGGAGACGCTGGAAGGGCTGGTCAAGCATAACGGCCCGCTCGTGACCCCCGATACCGCGCTCGCAGACCTGCCGTTTGCCATTCGCGAAGTGGCGGGCGAAACCGATCTCGAATTGCATACCCATGCCAGTCTTGAGGCTCAGATCGCGGCATTGGCCGATGACATCGCCTATAATGTCCATGATCTCGATGACGGGTTGCAGGCTGATTTCTTCACCCTCGATGAATTGCGCGACCTGCCGTTGATCGGCCCTCTCGTTGCGGCGGTCGATGCCGCCCATCCCGACCTTGCGCCCGGACGCCGCAAGCATGAGGCCCTGCGCCGTCTGTTCTCGCTGATGGTCGAGGATCTGATGGGCGAGACCGTATCGCGCATCGAGCGCGTCGCCCCGGACACTGCGGAGGCCGTCCGCCATCATCCTGCGCCGCTTGCGGGTTTTTCCCAGGGTATGACGGAGGGGATCAACGGTATCCGTGCGTTTCTCTTTGCCCGCATGTACCGGCATTTCAGGGTCAATCGCATGACGGTGAAGGCCAGAAGCGTGATCGCCGAAATGTTTCCGCTGCTTCTCGGAGAGCCGAATCTCCTGCCGCAAGACTGGGCGAAGGAAGCGGCCTCACTGGATCGAAGCGGCAGGGCGCGGGTCGTCGCCGATTACATCGCCGGAATGACCGACCGCTTTGCCCTCGATGAGCATCGCCGTCTGACGGACCCCTATACACGGGGGTAGAGCGTTACAGCGCCTCGGCCTTCGCCGCCCGCATCGTGGTTTCCAGGCGGTCCAGAAACCGTGAGCGATCCGCCTTACTGAACGCTTTGCCGCCCCCGCCCCCCTGCGACAGGGGATTTGCCGCGCGCAGATCCGCCATCAGGTCGCGTGTGGCAAGCTGGTTGCCGATATTGGCGAGGGTGAAGGCGTCGCCGTCATGGCGCAGCGCCCGTCCTCCGGCCTCCAGACATTTCGCGGCCAGCGGAATATCGCCGGTTACGCAGATATCCCCCGGTCCGATCCGGTCGGCGATCCACATATCGGCCACATCCGGCCCGTCGGGCACGACGATCGTATGCACCAGGGGGTGCGGACTGGGCCGGATGCCGCCGTTCGAGACGACGAATACCTCGACGCCATGGCGCTCCGCCACCCGCAGGCATTCCGCCTTTACGGGACAGGCATCGGCGTCGATATACAGCTTTGTCACGATGACCCCGCGTTCTGCGGAAGCCTGAAATGTATGGCCATGCGCCCCCTTCCGCTATGCATGAAGCTTTGTGCCGGGCGCGATCTCATCATGCGTTCATCCCTGCGACCCAGCCGCTCGACCATGCCCACTGAAAATTATATCCGCCAAGCCAGCCGGTTACATCCACCGCCTCACCGATAGCATAAAGTCCCGGCACCGTCCTCGCCTCCATCGTTCCGGCGTTCAGCCCGTCCGTATCAATCCCGCCCAGCGTGACCTCGGCCTTGGCATAACCTTCGGTTCCAGAGGGATGCAATACCCAGCCATTCAGCCGTTCGCCCAGAGCGCGCAGGGTCCGGTCGGGCAAATCGGCCATGCGTCTGGCAGGCAGTTCCGCCGCAAAAGCCCCGGCCAGCCGCCCCGGCAAAATCTCGCCCAGCGCGGTCTTCGGTTCCACGCGCGCCCGCTCCCGCTTGATCGCGACCAGCCGTTCCGCCGCATCCTGTTCCGGTGTGATATCGAGCGTGATGGCCTCACCCTCGCGCCAGTAGGAGGAAACTTGCAGGATTGCGGGACCGGACAGGCCCCGATGGGTCAACAGCATCCCCTCCCGGAATGCCGCCTCACCGCAGAGCGCCTGACAGTCGAGCGATACACCGCTCAGGGGCCGCATCATCTCCAGCGCCTCCGCATCGAAGGTCAGCGGCACGAGGGCAGGGCGGATTTCCGTCAGTCCCAGCCCGAACTGCTTTGCGATGCGATGGGCGAATCCGGTCGCGCCCATTTTGGGGATCGACAGGCTGCCGGTGGCCAGCACCAGCGCATCGCCCGTGAAATTCCCGGCATCCGTGGCAACCCGGTATCGGTCACTGCGGGTGATATCCGATACGGTGCAGCCCAGTCGGATTTCGACCGCACCGACCTCGCATTCCGCGAGCAGCATCGCCACGATTTCCCGCGCCGACCCGTCGCAGAACAACTGGCCCAGCGTCTTTTCGTGCCACGGAATCCCGTGGCGGTCCACCATGTCGATGAAGTCGTATTGCGTATATTGTGCGAGAGCGGATTTGTGGAAGTGCCTGTTCTGGCTGATAAAGTTTTCGGGCGCGCAATGCAGGTTCGTGAAGTTGCAGCGCCCGCCCCCGGAAATCAGGATTTTCTTGCCGGGTTTCTCCGCATGGTCGAGCAGCAGCACACGCCGTCCCCGCTGTCCGGCTATGGCGGCACACATCATTCCGGCGGCTCCCGCCCCGATCACGATGACATCGAAATCCCTGCTCATCGACCGTACATACACCCCCGGCGCAAAATCATGATGTGACACGTCGCGCCATACACGCAATGGCCCATAAGGGCAGGGGGTAATCTGCCATCCGTTCCCCGTTCAGGGCGGACAGCAGAGAGCGTGGTGGGGTATCCGGTGAAAAAGCCTCAGCCCTCTTCCCCGACAGCAAGGGTGGTGACGGTGGGACCGGGGGGAGCATAGATCGCCGCTCCGCCGTCTTCCTCGCCGATTGCCAGTGTGGTGACCGGGCCGGAATCGACGGGGACGGCATATTGTCCGTCCTCCTCGCCCAGAGCAAAGGTCGTCACGAAAGGGGGCGGCCCCGCGCCGTCGCCGATGCCGCCATCGGGTTCTACAGGAATAGGCCCGGCTCCGTCCTCTTCGCCAATGGCAAGGGTCGTCGCGAAAGAGGGCGGTCCCGCGCCGTCGCCGATGCCACCATCGGGTTCTACAGGAATAGGCCCGGTTCCGTCCTCTTCGCCAATGGCAAGGGTCGTCGCGAAAGGGGGCGGCCCCGCGCCGTCGCCGATGCCGCCATCAGGCTCGACGGGGATCGGGCCGGAGTTGTCTTCCTCACCGATCGCGAGTGTTGTTACCTTTTCCGGTGCCGGCTGATAGCTGCCGCCATCCTCTTCCCCGATCGCGAGGGTCGTAACGATATTATCGTCGGCGGGGCTGTATTCCTGCGCGAGACTGCCATCGACCACGGCGGAGGGTGGGGCTGTCGCCGTCGGCTCACTGCCGGTGGCCGGAAGGCCGGTCTTGTCGGCACAGGCCGCCAGTGCAAGCAGACTGACACCACCGAGCAAGGCGAGGCGGGAGGAAGACAGCGGGACTGACGATGCGGCCATGGCGATACTCCTTGAAACAAACACAGTCGATATGGTGCATATTGGGACAGAGTACGGCGAAATGATATCCCGTGCTAGCCGAAGCTTTCGATTTCCTGAGCGACGATGCCAAGTCCGGCGGCTATCTTCTCGCTGTTGATGGAAGAATAGCCCAGACGCATATGCCGCGATGATCGCCTGCCCGCGAAGAACGGCGCGCCCGGTTCGATCAGCACATTCCGCTGGCGCAGGCGATCCGCAAGAAGAGCGGTATCGACGCCTTCGGGGGCCTCCGTCCAGAAACTCGCCCCTCCGAATTGCGGTGCGCGGGCGTCGCCGAGGCCAACGGATGCAAGGGTTTCCTCCATTACCTTTCGTCGCTGTGCGAAGGCATTTCGCAAACGCTTGATGAGGGCATCATGATGCCCCAGTGCCAGAAAATACGCGGCAGTCCGCTGCGCGTATCCGGGGGGGTGGCGCAGCATCAGAAACCGCAGGGCGCGCGCTTCGGCGATCACCGGTTCCGGTGCCGCGACATAGCCGAGCCGCAGGCCGGGAAAGAGGGATTTAGAAAAGCTGCCCACGTAGATCACGCGATCTGACTTATCCAGTGATTTCAGAGCCGGTGCGGGCTTTTGCAGGAATCCCATCTCGAAGTCGTAATCATCCTCGATAATGATGAAATCGTTCTCCTCCGCCGCCGCCAGCAAGTCGCGCCGCCGGTCCAGCGGCATGGTGGCCGCTGTCGGTGCCTGATGACTGGGCGTGACGAAGACGACATCCACGTCTTTCAGGCGCTCATCCACCACCATCCCCCGGTCATCCACCGGGATCAGCACGATCTCCGCATCCAGTCGCCGCAGGGTATTGCGGATATCCGGGTAGCAGGGGTCTTCGATGGCGACCCGAATGCCGCGTGTGCAAAATAGCTCCGCCAGCAAAAACAGGGCGTTCTGCGCGCCCATTGTCACGAGGATTTGCTCATTGCCGACCATGACCCCGCGCCGGGGCAGGGTGCGGGCGCGGATGTAATCGACCAGCAACGGATCATCCGCCTCGCCTTTGTCTCCGGCCATGGACTCGAAGTTCCGCAGTCCGAGGGCCTGTCGCGCGCAATCACGCCAGTCGGAATGGTTGAACAGGGCCGGGTCCGCCTGTCCATAGACGAAAGGATAGGTATATTCCCGCCAGTTCAGGGGCTTGGCGACCCGATCCAGTGCCGAATACGGTCGGTGGAACCGGGTGTGCCAGACCGATATCCCAGGGGAGGCGGTAGGGGGCGGAACCGGCCCGTGCATGGCCTTTCCCCGCCTGTCCGCCGCGTGGTCCGAGACCGGGGCATCGGTACCCACATAATAGCCGCTGCGGTCCCGACTCTCCAGATAGCCGTCGGCCACCAGTGCCTGATAGGCCAGCGTGATCGTGTTGCGGGAGACGGATAACTGGTCTGCCATCGCTCTGGAGGAGGGTACCGCTTCCCCCGGCTGCAACCGTCGGGAGAGGATCGCGGAAACCAGCATTTCCCGCACCTGCGCCTGTAATCCCACCCCTTCTATGGCGTCGAGATGGAACAGCGCCTCTTTCATTTCCGCTCTCCCGATCAGCGTCCGCCCTGGCTGGCCCTACCATGGGGCCGGATTGGACCTAACGAACTGTCCCGAAATCGACTACAACCGTCAACGAAAATAAACATGGGCCACTCGCCCCGAATGGAAGGATCACGATGATGGACGGCGCGCAGCTCCAGTACGAAGCGAATTCCCTCGAAGCCCAGTGGATGCCCTTCTCAGGCAACCGTGATTTCAAGACTTCCCCGCGTCTGATCGTACAGAGCGAGGGTGTCTACCTCACCGACCATAAGGGCGGTCAGGTCATCGACGGTTCCTCGGGTCTGTTCTGCGTTCCGGCGGGCCATGGACGCCGCGAGATCGCCGATGCGGTCCACGCCCAGATGATGCAGAACGACTATTGTTCGCCCTTCCAGACCGGCCAGCCGACTTCGTTTGCGCTTGCCGAGGTCGTCGCCCGTCGCCTGCCTGAATCGTTCAACCATGTGTTCTTCGTCAATTCCGGTTCCGAGGCCATTGATACCGCCCTCAAGATGGTCATGGCCTATCACCGGGCGAAGGGCGAGAGTCACCGTGTCCGCTATGTCAGCCGCGAGCGCGCCTATCACGGCGTCAATATCGGCGGCGTCTCGCTGGCGGGGATGGTCAAGAACCGCGAGACCTTCCCGCATGTCATGCCCAATGTCGTGACCATGCGTCATACATGGACCGGGGATGAGATGTTCGTGCAGGGACAGCCCGAGCACGGGCGCGAACTTGCCGATGATCTCCAGCGTCATTGCGAGACCTATGGCGGCTCGACCATCGCGGCCTGCTTCGTCGAGCCGGTTGCCGGGTCCACGGGGACGCTGGTGCCGCCGAAGGGATATCTCCGGCGCCTGCGCGAAATCTGCGACGAGCACGGTATCCTGCTGGTCTTCGATGAGGTCATCACCGGTTTCGGTCGCCTCGGTACGCCCTTCGCGACACATAAATTCGATGTGGTCCCCGATATCATCACCATGGCCAAGGCCCTCACCAATGGCGCGATCCCGATGGGCGGCGTCGCGACAACGGATGAAATCTACGAGACCGTCACGGGCACATCTCCCGAGAACGCCATCGAATTTTTCCACGGCTACACGTATTCCGGCCACCCCGCTGCCTGCGCGGCGGGTCTGGCAACGCAGAAGATCTACGATGACGAGGGCCTGTTCGAGCGGGTGGCCGAGAACGAGCAGTATTTCCTCGATGCTATCTGGACGCTGAAGGACCATGAACTCGTGCGTGACCTGCGGGGGATCGGCTTCATGGCCGCCGTGGACGTACACCATGACGGTGTGCCGGGACGACGCGGAACGCAGCTGCAAAAAGACCTGTTCTGGAACGGCTGTCACATCAAGTTCACCGGAGATAACGCCGTGGTCGCCCCCCAGTTCATCGCCGAGCACAGCCATATCGACGAGATCGTGGACAAACTCCGCAAGACTCTGGACCAGCACCTGCACGGTTAAGAGTTTGCTAACGATTGGCACGAGGAATGCATCATTGTTTCTCGTGTTACGTGTCTCTCAACTTCAGGGGCGGTCCTTCGGGATCGCCCTTTTTTTGTTCAGACCATCCGGTAGGTTTCCGACCGCACATCCCCGCTCCAGCGCCAGGCGGCGAGGATGGGCATGGCGTGCGTCCGGGTGGCGTGGGGGGCCTCGCCCGGATGATGGATCATCGCGCCGGGGCCATGGCGGTGCCAGTCTCCGAGATCGAGCTGCCAGTCCGCCTCGCCTGCCAGCATGATATAGGTTTCCTCCGCCGAATGAGCATGGGGCGGGTAGAGCGACCCCGAGAGCTGCATGAACAATCCCGCGCGTACCCGGTCGCTCCCGATAATCGCCCCCGGCCCCACCAGAGGCGCGACCGCGAACATATCAGAGACGGTCGTGGGGATCAGCGTTTCCAGTATCCCCGTCGCATTCCAGCGCAGAAGGCTGTGCGCCGCGCGCGCCGCCTGTGCCGCAGGGTGCCTCGCCCCTTCCGTGGCGGCAAGAATAGCCGCATCGTAGCGATAGGGGGGCGCGGGTTCCGGCACCGGACCCCCTTCGCGCAACAGGGCCACCAACTCCCGCGCGCCTGGCCGATCCTCCTGCCCGTAAGCATCGGCCAGCGCGTTCAACAAGGCCCGAAACGCGGCCTGAGCATCATCATCCGAGGTCATGGCGCACCCTTTCCCGAAATACCCCCCGACGCAGCCGCAGGCGGCTCCATCGGTCAAGTCTTTTCCGAACGGGGAAGGGCAGGCGCAGGTGATGCACACCGTGATAATGCCGAGAATTTTGAGACCCTCGTACCTGATCCTATCGGTCTGATCGTCCACAACCCGAGGAGGCGATCATATCTGATGCCGTTACGCTCAAGGCTATCTGCGAAGAACTGAAACGCGATCCCCGCGAGGCGCGTGAACGCCTTCGTGGCGCTGTCCATGATGGCAAGCACCCTGCGCTGGCGAAATCACGCAAGCCGCGTACGCCGTGGCAATGGGCGAAAGGCTCTGCTGCCGAGAAGGAGGCAAGGGCTGCGTTGAAGTGAGGCATGCCGATGGGCGTCGCACCCATCTTGTCCAACAGCAGCGTCGCAGGCCGCGACGGGCCGCGCAGCTTGAGGCCATCGAAATCCTCGACCGACGCAATTGCGGGGCCCTTTTTGTGCACGATACCCGGCCCG
>CAKZUT010000142.1 GCA_937922185.1 uncultured Neomegalonema sp.
ATCGCAAATCGTTGAATGCGCAGATCGTCCGTCATTTCCATTCCTCGCCATAGGCCACGGTGGACGGGCCTTCCTTGGCGGGGCCTTTCTGGACCTCGAAGCTCGGTTTCGTCATCTCGGGCGCAGTATCGGCCTTTTCGATCTTCACGCGCAGGTCGTACCATGCCGCCTGTCCGGTGATCGGGTCGGAGTTCGACCAGCGCAGCCCGTCGCCCTTCTCCGGCAGCAATTCGTGGATCAGGTGGTTCAGCAGGAACCCCTTCGTCGCCTCCGGCGCACCGGGCGAAAGCGCCCAGGCTCCGGCGCGCTTGCCGATTGCGTTCCAGGTCCACAATGTCTTGCCGTTCACCGCATCCATCCGCGCGACGGGCACCGTGATCCTGCCATGATGCGAGGAGACATGCGCCCAGTCGCCGTCCTCAAGACCGTGCGCGTCACAGACCTCGCCCGGCACGTAGAGCGGATTACGACCGTGAATCTGGCGCAGCCACGCATTCTGCGATCCCCATGAATGGTACATGGCTGCGGGCCGCTGCGTGATCGCGTGCAGCGGATATTCGGTCTGATCGACCAGTTCCTCCTCGAAGGGGGCATACCAGATCGGCAGGGGGTCGAACGCCTCGCGCACCCTCTCGCGCGCATGGTCGGGCGGTTGCCGCTCGCCATGGCCCTCGGCGGCGAGGCGGAACTTCTGGATCGTCTCGACATACAGTTGCATCGTGTAGGGGGCGGGCGCATCGAAGAAGCCCAGCTTCACGGCCCAGTCCTGATAGGCTTGGTTCGCGAATTTGTAATAGGCCGCCTCGTCGGGCACATGCTCGATCCAGAAGCCCCCGTTATCGATATATTTCTGAAGCTGATCGGGGTTCGGCTCGCCGCGTCCGTGGGTCTCGCCCTCCTTGCCGCGCCATCCTGCCAGCGGGCCGATACCCGGCTTGCGCTCATGGTTGACGATGTAATCGGCGTAATCCCTGTATTTCGCCGATCCATCCTCGTTGGTGAAGGCGGGCAGGCCAAGCCGCGCACCCAGCGTGCAGAGCGTGGACTGGAAGCCCTGCACATCGCGCCCGACCCCTTGCGTCTTCGGATCGACCACCGGCCAGCGTATTGCGTCGGCGGCGGCATCGGCCTCGCAGATCGGACGGTCGAGCAGCGAGATGCAGTCATGGCGTTCCAGATAGGTCGTGTCAGGAAACACCAGATCGGCATAGGCGACCATCTCGGAGGAATAGGCATCCGAATAGATGATATGCGGGATGACGTATTCGCCGTTCTCGTCCCGCTCCTCCAGCATGTCCATTACGCCGCGCGTATTCATGGAGGAGTTCCAGGACATATTCGCCATGTACAGGAACAGGGTATCGATTTTGTAGGGATCGCCTGCGACCGCGTTCGAGATCACCATATGCATCATGCCATGGGCAGACATCGGCGCATCCCATGAAAATGCCTTGTCGATGCGCCGGGGTGATCCGTCGTCGTTTATCATCAGGTCTTCGGGGCCGCGTGGATAGCCCAGATGCGGGCCGTCCAGCGGGCTGCCGGGTTTGTGGCCCGAATGAGGTTTCGGATGCGCCTCCATGGGCTTCGGGTAGGGCGGCTTGAACCGGAAGCCGCCGGGGCATTCGACCGAGCCGAGCAGCAGTTGCAGCACATGGATCGCGCGACAGGTCTGAAAGCCGTTGGAATGGGCGCTGATGCCGCGCATGGCGTGGAAGCTGACCGGGCGGCCCGTCATCGTCTCGTGACGCTCGCCATAAACATCGGTCCAGGGCTGATTGATTTCTATAGCCTCTTCAAAGGCGGTATGGGCCAGTTCCGCCGCCAGCCGCCGGATCGTGGCCGCCGTGATGCCCGTCTTTTCGGCCACTGCGTCGGGGGAGTAGCGATCATCGAGATATTTCTCGGCCATGATCTGGAAGACCGGAACGGCGGTGCGCCCGTCCTCAAGAGTGACCTCGCCTTTCAGCGCCGCGTTCTTGCGGGCGGTCTTCGCGTTCTGGGCTGCATTCGCATGGCGGTTCAGCACCAGCGGATTGCCATCCGCATCGCGGGCGAACATGCCGTCATCGGCGGCCCCCGGATCGCGGATCACCAGCCACGGGGCGTTCGTGTAGCGCAGCAGATAATCGAGATCGACATGACCGGTGCGGATCAGTTCATGCACCAGTGAGAGGATGAACAGGCCGTCCGTTCCGGGCGTCACCCCCACCCATTCATCGGCGATCGCGTTATAGCCGGTGCGGACGGGATTGACGGCCACCACTTTGGCCCCGCGTTCTTTCAACCGGCCAAGACCCATCTTGATCGGGTTGGAGTCGTGATCCTCGGCAACGCCGAAGATCATGAACATTTTAGTGCGTTCCCAGTCGGGCGAGCCGAACTCCCAGAACGCCCCGCCCATGGTGTAGATACCTGCCGCCGCCATATTGACCGAGCAGAACCCGCCATGGGCCGCGTAGTTCGGTGTCCCGTAATTCTGCGCCCAGAGGCCGGTGAAACTCTGCGACTGATCGCGCCCGGTGAAGAAGGCCAGCTTCGAGGGATCGGTTTCCCGGATCGGTTTCAGCCACGATACGGCGGTATCGAGCGCCTCTTCCCATGATATCGGCTCGAATTCGCCCGATCCGCGCGGCCCCACCCGTTTCAGCGGCGTCATCAGGCGCGCGGGCGAGTAATGCTGCATGATCCCCGCGCTGCCTTTCGCGCAGAGGACACCTTTGTTGACCGGATGATTCTTGTTACCCTCGATATATCGGACCAGTCCGTCGCGGATATGCACGTTGATCCCGCAACGGCAGGCGCACATATAGCAGGTCGTGCATTTCACCTCGTCCGAGACCTTCGGGGAGCGTTCGACATTCGGCTCGTCGAGAGGGGGCATGGGCAGTCCTCGGGTAGGTCGTCTGAAACAGCGACGTCTGGAGCGATTTTTCGGTGTCAGCTTTGGGGCAGGGGTTAACCCCCGTCAAGGACTGGACCCTCATAAACATCGAACTGGATTTTGATAATTGAAACTTTGAGTATCGGTTTTTGGAATAGGTGACCAGTGTAGAATTGACGCAAGGATGCTTTACAAAGTCATGCTGCACTGCAACAACCAACCCGATGACCGGGCCGGAACAGAATCGCGATACAGACGGCCCGACCTTCAGCCGGACAGCGTTGCAACAACGAGGCGGTCACCGTGAATATCGCTCCCGCCCGAAATACCAGCGCGGTTCCCTGCATCACCCCGGAAACTGTCGGGATGAAGCAGGGCCTCGCCTGACGTCGCAACAAGAAAGCAGACTTCATGAAATCTCCCTTCCTCGACGCCATGCGGCGCGCGACAGACGCCACGCGCGAGTTTCAGGAGGCGTTTTCCGGCGGGGTCACGATCAACACCGGCACCAGCGATCCCGTAGCGCCCGGTCATGAGGGAATACCCATGCTGTCGCAAACCTACAGCGGCGCGGCGGGGGCACGGGATTATCGGCTGTTCCTGCCACCGCAAGCCCCGGACGGACTGCGCGGTCTGATCGTCATGTTGCATGGGTGTAGCCAGACCTCGGACGACTTCGCGCGGGGGACGGCGATGAATGACATCGCCGCGCGCGAGGGGCTGGTCGTTGCCTATCCCGAACAGACCTCATCCCATAATGCCCATGGATGCTGGAACTGGTTTGAACCCGCCCATCAGCGACACGGAGAAGGGGAACCCGCGATCCTTGCCGGATTGGCCCGTGAGGTGGCACAGACCCATGGAGTGCCCGAAGAAGCGGTCTTTGCTGCCGGCCTTTCCGCCGGGGGCGCCATGGCGGCGGTTCTGGGGGCGACCTATTCCGAGGTGTTCAGTGCCATCGGTGTCCATTCCGGTCTCGGGGCAGGGGCCGCACAGGATGTTTCCTCCGCCTTTGCGGTCATGGGAGGGCATGGTGCGGCAGGGGCGGTTTCCGTCGATCCGGCTCCCGGTCAGTCGAGAGTGATGATCGTTCACGGTCACCGGGACAAGACCGTCGTTCCGGCGAACGGCGTCCGCCTGTTCGAGGCGATGACCGCCGCGTATCCGCAGGCCATTCCGCACCGTGATCCCATCGGGCAGGACACCCCGGCGCGCCAGCGCCTCGTCCTGCCAGACGGCACGGTCATCGCCGAGCACTGGCAGATCGCGGATCTCGGCCACGCATGGTCCGGGGGAAGCAGCGCGGGCAGCTTCACCGAGCCGCATCAGCCTGATGCCTCGCAGGGTTTCGTGCGGTTTTTCCTGAATCCGAAGGTCTGATCGTCAGGTATCGAGCAGCACCGGAAACCAGTCTTCCCGCAACCGTTCACCCGGCTTCATCCCGTGGCCGGGGAAGGGCGGCGAGGTCGGACCGGGCCGCTCGACATAGCGGGCATCGTCCCCGACCAGCCTCAGCGAGAATGCGCGCCGTCGCGCCCCGGACTCATTCCCCCGCGCGCCATGCAGCGTATTGAAGCTGAACGCCACCGCATCCCCCGGCTCCATGGTCCATTCCAGCACCTGCATGCCCTCGGCATCGGGGTCGGGCACGGGGATATAGCTGTCCTTATCGGGATAGAAATCCTCCTCCGACAACCACCGCGTCGGCAGAACCGGCCTGTCCCAGCGATGCGATCCCGCGACACAGCGCAATGAGGCATCCGTGACCGGATCGACCGGCACCCAGAACGATACGGTCTGTCGGCCTTCCACGAAGTAATAGGGTGCATCCTGATGCCATGGGGTCGGCTTTGAGGTTCCCGGCTCCTTCACCAGCACATGGTCATGGAACATCTGCACACGCCGCGATTCCATCAGGGCCGATGCCGCCGTTGCGGCGAGCGAGGCATTGATGACCTCGACGAATTCAGGGATGCGGGTCCAGTTGCAGTAATCGTCGAAAAAACGCCCCGCCTCGCCCTCATGCAGGTTCTCGGCTGCATAGTCGCCCGGTTCGGCCATATTGCGCTCGATTCCGGCCCGAATCGTTTCCACATGATCGGCGAACAGGCCCCGAATGACGACCGCGCCGTCGCGGCGATAGGCGTCGATCTGATCCTGCGAAACCGGTGATGCACTCATGCCTGCTCTCCCTGATAAACCGATTTCACGGCTGTAATTCCGGCGATAATAACCCCTTACCTCTTGTCGAGGGGACTGAAAATCTGCCGTAGCCTGTTGCGCTGTTCGCCATGATGGTCAAGACTGTGACGCAGGAGCGATCAAGGCTCGATGACAAAAATAAACGGAAAGGCGAGGCGTATAGGCGTCCCGCCGAACGACGGGAGAGAAAATGTCCGACTTCAAAAACACCGATCCGCGCCTCACTACGCTTGGGTATCGTGAGAACATGCATCTCAACGAGATGATGAAGCGCGGTGCATCCCGCCGTGATGTCATGACCTGGCTGATGGCCGCCGGGGCCACCACCTTTGCCTCCGGCTCAGTCTTCGACGGCCTCGCCCATGCGGCGGCGCATACGCCCAAGCGCGGCGGCAAGCTCATCATGGCCGCCGACCAGCACGGCCCGAACGACACGCTCGATCCGGCACTCTATACCTCGGCGGCGGATTATTTCCGGGGCCGCATGTTCTACGGCTCGCTTACGCGCCTGACCCCAGAACTGGGCTATGAGCCGGAACTGGCCGAGGAAATCACGTCCAATGACGATGCCACCGAATGGACCTTCAAGATCCGCAAGGGCGTCGAATTCCACAGCGGCAAGACCCTGACCGCCGATGACGTGATCTTCACGATGAACCGCCATATGGGCAAGGATTCGATCTCGAAGGCATCCTCGCTCGTGTCGATGGTCGATAAATGGGAGAAAGTGAACGACTACGAAGTCAAAGCCGTTCTCAACTCCCCCAATGCCGACCTGCCCATCGCGCTCGGCACCTTCCACTTCAAGATTCTGGCCGAAGGCACCGAGGATTTCGCCACCGCCAACGGCACCGGCCCTTACAAGGTCAAGGAATTCAAGCCCGGCGTCCGCGCCGTGGGTGTGCCCTTCGAGAACTACTGGGGTGAGGGCGGCTATCTCGACGAGCTGGAGCATTACGGCATCGGCGATTCGACGGCCCGCCTCAACGCTTTCCTCGCCGGTGACGTGGACGCGATGGTCAACCTGCCGCCCAAGGCGATTTCGCAGGTCGAGGGCACAGACGGCAAGGAAATCTGGTCGTTGCAGGCCGGGGCCTATGTCAATATCACGCCGCGTCTCGACATGAAGGATTCCTCGAACCGTCATATGTGGAAGGCGATGCAGCTTCTTCAGGACCGCAAGCGCCTCCTGAAAGGCGTCCTGAAAGGTCAGGGAACGCTGGGGAATGACCAGCCGATCAATGCGGCCTATTTCGACCATTGCCCGGACATCCCCCAGCGCGAACTCGATCCTGAGAAGGCGAAATTCCACTGGGAAAAATCGGGCCTCGGCAACACACCGGTTCCGGTTGTCGCCGCCGAAGTGGCCCCCGGTGCCGTCGAGCAGTGCCTGTTCATGCAGCGCGAGGGCAAGAAGATCGGCGCGAACTTCGAGGTCAAGAAGGTCACGACCGACGGCTACTGGGGGGCCGTCTGGCTCAAGGAGCCGATCTGCGTGGCATCGTGGAACATGCGTCCGACCGCGAACATCATGATGACGCTGGCCTTCAAGGGCGATGCGGACTGGAACGAGACGCGCTGGAACAACGACAAGTTCAACCAGCTTCTCGTGGATGTGCGCGGCGAGACCGACGCCGACAAGCGCAAGGCGAAGTATTGCGATCTTCAGACCATGATCCACGAGGAGAATGGGATGTCGCTGCCGGTACACCGCAACTATGTCGATGCCGCCGCTTCCCATGTGAAGGGCCGTACCGAGGTTCCTCTGAACAACTTCGGTGGTGCGGAATCGCCTGTGACTCTCTGGCGCGCAGATACCTGATCTTGACCTGCTCAATGAAGAAAACCTCCTCTCCGCTCCGGCGGGGAGGGGTCGTGCGTTGCCACATCGGTGATGCGCGATGAGGGGACTTATTCTCCGGCGGATCGGGATTGGCCTCATCACGGTTCTCGCCGTCTCGATCATCATCTTCTTCGGCACAAAGATCCTGCCCGGCGATGCCGCGCAGATCAGGCTGGGGCAACAGGCGACGCCTGAGAACGTGGCCGCTTTTCGCGAACGTCTCGGCCTCGACAAGCCCTACTGGGTTCAATACCTGACCTGGCTCGGCAATTTCCTCCGGGGTGATCTCGGTATTTCGCTGGCATCCGATGTGCCCATCACCAATCTCATCGCGGATCGCTACAAGAACACCGTCATCGTCTCCTGTCTCACTGCCCTGATCGGTGTTCCGATCTCGCTTATGCTCGGCATCATGGCGGCGATGTTCCCCGGCAGTCTCTATGACCGCATTCTGACCTTCATCTCGGTTACGCTTGTCGCTGCCCCCGAATTCTTCACGGCGACCCTGCTGGTGCTGTTGTTCGTCTTCGCGCTTGATATCGGGAATGCCGTCGTCGTCGGCAGTACGGAGGGCAAGGGCTTCTTTGAACTGATTTCCCATTTCGCCCTGCCCATCGCGACCCTCAGTTTCGTCATCGCCTCGCAGTTGATCCGCATGAGCCGCGCGGCGGTGCTGAACGTCATGTCGTCACCCTATATCGAAATGGCGATTCTCAAGGGCGTCCCGCGCGGGCGCATCATCTTCCGCCACGCCCTGCTGAACGCTATCGGCCCGATCGTGAATGTCGTCGCGCTGAACCTTGCCTATCTGGTGACCGGCGTGATCGTGGTGGAGGTCTATTTCGCCTATCCGGGCCTTGCGACGCTGATCGTGCAGGGGGTGCAGAGCCGCGACTTCGTGCTGATTCAGGGCCTCGGCATGATCTTCTGTCTGACATACGTGATCCTCATGCTGATTGCCGATATCGCCGCCTACGCCTCCAACCCCCGTCTGAGGCATCCCAAATGAGCAACGAGACCCTCACGCCCGGTGGCGCGCATCCCGATATGCTCGGTGGCATGACCGACCCGGAAAAGACCGGCCATTTCGTTGCGCCCTATGACGAGGGTGTCAGCTTCGATGAATTGCCGGACTCCGCGCCGAAAGAACGTTTTCGCCTGTCCCTCACCGGCTGGATCGGGGCGATTATCGTCGTGTTCTGGTTGCTGGTCGCGGTTTTCGGGCCGTTCATCGCGCCATGGGGCGAGAACGATCTGCCGTTCCCGGATGATTACAGCGAGTTCCAGTCTCCCCGCGCCGGTGCATGGCTCGGCACGGATGTGGAGGACCGGGATATCCTGTCGCGCATCGTGTTCGGGGCGGGCCGCACCATCGGCATCGCCTTCGCCGCCACGATCCTTGCCTATGTCCTCGGCGTCGTTCTCGGTATCGGTGCGGCTGTATCCGGCCCGAAGGTCGATATGGTAATGAGCCGCATCAACGACGCTTTTCTCAGCCTGCCGACGATCATGCTCGGCCTCGTGGTCGTCGCGGCGGTCGGCTCCTCGATCCCGGTGCTGATCTGCACGGCAGGATTGATCTATGCCACCGTCGTGTTTCGCCTCGCGCGGGCTTTGGGCATGGAGATCATGGTGATGGATTTCGTGGAGGCCGCAAAAGCGCGCGGCGAAGGCCGATGGTGGATCATCACACGGGAAATCTGGCCCAATGCCGCCATGCCGCTGATTACGGATTTCGGATTGCGCCTGATCTACGTCATCCTCTTCATCTCATCGCTCAGCTTTCTGGGGCTGGGGGTTCAGCCGCCACAGGCCGACTGGGGATCGATGGTCCGCGAAAACCTCGGCGCGCTGCAATACGGCGAGTCGGTCTTTCCGGTTCTGGCACCCGCCCTCTCCATCGCCACCCTGACCGTGGCGATCAATCTTGTGGTCGATGACGTTTCCGCGCAGGCGGGCGGTCGTCTCTCGAAGCGGCTGTAAACCCATGGCCCAGACCCGAAACCCCGGTGACCGGCTTCCCGGTGATATCGTCTTCGAGACCCGCGATCTCAGGATCGGCGCAATCCAGCATGACGGTTCCGAAATCCGCATCGTGAAGGGCGTCGATTTCAAGGTCCGGCGCGGCGAGGTCGTGGCCCTGATCGGCGAGTCCGGTTCCGGCAAGACGACCATCTCGCTCTCGGCGCTCGGATACACGAAGCCGGGTCTCAGCTTCACGGGCGGCGAGGCACTGTTACTGGGGCAGGACGTCACGAAGATGACGACCGATGAACTGCGCCCCCTGCGCGGTATCTCCGTCGCCTATCTCGCCCAGAGCGCGGCAGCCACCTTCAATCCGTCGATCAGGATCAACGAGCAGGTGACCGAAGCCCCCGTCCTGCACGGTACGAAAACGCAGGCGGAGGCCAATGCCAAGGCGCTCGACCTCTATCGCGCTCTCGAACTGCCTGACCCTGACACTATAGGCGAGCGTTATCCGCATCAGGTTTCCGGCGGACAGCTCCAGCGCCTTATGGCGGCGATGGCCCTGTGCGGCGACCCTGAGTTGCTGGTCCTCGACGAACCGACAACGGCTCTCGACGTGACGACCCAGATCGAGGTGCTGAAGGCTTTCAAGCAGGTTATTCAGGAAGAGGGTGCAGCGGCGATCTATGTCACCCATGACCTCGCCGTCGTCGCCCAGATCGCGGATCGCGTCATCGTTCTCTACAACGGTGAGATCAAGGAGGCCGGGCCGGTCCACGAACTCATCACCAACCCGGTCCATCCCTATACCCGCCGCCTCATGGCCGCGATCCGCCCGATGCCCGAGGCGGGGCAGGGCGAGGATTCCTCCGACGAACACCTGCGCGCCGATCCGGCACTGGCCGCGAAGGGCATTGATGCGGGCTACGGCGTCATCGGATCGAATGGCAAGGCGGCGATTCCGGTGCTGCGCGATGTGGATGTCGCTATCGAGCGGGGCAAGACCGTCGGGATAATCGGCGAGTCCGGCTGCGGAAAATCCACGCTGGCGCGGGTATTCGCCGGCCTGTTGCCTGCCTCGGACGGCGAAATTCATCTCGATGGAGAGCGCCTGTCCCCTGACCTCGCCGGTCGCACACGCGAACAGTTGCGAAAGGTTCAGTTCGTCTATCAGATGGCCGATACGGCCCTCAATCCCCGTCAGCGTATTCGGGATATCCTCGGACGCCCCATCGACTTCTACAGGACCGCCGAGGGCATGACCCGCCGCCAGAGGGTCGATCAGTTGCTGGAGATGGTCGAGTTGCCGCTCCAGTTCGCCGACCGCTACCCGCATGAATTGTCAGGGGGACAGAAGCAGCGCGTCAATCTCGCCCGTGCTCTGGCGGCTAACCCCGAAATCGTTCTGTGTGACGAGGTGACTTCCGCGCTCGATACCATCGTCGCGGCCAATGTCATTGCCTTGCTGACACGGCTCCAGCGCGAGACGGGCGTGTCCTTCGTCTTCATCAGCCATGACCTGTCCACCGTCTCGTCATTTGCTGACGAGATCGTGGTCCTCTATGCCGGTATGGTGGCCGAGCAGGGACCGACGGATCGCGTCCTCTCGCCGCCTTTCCATCCCTATACCCGATTGCTGGTCTCGTCGGTTCCCGAACCGCGCGTCGGTTGGCTGGAGGAGGCCGCGCAGACCCGTGAAGCCAAAGCCGGGGCCTCTGGCAGTGTGCAACTGACCGAAACCGGCTGTCCCTTCTTCGCGCGCTGTCCCGTGGCGATCGCGGGCACCTGCGATGTTGTCGATCCGCCGAAGCTGAACGACGGAGCCGGTCACATCATTGACTGTCACCGCAGTCTTGAGGAACTCGGCGGATAATCCCTTGCCCGCCGGATTTCGGGCGGCTATATGATGCCTCTCTGCGCGGGCGTTGTGTAGTGGTAAGACCTCAGCCTTCCAAGCTGATGACGCGGGTTCGATTCCCGCCGCCCGCTCCAGTTTCTCTGTCATTCCCACCATCTGTCGATCCGGGCGATATCCTCGTCTGACCATCCCAGATGATGGGCGATCTCATGCACGAGGACGTGGGTGACGAGTTCCTCCAGCGATACATCGCCCCGCTCGATCCACTCCCACAGGATCGCCCGGCGATAGAGCCAGACTACATCCGTTTGCGGCACCGGATCGGCCACGCTCTTTTCGGTCAGCGGCACGCCGTCATAGAGGCCGGTCAGATCATAGGGATTACCGATCCCCATTGCCGCCAGCGTCTCGTCATCCGCTTCTTCCTCGACCCGAATGATCAGCGTATCGCACCGGGCGCGCACGGCGGC
>CAKZUT010000143.1 GCA_937922185.1 uncultured Neomegalonema sp.
CATGGGCCGTTCGACATTATCGGCGATGTCCATGGCTGCTATGATGAATTGACCGCCCTGCTCGACCGTCTCGGCTATGCGCGCGATCCCCATTCCGACGGCGAGGCCCCGATGAGCGCCCGCCATCCCGAGGGCCGCATCGCCTTCTTTGTCGGTGATCTCTGCGATCGGGGGCCGCGCAATGTCGATGTCCTGCGCCTTGTCATGGGCATGGTCGCCGAGGGTTCGGCTCGCTGCGTCATCGGCAATCATGATTTCAAGTTGCTGCGCTGGCTGCGAAAGGGCCGTGCGACCCTCACCCATGGCCTTGCCCTCACGGTGGGCGAACTCGAAGCCTGTTCCGAAACCTTCCGCGATACGGTCCGCCTCTTCATCGAATCCCTGCTCTCTCATCAGTGGCTGGCGGGGGGTGATCTGGTCATCGCCCATGCAGGGCTGCCCGAAGCGATGCACGGGCGCGATTCCGGGGCGGTGAAGCACCACGCGATGTTCGGCGAGCGGGGCAAGGGCACCGACACCTATGGCCTGCCCATCCGCATTGACTGGGCGCAGGGTTATCGCGGCGGGGCAGCGGTGGTCCATGGGCACACCCCCATGCCCGATGCCGAATGGTTCAACAATGTCCTGTGTCTCGATACCGGCTGCGTCTTCGGTGGCAGGCTGACGGCCCTGCGCTGGCCCGAGCGTACCCTCGTCGCCCTTCCCGCCGCGCGGCAATATGCCGAGCCTGCCCGTCCGCTGGCCGAAGGCGCGCGCGTTCATCCGTGACGCCGCCGCTTGTACAATATCTCCGGCGTCTTATGTTGACCCCTGCCTCGGGGGGCCTTCACGGGCTGAGATGCTGTCACCGGCGAACCCGTCGAACCTGAACCGGATAACGCCGGCGTAGGAAAGGCCAGAAGCCCTCGTGCTTCCTCAGCCAACCCTGCCCGGCGGCGCATGAGGATTTGCCATGAGACACCTGCTCGCCGCCGCCGCTCTTGTCACCGCTCCGCTTTTCGCGTTTGCCGGGGACAAGCCCGTACTCACCGTCTACACCTATGACAGCTTCGTCTCTGAATGGGGGCCTGCCCCGGCGGTCGAGGAGGCTTTCGAGGCGGTCTGCGACTGCGATCTCGATTTCGTCGCGGCGGGTGACGGGGCCGCCCTGCTGGGCCGCGTGAAGCTGGAGGGCAAGCGCAGCGATGCCGATATCGTTCTCGGTCTTGATGCCAGTCTCGTCGCCGGGGCGCGCGAAAGCGGCCTGTTCGCCCCCCATGGGCAAGACCTGCCCGAAAACGGTATTCCCGGCGGCTGGTCCGATGATACTTTCATCCCTTATGACTGGGGCTATTTCTCCTTTGTCTATGACAAGACCCGGCTCGACACCCCGCCCGCGAGCTTCGATGACCTGCTGAACGCCCCCGAGGATGTCACCATCGTCATTCAGGACCCGCGTACCTCCACCCCCGGTCTGGGCCTGCTGCTCTGGGTCAGGCATGTCTATGGCGATGAGGCCGCCGGTGTCTGGGAAAAGCTCTCCCCCCGCATCGTCACGGTGACAAAGGGCTGGTGGGAAGCCTATTCCGCCTTTCTCGAAGGCGAAGCCATGATGGCGCTCTCCTACACCACCTCTCCCGCCTATCACGTCATCGTCGAGGAGGATGACACCAAAGCCGCCGCCGTCTTCGGGGACGGCCATTACATGCAGATCGAGGTCGCGGCCAAACTGGCCGACACAGACGCGCCCGAACTGGCCGACCGGTTCCTCGCCTTCATGGCCGGTGAGGAGTTCCAGACCATCATTCCGACGACGAACTGGATGTATCCCGCCTATCCGGCGGGGGACTTGCCCGACGCTTTCGATGATCTGGCCGAGCCTGAGAAATCCCTGATCTTCAGGCCCGAGGACACGCCGGAGATTCGCGAGACTGCCCTGGCCGAATGGCTGGAGGCGTTGAGCAAATAGAGGTGCGGGTCATCCTGCCCGTGAAAGCGGGAATGACAGAAGCCATTCCCCTTCGCGTCCTTCTGTCCGGTGGTATCGCGCTCGTCCTTCTCCTCGCTCTGACCCTCGGTGCTCTCGTCGTCGTGGGGATGCAGGGGGCGGATGCGGGGGCGCTGACCGCGCCGGACCTGCGCGCGCTGATTTTCACTCTCAGGCAGGCATTCCTCTCCGCCGCCCTCTCCGTCCTCTTCGCGATCCCGCTGGCCCGTGCGCTGGCGCGTCGCAGATTCCGGGGCCGCGACACGCTGACCAGCCTTCTCGGTGCGCCTTTTCTGTTGCCTGTCATCGTCGCGATTCTCGGAGTGATCGCGGTCTGGGGACGCTCCGGCTGGATCGCCGATGCGATGGGCTGGATGGGATGGGGGCGGCTGAATGTCTACGGGATGCCGGGTGTCCTGATCGCGCATGTCTTCTTCAACCTGCCGCTGGCCGCGCGGTTGATCCTGCAAGGGTTTTCGGACCTGCCCCCCGAACGCTGGCGCGTTGCCGCCCAGCTTGGGGTTGAGGGGCGCGCGCTGTTCCGCCTCGTGGAATGGCCCGCCATCCGCGCCAGCGCCCCCGGCGCGTTTGCCCTTGTCTTCCTTGTCTGTGCCACCAGCTTCGCCGTCGCCCTCACGCTGGGCGGAGGCCCCCGCGCCACGACGCTCGAACTCGCGATCTACGAAGCCGCCAGCTACGATTTCGATCTCGGGCGCGCGGCCAGACTTGCGGGTCTGCAATTCGCCGTCTGCGCCGTCGCCGCGCTCCTGGCCCTCGCGGCATCGGCCCCCGTGACCGCCAGCCCCGGCGCGCTCACCCTGGTCGAGCGATGGGACGGGCGCAACCGGGCCAGCCGCTTCGGGGATGCGGCTGTCATTCTCACCGTCTGCCTCTTTCTCGGTGCGCCGATGCTGGCGATCTTCCTGCGCGGGGTCGCGGGGCTGGATGACCTGACCGGCGCGGTCCCGGCAGCGGCGGGCCGCAGCCTGATCGTCGCCGTCTTCGCCGTCGTCATCACGCTCTGCCTCTCTCTGGGCCTTGCCGCCCTGATCGTCGCCCTTCAGACACGCGGGTCACGCCTTACGGCGCGTCTTGCCGATCTTGCGGGCATCCTGCCCATCGCGGCCTCGCCCTTCGTGATCGGCATCGCCTTCATCATTGTGTTGCGGCCTGTCGCCGACCCCTTTGCCCTTGCTCTTCCCCTCACCGCCATCGTCAATGCGGCCATGGCCACGCCTTTCGCGCTCCGCATCCTCATCCCGGTTATCCGCCTCGCCCATGACGAGCACGGACGCCTCGCCGATTCGCTGGCCCTCACCGGCCTCACCCGTCTGCGCGTCCTCTACTGGCCCCGTCTGCGTCAGCCTCTCGGCTTTGCGGCGGGATTGTCCGGCGCGCTGGCCATCGGTGATCTCGGCGTCATCGCGCTTTTCTCCACCCCCGATGCGCCGACCCTGCCCTTGCTCATGCATCTTCTCGCGGGCAGCCGTCAGATC
>CAKZUT010000144.1 GCA_937922185.1 uncultured Neomegalonema sp.
CCCGGCACCATCCCCAGCATCACCGCCACCAGCCCCAGCAGGGCCGTGCGGTTGATCTCGATGAGGCTGTTCCAGTGCATGGGGCTTCCGTTTGCGCTTCGTTCGCGAAGAACGAACCACAAACACAGACAAATTACAACACCGCGCGCTGCTCTTACCCCTGCCCTGTCACCCCGTCCAGCAACGCCTCCACCGCCCCCTCATCTTCCCATGCCACGCCCACCGGCACGGGCCAGATGATCCCGCGTACGCTCGGCGGCATCTTCACCATGTCCTTCTCGGTCGTCACGACCTGCAATCCCTGCTCATCCGCCCGTGCGATCAGGCGGTTGACCATTGATCCGGTATAGCGGTGATGGTCGGGAAACCCCTCGCAATCCACCACTTCCGCCCCCAGCGCCCGGACGGTATCGAAGAATTTCTCCGGCCTGCCGATCCCCGCGAAGGCAAAGACCCGCGCGCCCTCCAGCGACATGCCAGAGGCACGCGGCTCCAGCCCCGCGCGCAGCAACGGCCCGTCGAAGGCAGGCGCATCCCCCGGCCCCATCACCACCACCGCATCGGCCCGCGCCAGCCCCCGCGCCACCGGCTCGCGCAGCGGCCCCGCCGGAAAGACCCGGCCATTCCCGAACCCGGCTTCCCCGTCCACCACCACGAGCGACAGCGATTTCGCGAAGCCCGGATTCTGGAACCCGTCATCGGTCACCACCGCCCCGGCACCCGCCGCGACCGCCGCGCGTATCCCCGCCGCCCGGTCCCGCGCGACCCATGCCGGTGCATGGGCGGCCAGCAACAGCGGCTCGTCCCCCACCCGTTTCGCGCGATCCTCTTTCAGATTGATCCGATGCGGTCCCCTCTCCGTGCCGCCATAACCGCGCGTCACCGCATGGACCACGACCCCCCGCGCGGCCAGCTTCTGCAACAGATCGATGACCACCGGCGTTTTCCCCGTTCCGCCCAGAGTCAGATTGCCGACGCAGATCACCGGCACCGGGGCCTCGTAGGGCCGCGCCAGCAGCGCCCGCACCCTCGCGCCCCAACCATAGAGCGCGCCGAGCGGCGACAGGGCAGCGGCCATCGCCCCTCCCGTCCGCCAGAAATCGGGGGCCTTCATCGCCCTGCCTCCGCCAGCAGGGGCCGCAGCGCCGCCATGGTCTTCGCCAGCGGCTGCGGGTCCGGCTCTCCCGCCGCCCGCGCTGCCATGGCCATTGCCGCCCCTTCCCCGCCCATCGCATCGCGCAGGGCCGCCGCAAGATCACCCCGTGCGGGCAACAGACGCACGGCCCCCGCCGTGGCCAGCCGCGCATAGGTCTCCGCGAAACTCGGCACGTCATCCCCGGACAGGATCGCGCAACAATGGGGCGCGGCCTCCAGCGGATTATGTCCGCCCACCCCGTCCCATCCACCGCCGATCAGGGCGACAGGGGCCAGCGCATACCATAGCGACAATTCCCCCAGCGTATCGGCCACATAGACATCCCCCGTCGGCAACGCCCCGTCCGAGCGCCGCGTCGCGGTCAATCCCCGCGCTTCGGCCATCGCCGCGATCTCCTCTCCGCGTTCGGGGTGCCGGGGCGCGATGAGGGTCAGCAACCCGTCGATCCCCAGCGCCCGATGGGCATCCAGCGCCGCCGCCTCATCCCCCGGATGCGTACTCGCCGCCAGCCAGAGCGCCCGCCCGCCGACCGCATCACGCATCCCCGCCAGCACATCCGCGTCCACCGGTTCGGGCGCGCGCGAGGCTTTCAGATCGCCCGTCACCCGCGTCGTCGCCGGATCGGCTCCCAGTCGCAGCAACCGCTCCCGCACCACATCCGTCTGCGCCAGCCGCAGCGAAAACGCCCCCAGCAGGGCCGCCGCACTCCCCTTCGCGAAGCCCCAGTTCCGGGCTGATGTGGCCGACAGCCGCGCATTCACCAGCGCCATCGGCACCCCCCGCATCGCCGTGGCCCGCACGAGATTCGGCCACAGCTCCGATTCCATCCACAGCGCCGCATCCGGTCGCCATGCCTCCAGAAACCCGGCCACCGCCCCCGGCGTATCCACCGGCACGAAGCGATGCAGCACCTCCGGGGCGCGCGCGGCCAGCAACCGCGCGGAGGTCACCGTCCCCGTCGTCAGCAGGCACCGCGCTCCCTCCGCCTCGATTTCCACGATCAGCGGCAGGGCCGACAGCGCCTCGCCCACACTCGCCGCATGGACCCAGACCAGCCGACCCTCCGGGCGATCGGCCACCGCCAGACCCAGCCGTTCGTCCAGCCGCCCCGCCTCTTCCCTGCCCCGCGCCGCCCGTCGCCGCAGATGCCGCACGACCAGCGGTGCCGCCAGCCCCGACAGGCCGCGATAGAGGCCCAGCGCCATCGTCATGCCGGTTCCACCGGAACACGCCCGACCCGCTCATCGGCAAGCCGTGTCACCGCATTCAGCCCCGCCTCGATTGCCTGCCGATGTGCCTCCACCGCGTCATCATCATCGCCGTCGGGCAGGATCGGCTCTCCCACCACATAGACCCCCCGGTCGAAGGGCCATGGCAGCAGAAACCGGTCCCAGCTCGACAGCACCCGCGCCCGCCGCGTCGCCCAGGCGAACGGCACCACCGGCACCCCGGTCCATACAGACAGCGCGGCGGCCCCTGCCTGCGCCCGCATTCTCGGCCCCCTCGGCCCGTCCGGCGTGATCCCGATCAGGTCGCCCGCCTCCAGCCGTTCGATCCCCGTCCGTGCGACCGCATCGCCGCCCTTGCCCTTGCGTTTGCGCGCATCGCGGGTCGAGCCGCGCAGCGTCAGGCCCCCGAACCGCGCGATCAGCCGCGCGATCAGCTCACCGTCCCGGTTGTTCGAGATCACCACATGCAGCGGCTGCACCGATTCCGCCATGACGGGGGCCATCATCAGCAACCGCCCGTGCCAGAAGGCCGCGACGATGGGCTTGCGGCCCTCCAGCACGTCATCCACGACGTCACGACCGACCCATTCCCAGCGTACCGTGCGGAACACGAGCCGGATATAGGCCGCCCCCAGCCGGGGCACCACGGCCCCTGCGATCCGCCAGCCGAGAGTATCGAGCGCCGTCACCGGGCCGCCGTCACGCCGGTTCGGCGCTGTCTTCGGTCGTCTCGTCGGTCAGGCGATGCAGATGGGCGATGAAATAGCGCATCTCGGCATTATCCACTGTCCGGTGCGCGGCGTTCTTCCAGGCCGCATAGGCGCTGTCATAATCCGGGAACAGTCCCACCACATCGATCTTCGAGAAATCCTTGAAGTCCATTTTCTGCGTATCGACGAGTTCCCCGCCATAGACGAGATGCATTCTGACGGACATGGGCGCGGCTCCTTGCGGGGATAAAGTTCGGCGCGCACCATAGTCACACAAAGGGATCAGGGAAAGCCGCCTCTCGATCCGCTGACGGATCGA
>CAKZUT010000145.1 GCA_937922185.1 uncultured Neomegalonema sp.
CATGGACGAAAACTGCGGTCCCTCCATCGCCAGATAGGTGCCGCCGCGATGGGCGGTAATGCCCGCCGCCTTGCAGGCCGCTTCGAGACGGTCACCGAGGCGCGCGCAGACCGGTTCGGCGACCGAGACATGGGCAACGCAGCCCTTGCCGAAAAAGGTTTTCTCGCGGGCGAAGGTGCGGTCGATGAACTGGTCCACGATGACGAAATCGCCGGGAGCCATTTCCTCGCGAAACGAGCCGCAGGCGGAAATCGAGATGACGTCGGTGACGCCCAGCCGCTTCAGCGCGTCGATATTGGCGCGGTAGTCGATGCCGCCGGGCGTATGGACGTGCCCGCGCCCGTGACGGGGCAGAAAGGCCATTTCGACACCGCCGAGGGTGCCGCGCAGGATCTCGTCGGATGGTTGCCCCCACGGCGTATCGACCGACACCCATTGCGGATTTTCCAGTCCCTCGATCTCATAGAGGCCGCTGCCTCCGATCACGCCGACGATTGCCTGTGCCATGCCTGGTCCCTGTTCCCCGTTGATGCCGTATCGTGCGTAGTTGAGCCGGTTCGGCACGGGGATGCAAGCATGGCATCTCAGGCGTCGTCGCCGTCCAGCCCGTCGCGGATGTTCTGAAGCTGTACGCGCCGCCAGGAGCGGTTTTCACTTCTGGCTTTGGCTTTCGCCTCGGCATCCTTTTTCTCCTTGCGGGCCACGGCGCGCTCATGGACGCCGCGCAGGATGTCCATCGAGAAGACACCTTTGCCCGTCGCGTCCTGATAGAGTGTGTGGTTCGGGAAGGTGTTCGCCTCGATGATGGTCGGGCCACCATCGGCCAGTGCGAGATCCCAGCCGATGATCCCGACCATCGGCACCAGCGAATGGGCGTCGAGCGCCGTTTCCACCGCCTCGGGCCAGTCCGGCAGGGTCCAGCCGAGAAGCCGCGCGCCGGTTTCGGGGTGGGTCTCGACCTCCTCGAAGCGGAAGCCGCCGCCTGTGCGAACCCGGCGCAGGGTGCCGGTCTCGACATCCACATCGGCGAGCAGGTTGCCCTTGCGCCAGAAATTGTCGGCCACGGCATCGGTCGCCGTGATCTTCCACGCGGCATAGAGGGGGCGTGGCCCGTCACCCTCGTTGACGGTGACGAGGCGAACGGTGCCGAGGCCGGTACCGGATGCCTTCACGATATCGGGGTGCGGGAAGACGCGCTTCTGGAACAGATAGCCGCCGGGGCCGAAATACTCGTTCACTTCCCCGGCGAAGGCATCGACGTCGAGGGTGGTGCCGTCATGGCGCATCAGGGTGTCGGTCGTGGCATCGTAGCCGGTGAGGCTGGCCACGCCCGCGCTCTGGCTGGCATTGCCGGTGATTGGCTTGCCGAACAGAGGGTAGGCATCCGTCGTTCTGAGGAATTCCGCGATGGCCTCCTTGCCCTTCAGCCAGCCCATGCCTTTAGGCAAGCGTACATCCGAGACGATGGCGACCCGTTCGGGATAGCGGATGCCGCTGGCGGTCAGGGTCGCGCCGAACAGCACCTTGTTATCCACGAACCGCAGCAGATGGGTGACGGTGTTGATGGTCCAGTTGATCTGGCGGCTTCGCATCGCGCCGATGAACTCGGCCTTCTGGTCCGCCGTGAAGGTGTTGTCATCATAGATGCGCCAGGCGAAATACTGGTCACCGTTCAGCTTGGCCTTGCCGATGGTGAAGCGGCCCATCTCCTTCGCGATGGAGAAGGTCGAGCGCCCGGATTCCTTTTTGGCCTTGAGGAGCATCGCGGGAATGTCGAGTTTCGCGGGGCCGATCTCGTGATCGAGGATCGTTTCGGGCTTTGTCTCGTCGCGGGCTTGGGCGCTGGCGGCCATGGAACAGGTCTCCGGGTGAGGGGATTTGGGCCACATTCCCGGATCATGCTGAATATTCCGTAACGGTGATTTTTACAGTGCGCGAGGCTTGGTTGTGAAATCTTCACATTAAAGGCCAGCGATTTCAGGGGCCTGTTCACATTTTGACGAAGATGGGTTAACGCAGGGGCAGATTCAGTAAATGGGGAGGCTGGAACATGGCCGATACGAAATACGCACCGTCCTCGGACATGGCCGCCGGCGCGCATATCGATGCCGCGAAATACGAGACGATGTACGCCGCGTCGGTTTCGGACTCCGAAGCGTTCTGGGCCGAGCACGGCAAGCGGATCGACTGGATCAAGCCCTTCACCAAGGTGCAGAACACCAGCTTCGCCTACCCGGACGTCTCGATCAAATGGTTCGAGGACGGCGTGATGAACGTCTCCGCGAATTGCATCGACCGGCATCTGGCAACGCGCGGCACCCAGACCGCGATCATCTGGGAAGCGGATGACCCGAACGACGAGGCGCAGCATATCAGCTATCAGCAGCTTCATGCCCATGTCTGCAAGTTCGCCAATGTCCTGAAGGACATGGGCGTCGGCAAGGGCGACCGGGTGGTGATCTATCTGCCGATGATCCCGCAGGCATCCTATGCGATGCTGGCCTGTGCGCGGATCGGGGCGGTGCATTCCATCGTCTTCGCCGGGTTTTCGCCCGATGCGCTGGCTGACCGGATCAATGATTGCGAAGCGAAGGTGCTGATTACCGCCGATGCCGCTCCGCGCGGGGGCAAGGCCACGCCGCTGAAAACCAATGCCGACAAGGCGCTGGCCAAATGCGATGCGTCGGTGAAGTGCCTCGTGGTCAAGCGCGTGGGCGACGAAACGCCGATGCAGGACGGGCGCGACGTCTGGCTGCACGAGGCCGAGGACGGCATCTCCAACGCCTGTGAGCCGGAGCCGATGAACGCGGAAGACCCGCTGTTCATCCTCTACACGTCGGGATCGACCGGCAAACCCAAGGGCGTCGTGCATACCTCGGGCGGATATCTGGTCTGGGCGTCGATGACCCATGAATACGTGTTCGACTACCACGAGGGCGATATCTTCTGGTGTACCGCCGATGTGGGCTGGGTCACGGGGCACAGCTATATCGTCTACGGACCGCTGGCGAACGGGGCGACGACGCTGATGTTCGAGGGGGTGCCAACCTACCCGGATGCCTCGCGCTTCTGGCAGGTTTGCGAGAAGCACAGGGTCAATCAGTTCTATACCGCCCCCACCGCCATTCGCGCGCTGATGGGCAAGGGGAACGGCTTCGTGGAGGCGGCGGACCTGTCTTCGCTGAAAGTGCTGGGCACCGTGGGCGAGCCGATCAACCCCGAAGCATGGAACTGGTATAACGAGGTCGTCGGCAAGGGAACCTGCCCCATCGTCGATACGTGGTGGCAGACGGAGACGGGGGGGCATCTGATTACCCCGCTGCCCGGCGCGACGGCGACGAAACCCGGCTCGGCCACGCTGCCGTTCTTCGGCGTTCAGCCGGTCATTCTGGAGCCGAATACCGGCGAGGAGATGACCGAGACGGCGACCGAGGGTGTGCTGTGCATCCGTGATAGCTGGCCCGGACAGATGCGGACGGTCTATGGCGATCATGCCCGCTTCGTCTCGACGTATTTCGAGCAGTACAAGGGCTATTACTTCACGGGCGACGGGTGCCGTCGGGATGAGGACGGCTATTACTGGATTACGGGGCGGGTGGACGATGTGATCAACGTCTCCGGCCATCGGATGGGGACGGCGGAAGTCGAAAGCGCACTGGTGGCGCATCCGAAGGTGTCGGAGGCGGCGGTCGTCGGCTATCCGCACGAGATCAAGGGGCAGGGCATCTATTGCTATGTCACCCTGATGGGCGGCGAGGCCGAAAGTGAGGAACTCCGCAAGGAACTGCGCGAATGGGTGGGCACGGAAATCGGCCCCATCGCCAAGCCCGATGTTATCCAATGGGCGCCCGGTTTGCCCAAAACGCGCTCCGGCAAGATCATGCGGCGCATCCTGCGCAAGATCGCGGAGAACGATTTCGGGTCGCTGGGGGATACCTCGACGCTGGCAGAGCCTGAAGTTGTGGATAATTTGATTGCGAACAGGGCGGGGGCGTAAGCACCGCTGACCAAAATTTCGAACCGCCCTTGTTCAGTTAGATTGGGGCGGTTCGGGAAACCAGTTGTCATCGAGTAGTTGTTCCGATTGGAGCGGCGACAGTTCGCCTGCAATTGAACGGTATTCACTGATCCGACCCGGTTCGTGATCTTCGAGTTCGGCCAAGGCGCGCTTGAGAGAGCGCTCGTACAATTCCACTGAAAGTTCAGGAATACGGCGGCGCAGGCTGGGGCTTTGCTTCAGAAGGCTGTCGATCTCATCACGCTGTGTGCGGATGGTAACGCGCCATCCAGCGCGGGGGCGGTCGTCGTGAGATAGCATCAGCTTCAGGACGTGGATCAGAATGGTCTGGAGGCGACTGCCCAATTCGCGGTAATGGTTCAGCCCCATGCTTTCGATCTCCTCCGCCAGATTATCCCAGTCGAGCGCATCGGTATCGCGGGCGCGCAGGCGTTGGGCCTGTTCGAGGAGCCATGCCGTAAAATCGGCGTGGTAGGCGTCGTCGGCTTCGATCTTGGTCTGGATGTTCATAGCATGAGGATAGCAGAAATCGCGTGGTGACGCGAGATCAGCGGGTCACTGCGCTGGCCGCGAAGGTTTCGAGTGCGCCTTGCAGGATGGAGGCGGCGGCGGCGGCGTCGATGCGGGGGGAGCGTTTGGCGCGGCTGACATTGGCGTCGATCATCGCTTCTGTCGCGGCGACGGTGGAGAGGCGTTCGTCCCAGTGGATGACGGGCAGGGCCAGCGCGTCCTCGATACTGCGCGAGAAGGCGCGGACGGACTGGGCGCGGCGGCCTGCGGTGCCGTCCATATTGACGGGCATCCCCAGCACGATCCCGATAGCCTCGCGTTGGGCGATGACCTGGCGCAGACGCTCGATATCGTGCTTCAGGCCATTGCGTTCGATGGTTTCCAGCGGTGAGGCGAGGGTGCGGCGTTCGTCGCAGATGGCGACGCCGATGGTCTTCGTGCCGGGGTCGAGACCGAGCAATGCGCCGGAATGGCCGACCTGTTCCAGAAACTCGGCGGCATTCCTTGCGAGCATCATTGTGTGGCGGCTTCGATCTGTTCGAGGGCTTTGGTATCGCCCGTAAAGGTGCGGCGGGCCATATCGACGGCCTTGTCGCGCTGTTCGGGGCGGTCCAGCACGGTATAGGCGCGGATCAGGCGCAGCCAGCCTTGCAGGTCGTCGGGATCATCGGCGAGGCGCTCGGCAAGACCGGCGACCATCCCCTCGATCATCGCATTGCGATCTTCGGCGGGCATGACGGCGGCGGCGGCAATATCCTCGCGCGTCGGGCCGGACGGGCCAGCGGGTCGGGGAGGCGGGGGAACGCCGAGGGCATCGGCGGCTTCGCTGGCATAGTCATAGACCATACCGACCCAGGGGTCGGAAGGCTGCGCGTCCTTCAGCAGGTCGGCCCAGCGGATCAGGGCCTCATCGACCTTGCCGCGCTGTGAAAGGGCCAGTGCCTTGTAGTGCCGGAACCGTGCGTCCTGCGGGTTGAGCGTGGTGCCCCGGTCCGCGATGGACTCCGCTTCGGGAGAGACATAGCCGTTCGCGGCCATGACCATCGACTCGACGGTCTCGCCGTAGAGGTCGAGATCGGGCTGCGTCGCCGTGGTCATCAGCAATTCGTAGTTGCGCGCCGCTTCGCTGTGACGGCCGAGCCGGGTCAGGGTACGGGCGAGGATCAGGCGGCCCGTGCTGTCGCCGGGCTTCTTCTCCAGCACCGCCTCGACCTGTTCCACCATATCCGCGACACGCTGGAGTTCGGGGGTATCGAGGGGCAGCGGGCCGGGGATGTAGCCGCTGCGCTGCATGATCGCCTCGGCCCGTTTCTGCGCGGGGCGCTGGGCCATTTGCGATGCGAAATCGGTGCGGGTGTCGAGGGGCATGTCGGGCCGACCGTCGCCGCCGATGCCCAGATAGAGCGCGGCGGCGATGACGGGGATGCCGATGGCCGATCCGATGCCGAGGCGGGTCCGCATGTCGCGGGGGGCCGCCGGAGCCTCGCCCTCGGCCTCTATCGCGTCGGTGGCGGCGAGCAGGCGGCGGGAAATCTCGATCCGGGCGGCCTGCGCCTCGGTTTCGGTCAGAACACCGCGCGCGACATCCTGATCGACCTCGCGCAACTGGGCGCGATAGGCCTGTGCGTCATAGGCCGCGCGCGATTCCGACACCGCCCGACCGCGCAGGAAAGGCAGAGCAACGGCAAGGGCGGTAACGAGGGCCAGGGCACCGGCGAGAACAATGAACACGGGGGGCGCTTGCTCCGGAATTGAGGACGCCGTGAACCTATCGCCCGTGCCCCTCCGTCACAAGCGCCGCCGGTGCAATACGCGCGCTCATGTCGCAATCTTGACTTTGAAAGGCGCTTGCGAAGCCTCGCGGGAAAACGGAAAGAACGATATAGCACCATATCCTGACCTGATGACGGTGGAGACGCGGCGTGAAACCCAATCCCAAGGCGCGGTATTCGATCTTCTCACTGGCGCGCAATGCGCTGACCGGCCACCAGAACTGGGAACGCGCATGGCGTTCGCCGGAGCCGAAGAAGGAATATGACGCCATTATCGTCGGCGGGGGCGGGCATGGTCTGGCCACCGCGTACTATCTGGGCAAGAATCATGGCATCACGAATGTCGCGGTGATCGAGAAGGGCTGGATCGGGGGCGGCAATACGGGCCGTAACACGACGATCATCCGCTCGAACTATCTTCAGGACAGTTCCGCCGCCCTTTTTGAGCTGTCGCGAAGTCTGTTCGAGACGTTGTCGCAGGAGTTGAACTACAACATCATGTTCAGCCCGCGCGGTGTGCTGATGCTGGCCCAGACCGAGCACGAGAAACGGGCATGGCAGCGCACTTTCCACGCCAACCGCATCAACGGCATCAAGTCGGAATGGGCGACGCCGGAGCGGGTGAAGAAGATTTGCCCGATCATCAATCTCGATCCGAACACCCGCTTTCCGGTGCTGGGCGGCCTCTGGCAGCCGCGCGGCGGCACGGCGCGGCATGACGCGGTGGCATGGGGTTTTGCCAGGGCGGCGGATGAGATGGGGATCGACATCATCCAGAATTGCGAGGTCACGGGCATCGATTCCGAGGGCGGCAAGGTCACGGGAATTCAGACGACCAGGGGCGAGATCAAGTGCAGGAAGCTTGGGGTCGTCGTGGCGGGGAATTCCTCGCGTCTGGCCGATATGGCGGGTTTCCGCCTGCCCATCGAGAGCGTGGCGCTTCAGGCGCTGGTCTCCGAACCGATCAAGCCGTGCATGGATATCGTGGTCATGGCCAATACCGTCCACGGCTATATGAGCCAGTCGGACAAGGGCGAGATGGTCATCGGCGGCGGAGCGGACGGGTTCAACAACTATACCCAGCGCGGCAGTTTCCAGCATATCGAGGAGACAGTGACGGCGCTGGTCGAGACCTTCCCCATCATCTCGCGCCTGCGGATGCTGCGGCAATGGGGCGGCATTGTGGACATGACCGGCGACCGCTCGCCCATCATCTCGAAGACGCCGGTGGACGGTATTTTCATCAATTGCGGCTGGGGAACCGGCGGGTTCAAGGCGACGCCGGGATCGGGGCATTGCTTTGCCGCGACGATGGCGAAGGGGGAACCGGATGCAGTGGCTGCGCCGTTCTCGCTGGACCGGTTTGCCGAAGGGCGGATGATCGACGAGAGCGTGGCGGCGGCGGTGGCGCACTGATCTCGTGATCTATACCGGCATCGCACGTGGCTAAATCCGTTGCTCTTGACTATCTGAAAAACCGGTCTAGTTGAAATTTACTTCGATTAGAGTTGTGGTGAGACGTATTTTGATGAAATGACGAAGCGCCTGGGGAGGCCTCGCATGATTCACGGTATGGACCGATGATCGTATGGAGCGCACCGTGATGGCGGGTGATCCTCAATGGGTGTCGAGTGTATTGGCGGTCGCCATTTCAGCCGTCGCATTGATCGGGGCCTATATCGCCTGGAATCTATGGAAGACAAATCGTGATTTATTGCGCGAACGGATGTTCGACCGGCGCTTCGATATCTTCAATGCCACCCAGCGTGTCATCGCTCGTGTTGAGACGGATCAGGGTATCTCGTGGCATTCGGCCAATGAACTGTCTGATATCGCACAGCAGGCGCGCTTTATGTTGCATGATGAGGATGCGCGATATTTCGACCTTCTGCGTCGCAATGCGCTCGATCTGGCTCAGGTAACCTCGGAAACCGATGCGGCTCGTCTGGTGGGCTACTCATCCCAGAAGGAGGAGCGGCAGCGCCTCTGTGACTGGTTCAACGAGCAGATAGAAGAACTATTCGCCCGCATGAGCAAGTATCTGCTGTTCTGTAACTGACTTATCTACTGCCACCTGAAATCGACCAGCACCGGATAATGGTCGCTTGGCCAGTCACCGGCGAAACGGCGGCGCAGGATGGTGGCGTTGCCTGTCGGCTCGATATCGGGGGTGGCGGCGAGGTGATCAATGGCGGGGGTGAGATTCAGGCCCCGGTTCCAGTGATAGGTCGAGCCGGTCACAGGGGCGAAGATCAGGCCGGTATCCTTCAGGATACGGGCCGTTCGGCTGGCGGCGCTGGCGTTGATATCGCCGATGACAATGACGGTCTCACCCGCTGCGATCCGGGGGCGGATACGCTCGGCCACCAGCTCCGCTGATTTGAGACGGTTGCCGGCGCTGGCGAAATCGAAATGGACATTGACGACGGTAAAGCGGCGATCAGTCCTGCGATCCGCGAAGGTGGCCCATGAGGCAAAGGCCGGAAAACTGCCGTTGAAGGTGCGGGCGTAGAGGATGTCGGGCGTGTCGGAAAAGAAGAACCAGCCCTCATCCACCGCGCGCAGGCGCGCTGCGCGATAGAGGATCGGCTGGGTAGAGGGAAAGACCGCCGGATCGTTCGCCGCCGCCACGCTGTAATCGGGATTGCGCGTCGTCAGCCAGTCGAGGGTCAGATTCACCGGCTGGACCGATCCGTGTGCGAAACTCTCCATCTCCTGAAAGCCGATGACATCGGCATCGAGCGCCCTGAAGGCGAGGTCGAGGCTTTCCTTGCGTTCCTGCCAGTCGCCGACCGACCATGGCCCGGTCTCGCGGCCCAGCCGGATGTAATGCACGTTGTGAGTCGCGACGCGCAGGGTGTCGGGCGGGGAAGCGGGCGGCAGGGGCGCGCCGCCCATCGAGCATCCGGCGACGATGACACAGGCGAAAAGGGCGAGGATCAGTCGCCGCGCTGCGCGCGTGGCCGAAAGCGCCGCAGCAAGGCCGCGAAGCCCGAGGATTTCGGCTCCTCTTCCGGCGGCGCGAGAGATGGATCGGCGGCGATCATCGCCTGTAATCCGCGTTTGATGGCGTCTTCGACCGGATCGGGAGCGGGCATCGGACATTCTCCTCATCTGCGACTCGCTCCAGTATATGTTCTTATTGTGTTCTTTCAAGAGGGATGCGGGCGCGATGCTTTTTCGGCCAGCCCCGAACGTCCTTCACGCGACTCCAGAACCGCCAGAACATCGGTCAGGGATATGTCCCGCGCGGCGAGCATGACGAGAAGATGATACAATACATCCGCCGCCTCGGCGGTCAGCTTTTCGCGATCCCCCCGCACCGCCTCGATAATCGCCTCGACGGCTTCCTCGCCGAACTTCTCGGCGCATTTTTCCGGCCCCTTCGCCAGCAGGCGCGCGGTGTGGGAGGCGTTCGCATCGCCCGCGTCGCGGCGGGCGAGGATTGTCGCCTCCAGCCGGGAGAGGGTGTCGCTCATGCGCGGGCGAGGGCGGCCAGCGCCGCAAGCTGCTTTTCGACGAAACCACGGGTGGTGTCATCGAGACCGTCCTTACCCTCGCCGAAATACTTGCCGGCATTGCCGACATAGATCATGGGCTGCGAGAGGGTGCGGCAGTTGAGGTTGGCCAGTTGATTGCGAAGCTGCATCTGTGCGCGCACGGTGCCGAGAGTGCCGGGGCTGGTGCCCATCATCGCGGTGGGCTTGCCGTCGTAGACGCCGGGCTGGACGCGGCTGATCCAGTCCATCGCGTTCTTCAGGACGCCGGGAATGCCCGCATTGTACTCAGGGGTGACGATCAGCAGGGCATCGGCCTCGCGGATCATGCCCGCGACCCGTTCGACGGAGGCGGGGATGCCCTCTTTGGCCTCGACATCGCCGTTGTAGAGCGGGATATCGGCGATATCGGCGATCACGACGTCATGGTCGGGGGCCGCGATCTCCCTGACCGCGTGGAGGAGCGCCGTGTTGTAGGAGCCGCTACGCAGACTGCCCGAAATGCCACAGATTTTCATGGGATCGTCCTTATGTTCATATCCGCACGGGCACGCCGCCCGTTGCCATGGCCGCTTTGGCCTCGGCTATGGTGTAGGTTCCGAAATGGAAGATGGAGGCGGCCAGCACCGCCGAGGCTCCGCCCTGTGTCACACCCTCTACGAGATGATCGAGGGTGCCGACCCCGCCCGATGCGATGACGGGGATGCCGACGGCACTCGAAACGGCGTGGGTGAGCGGGATGTCGTAGCCGGTCTTCGCCCCATCGCGGTCCATGGAGGTCAGGAGGATTTCGCCTGCGCCGAGGCCCTCCATCTTTTGCGCGAACTCCACGGCGTCGATGCCGGTTTCGGTGCGTCCGCCATGGGTGAAGATTTCGAAGCGGTTGCCGCCGACGCCCTTGGCGTCGATGGCGACCGTGATGCATTGCGCGCCGAATTTCTGCGAGGCGGCATGGACGAAATCGGGGTCTTTCACGGCGGCGGTGTTGATCGACACCTTGTCGGCCCCGGCCAGAAGCAGCGCGCGGATATCGTCCAGCGTGCGAACTCCGCCGCCGACGGTCAGCGGCATGAAACAGCGTTCCGCCGTGCGCCGCACCACGTCGAGCATCGTGCCGCGCCCCTCGTGGCTGGCCCCGATATCGAGAAAGCATAATTCGTCGGCCCCGGCGGCGTCATAGGCGGTCGCCGCCTCGACCGGATCGCCCGCATCCACGAGATCGACGAAGTTGACACCCTTGACCACGCGGCCTCCGGCAACGTCCAGACAGGGAATGACGCGGGTTTTTAACATGGGTGGCAGGTAGCGCCTTCGCGCTATATCGGCAAGTCTGTCCGCCCTTTCCTTTCCCCGAAAGACAATGCGTCCATGGAACTCGATATCGCCGTCCGGCTCGATTACACCGTTTCGTCGCCGGTGGACCTGCTGCTCCAGATTGAGGCTGCCGGGCTGGGCGACCAGACGGTCGTGGAGGCGCGGCTCGATACCGGAAGCGCCGGAAAGGGCTGGCATATCGCAGCGGAGAGCGATGTGGGGCAGCGGCTCTGGCTGCATGTCGAGGATGATTTCGCCTGTACCTACGAGGCACGGGTCGCCGTGGAGCGGGATGTGCCTGACCTCGGAACTCTGGGACAGGTGCCGCCCCGGAATCTGCCGGGGCAGGTGGTGCGGTATCTGATGCCGTCGCGCTATTGCCCGTCGGACAGGTTCCAGACCTTCGTGGCGGCGGAATTCGGCGCAAGTGAGGGCGGTGCGCGGATCGCGGCGCTGAGTGACTGGATCGAAGCCCGCTTCGCCTATGTACCGGGGGCGAGCGGGCCGCATACCACGGCGCTGGAAACCTTTGTGCAGCGGCAGGGCGTTTGCCGGGATTTTGCCCATGTGCTGATTACCATGGCCCGCGCTTCCACGATCCCGGCGCGCTTCGTCAGTGTCTATGCGCCCGATGTGGACCCGCCCGATTTCCATGCGGTCGCGGAGGTGTATCTGGACGAGGCGTGGCATCTGGTCGATCCCACGGGGATGGCCGGGCCGGACACCATCGCGCGGATCGGCGTGGGGGCCGATGCGGCGGATGTGGCCTTCATGAGCAGCTTCGGGATGATGACCCTGCGAGAGCAGACGGTGAGCGTCATTCGCGTCTGAACACCGGAGCGGCCAGACTGGCGATGGCGACGTCGAGAACGGCGGGCTTGCCGCTGGCGAAAGCGGCCTGAATGGCCGGGGCGAGGCGATCCGTGTCCGGTACTTTAGAGCCGTGGCATCCGAGGGCCGCCGCCGCGCGGTCATAGCGGGTCTCGGGGTCGAGATCGCAGCCGATGGCGCGGGATTCGCCGTAATCCCTGATCTGGATATGGCGCTCGGCATTCCAGCAGGCGTCATTGCCGATGATGGTCAGAAACGGCGTGTCGGCACGGGCGGCGGTGTCGAACTCGGCGAGTGTGAAGCCCGCCGTGCCGTCGCCCATGGTCAGAACGACCGTGGCGTCGGGGCGGGCGATTTTCGCGCCGATGGCGTAGCCGATGCCGCCGCCTATAGCCCCGGACAGACCATTGGTCAGGCGCATGGGGGCATGGAGCAGAGCTTGCGCCCATTGGCCGAATTCGCCGCCGTCACAGATGAGGACCGGGTCATCGGCGGCATCGAGAACCGCCTGTACCTGCGCGCAGAGGGCGCGGGGATGGATGCCGGGGGCAGTGGCCGGATCGTCACGGAAGGACAGGGCCGCATCGACGGCGGTGATCCAGCCGGAGCGATTTATCGGGCGGGTTGCGGTGCATATCGCATCCGCCGCCTGACCGGGATCGGCGCGGCCCGCCAGGACAAGGCGGTCTCCGGCAAGCGCCTTCGCGCGGTCCAGGGCGGGGCCGTCGGGATCAATGAACAGCAGTCCGGCTTCCCCGGATACGGCGGGGGGGCGGGCAAAGCCCATGGTGAAATCCGGCACCTTGCCAATGCCGAGGATCAGGTCGGCCCGAGGCATGATTTCGGCGAAAGCCCCCAGCGCCGGATCGCGCAGGCCACGCGGGCTTTCGAGGCAGATGACCGGAGCGCCGGTTGCCGCACGCAGGGCCGCCGCGCGCCCGCCCCCGCGTCCCTCGTTCAGCATCGGGCCGGTCAGAATCAGGGGGCGCTCTGCGCCTGCAAGAGCCGCCGCGACGGCGGCTGCATTGTCGAAAGGACGTGCCGGGGGGGAGAGATCGGCGGGCGGGGCGCTGCCGCTTGCATCGGCGTTCAGCACATCGAAGGGCAGGGCGATATGGACCGGACCCTGCCGCCCGGACAACGCGATGCGAATTGCCTCGCCCAGCATGTCACCGAGTTCGGCGGGGGTCGTCGGACGGAACGTTGCTTTGACGACCGGAGCGGCCATGGCGCATTGGTCGAGTTCCTGAAAGGGGGCGTTGCCGCGCTCGCGGACGGGGGAATCGCCGCTGAGGAAAAGCACGGGACTTTCGTTCATGCGCGCCGAATAGACCGCAGAAAGCGCATTCGCGAAGCCCGGAGCCGCCGTGACGAGAGCCACGCCGAGCCTGCCCGATGCCTGAGCGTAGCCGTCGGCCATGTAGACCGCGCCGCCCTCATGCCGGGTGTGGATGATCCGCAATCCGTCATCAATGGCCGTATCGTAGACCGGCATGATCTGATTGCCGGAAAGG
>CAKZUT010000146.1 GCA_937922185.1 uncultured Neomegalonema sp.
TGATCGACCGGATCATCGCACATGACGCCGAGCATCGCGGCAAGAGCGGCGCGGCGCGGCATGTGGGGCGGATCGCCTGTCCGATGCTCGACCCCGAAACGCATCTGTGTACGGTCCATGCGGGGCGTCCACTGACCTGCCGGTCGATGCACAGCAGCGATGTCACGGCTTGTCGCACGGCTTTCGAGACGCGCGATGCCTATTATCCCGCGCCTTCTCATGCGATGTTTTTCAAGAACACTCAGGCCTACTACGATGCCTTCGGCACGGCGCTCTATAATTCCGGTCTGTTCGTGGAGCCGCTGGAACTGAACGCGGCGCTGGCGACGATCTTCACCGGGAAGAACGTCTTCGTCCGCTGGCTGAAAGGCGAGAACCCGTTCGAGGAGGCGCTGGCATCCCACGCGCTGACGGACGCGCCGCCTCCGGCATGACGGATCGCCGGCAGGTCTTGCTGGGTCTGGGAAGCGTGGCCTTCATGCCCGCGCTTCCCGTATCGGCATCGACCGATATCGGGCCTGCTGTCGATGCTGTCTCAGATGCCCGCTTCATCGCAATCGGTGAGCGGCATGACAATCCGCTTCACCATGCGATACAGGCGAAGATCGTCACGGCATTGCGTCCGGCGGGGATTGCCTTCGAGATGATACCGCAGGCGCTGGAGGAAACGGTCAACCGTCTGCGCCGGGAAGGCGCGTCACGCGATGAGCTGGCGGCGGCCCTTGACTGGGAAGAGAGTGGGTGGCCCGATTTCGCGCTGTATGCGCCGATCCTGGAGGCCGCGCCGGATGCCTATATCGCGGGGGGCGGGCTGTCGCGACAGGCGTTGTCGGCAATCTATGCCAGAGGCGCGCCCGGTCTGGGCGAGGAGATGACGGCGCGGTACGGGCTGGATGAGCCATTGCCCGCCGAGGTGGCGGCGATGATGCTGAACGAGCAATACGAGGCCCATTGCGGCTTGCTCGACCGCACGAGGCTTGCGCCCATGGTCGCGGTTCAGAGGGCATGGGACGCCGCCTATGCCGAGGCCTGGCGACGGGCGGCTCTGCGCGGGGAAGGGCGCTCTGTCCTGATCTGCGGCAATGCCCATGCGCGGCTCAGGAGCGGGGCACCGGCCTATCTGTCGCGGGCGATGCCGGATGCGACAATTGCGGCCATCGGTCAGGTGGAAGACGGTGACGTGGCCGCTCTCGAAGGAATGTATACGATCACGATTTCCTCGACTCCCCCAGAGCGGGGCGACCCATGTGACCAGATGCGCGAATCCATGCGGAAATAGAGGCCGCTATTTCCTGACCAGAAAGATCAGCGTATCGCCCTCGCGCGCCTGATCCAGCAGCGTATGGCCCTGTTCTGTACAGAAATGGGGAACATCGATGATCGCGGCGGGGTCGTCGGCCTCGATCCTCAGAACGCTGCCGGGGGCCATGCCCTTGAGACGCTTGCGCGCCTTGAGAACCGGAAGCGGGCATCGCAATCCCAGCGCATCGAGTGTTTCCGTCGGATCGTCGTGAGGCATTCCGGCTCCGGGCGCGGGAAAGCCCGGACCATGACGGTCCGGGCCTGAAATTTGGTGGGCGGTGAGAGGCTCGAACTCCCGACATCTTCGGTGTAAACGAAGCGCTCTACCAACTGAGCTAACCGCCCTGATGCATCAGCCGTTCAGGGCATCTTTCAGGCCCTTGCCGGGGCGGAACTTCGCCTGAGTGGACGCGGCAATCTTGATTTTCTTGCCGGTCTGCGGGTTCCGACCTTCGCCGGCTTTGCGATGCGCGGTCGTGAAGGTGCCAAAGCCGAGCAGGCGGATATCGTCACCGTTCTTGAGCGTTTCGGTGATCTTGTCCAGCGTGGCGTCGATCGCCTTCGTCGCGTCCGCATTCGTCATTTCGCACTCAGAAGCGACAGCGGCGGCGAGTTCTTTCTTGTTCACGTTCAGCACCTTTCCCGGTAATTTAATTGTGACGCATCGTATGGAGGGGTTTTCGTCAGGTCAAAAGAAAAAGCGGCAGACTGTACCTGCCGCTTCACCGTTTTCCGTGATAGACGCCTGAAAGCACGTCATAGTTGCGATATTTATGTCTCAGGCATTCAATCCGCGAGTCGGATCATCCGCTCCAAGCATATTCGGCGGTGTGAACTGCTGTTCGGAGGCCGCCTGATCGGCTTCGGTCCAGATGATCGATTCCGGTTTTGACACGAGAGCGATATCCAGCACCTCCATGGCGGTTGAGACGGGGATGATCTTCATGCCCTTTTTCACCGAATCGGGCACTTCACGCAGATCTTTCTCATTCTCCTGCGGGATAACCACCGTCTTGATGCCGCCGCGAAGGGCCGCCAGCAGTTTCTCCTTGAGGCCACCGATGGGCAGCACGTTCCCGCGCAGGGTCACTTCACCGGTCATCGCCACGTCCTTGCGGATCGGGATGCCGGTCAGGACCGAGACGATGGATGTCACCATGCCGATGCCTGCGGAGGGACCATCCTTCGGCGTCGCCCCTTCGGGCACATGGACATGGATATCCATCCGCTCGAATTTCGGCGGCTCGACACCGATAAGCGGCGCGATGGAGCGGACATAGGATGAGGCCGCGTCAATTGACTCCTTCATCACGTCGCCCAGCGTGCCCGTGGTCTTCATGCGGCCCCGGCCCGGCATCCGAACGGCCTCGATGGAGAGCAGGTCGCCCCCCACTTCGGTCCATGCGAGGCCCGTGACCGCGCCGACGGCATTTTCATCCTCGGCCAGACCGTAGCGGAACTTCGCGGCCCCGAGCATATCGTCCAGCTTGTCGGCGGTGACGTTGATCTGCTTGCGGTCGTCGCGCACGATTTTGGTCACGGCCTTGCGGGCCAGCTTGGCGATCTCGCGCTCCAGATTACGGACCCCCGCCTCGCGCGTGTAGACGCGCACCAGACTGGACAGGGCCTCATCCGTGATCCTGAACTCCTTGTCCGACAGGCCGTGCGCTTCGCGCTGTTTGTCCACCAGATGGCGTTTGGCGATCTCGACTTTCTCTTCCTCGGTATAGCCTTCGAGCCGGATGATCTCCATCCGATCAAGCAGGGGGCGGGGCAGGTTCATCGTGTTCGCGGTCGTCAGGAACATGACATTGGAAAGGTCATAATCCACTTCGAGATAGTGGTCGCCGAAGGCCGCGTTCTGCTCCGGGTCCAGCACTTCCAGCATCGCGGATGCGGGATCGCCCCGGAAGTCCTGACCCATCTTGTCGATCTCGTCGAGCAGGATGAGCGGGTTGGTCGTCCTGGCCTTCTTCATGGACTGGATGATCTTGCCGGGCATCGAGCCGATATAGGTCCGCCTGTGACCGCGAATTTCCGCTTCGTCCCGGACGCCGCCGAGCGAAATACGAATAAATTCGCGACCCGTCGCCTTCGCGATGGATTTGCCGAGAGATGTCTTGCCGACGCCGGGGGGGCCGACGAGGCACAGGATCGGGCCTTTCAGCTTCGACTTGCGCTGCTGGACCGCGAGATACTCGACGATCCGCTCCTTCACCTTGTCGAGACCGTAATGATCATCATCGAGGATGACCTCGGCAGCCTTGAGGTCTTTCTTGACGCGCGCCTTTTTCTTCCAGGGGATCGAGACCAGCCAGTCGAGGTAATTCCGCACAACCGTGGCCTCTGCGGACATGGGACTCATGTTCCGCAGTTTCTTCAGTTCTGCCTGGGCCTTCTCATAGGCTTCCTTGGAGAGTTTGGCTTCTTCGATCCGGGCTTCGAGTTCGCCCAGCTCGTCCTTGCCGTCCTCGCTTTCGCCCAGCTCGCGCTGGATCGCCTTCATCTGTTCGTTCAGATAATATTCGCGCTGGGTCTTCTCCATCTGGCGCTTGACCCGGCTCTTGATCTTCTTCTCGACATTCAGGACGCTGATTTCGCCCTGCATGAGCGCGAAGATTTTTTCCAGCCGCTCTGCCGCCGTGGTGATTTCCAGCAATTCCTGCTTCTCGTCGATCTTGACGGCAAGATGGTGGGCCACGGTATCGGCCAGCTTTGACGGCTCGTCGATCTTGCCCGCCGCGACGAGGGCTTCCTGCGGAATGTTCTTGTTGAGCTTGAGATATTTCTCGAATTCGACCGTGACGGTGCGCGACAGGGCGCGGACGGTCTTTTCGTCGCCGACGCTTTCATCGATGACGTTGGCCTCGGCCTCGAAAAACTCGTCATTCGGGAGGTAACGTCCGATCCCGGCGCGGCGTTTGCCCTCGACCAGCACTTTCACGGTGCCGTCGGGCAGCTTGAGCAATTGCAGGACGGTCGCGATCACGCCGACGGAATAGATATCCTCGGGGGCCGGGTCGTCCTTTGTCGCGTCCCTCTGGGTGACCAGCAGGATTTCGCGATTATTCTTCATCACCTCTTCGAGAGCATTGACGGATTTCTCGCGTCCGACGAAGAGGGGGGCAATGAGATGGGGAAAAACGACGATATCCCGCAAGGGAAGTACCGGGTAGATCGCGGTGTCGTCAGGGCGGATTTCTTCGGTCATAGACAATCCTCGAAAGTCGAACGGCACCGCCTTCATTCAAGCACGGGACCGTCACCATACAGCGTTGCATGTGCAAATGGCGCTCAGCGCACCGGGTTTCAAGCCCGGTACCATGCCGTCACTGTCGCACCGAAATCGTCTCGTGTGAACCGGGGTCGCATAGGGGAAGATTGCCCGTTGTACGGGTTTTCTCCCTGCCATCCGATCCCGGTCAAGGCGATATCAGGATGCTGCGCCGGTTACGGCGGCTTCCTCGCCGTCTTCATAGATGAAGAGAGGCTGGGCATCGCCGTCGATCACCTCGGCATTGACGACGACCTCATGCACACCCTTCATCGAGGGCAGATCGAACATCGCATCCAGAAGGACGTTTTCCAGAATCGACCGCAGGCCGCGTGCGCCGGTCTTGCGCCCGATCGCCTTGCGCGCGACGGCCCGCAGGGCATCGTCGGTGAAGGTCAGCTTGGAGCCTTCCATCTCGAACAGGCGCTGGTACTGTTTGACCAGAGCGTTCTTGGGTTCGGTCAGGATCTGGATCAGGGCACCTTCATCGAGGTCGCGCAGGGTCGCGATCACCGGCAGGCGTCCGACAAATTCCGGGATCAGGCCGAATTTCAGCAGATCTTCCGGCTCCAGCTCGGCCAGCAGATCGCCGATCGTGCGTTCCTCATCGGTGCGGACGTCGGCACCGAACCCGATGGAACTGCCCTTGTTCCGCTGGGCGATCACTTTGTCGAGACCTGCGAAAGCCCCCCCGCAGATAAACAGGATATTGGTCGTATCGACCTGGAGGAATTCCTGCTGCGGATGCTTGCGGCCTCCCTGCGGCGGCACACTCGCGACGGTGCCTTCCATGACCTTGAGCAGGGCCTGCTGCACTCCCTCGCCCGAAACGTCACGGGTGATGGAGGGGTTGTCGGATTTGCGACTGATCTTGTCGATCTCGTCGATGTAGACGATTCCGCGCTGGGCGCGCTCGACGTTGTAATCCGCCGATTGCAGCAGTTTGAGAATGATATTCTCGACATCCTCACCCACATAACCGGCCTCGGTCAGCGTCGTGGCATCGGCCATGGTGAAGGGCACGTCGAGCATCCGCGCGAGGGTCTGGGCCAGCAGTGTCTTGCCGCAACCGGTCGGGCCGATGAGCAGTATGTTGGACTTGGCCAGCTCGACATCGTTCGATTTCTGGGCGTGGTTCAGGCGCTTGTAGTGGTTGTGTACGGCCACCGACAGAACACGTTTCGCCATGCGCTGGCCGATGACGTAATCGTCCAGAACCTCGCAGATTTCCTGGGGCGAGGGTACGCCGTCGCCGGATTTCACGAGGGAGGATTTGTTCTCCTCGCGGATGATATCCATGCAGAGTTCGACGCATTCGTCGCAGATGAACACGGTCGGTCCGGCGATCAGTTTGCGTACTTCGTGCTGGCTCTTTCCACAAAAGGAACAGTAGAGCGTGTTCTTGGAGTCGCCGATGTTGCTCATTCGTTTTCTCCCCGAGCCGTCATGCGGCTGGCCTGTTTTACCGATGCTAACGCCCATGCGACTTTGGGGCCAATTCTTTCGGCATCGGAGCGAAAGGCAATGGCTAAATCGTCACACTTGCACGTATTGCGGATTGGCGCATGGTCGGCACACGCCGCCATGCGCCATAACGGTCACGAATCCGCCGTCTCGTCCGTAACATCGGCGCGGCTCTCGACGATCTCGTCGATGAGGCCCCATTCCTTGGCTTTTCCGGCTGTCATGAAGGTGTCGCGTTCCAGCGCCTTTTCCACCTCTTCGAGCTTGCGGCCCGTGTGGTGGACATAGATCTGGTTGAGACGCTTGCGGAGTTCGAGAATCTCACGCGCCTGAATTTCGATATCCGAGGCCTGACCCTGAAAGCCGCCGGAGGGCTGATGCACCATGATACGACTGTTCGGAAGCGAGAAACGCATTCCCGGCGCTCCGGCGGTCAGCAGAAGTGACCCCATCGACGCGGCCTGCCCGATGCACAGCGTCTGCACCTTCGGCTTGATGTACTGCATGGTGTCGTAGATCGACAGGCCCGAAGTGACGACGCCACCGGGGCTGTTGATATACATGGCGATTTCTTTCTTCGGGTTCTCGGCTTCGAGAAACAGAAGCTGCGCAACCATCAGCGTTGCCATCCCGTCATGCACGGGGCCGGAAACGAACATGATCCGCTCTTTCAGCAGGCGCGAATAGATGTCGTAGGACCGCTCGCCCCGGCTCGTCTGCTCGACGACCATCGGTACGAGGGTGTTCATGTAGGTATCGACGGGGTCTCTCATGTCGCGCTCCGAATATCGATCACCTGTGGATCGCGGGAATCGTGTGTCATGCCTGCGTCGTGAGGCTACACTGAAAGTAATCGACCACAGGCCGTGAAGGAAGGGTGAAGAGGGTCGCGAATTCGACTGCCGCGACCCTGTGGACCTGATCTAGACCGACTCGGTTTCAAGGTCTTCCAGCGCCTTCTCCAGCTCATCCTTGGTGACGGTCTTCTCGGTGATCTTGGCCTGTCCGAGGATCAGATCCACGACCTTGTCCTCGAAGATCGGGGCCTGCATCTCGTTGATTGCCTGCTGGTTGCCCTGCACCCATTCGATGAACTGGCGTTCCTGTCCGGGGTACTGGCGGGCCTGCTGGATCATCACGTCGCGCAGTTCGTCCTCGGTGACGGAAATATCGTTTTCCGAGCCGACATGAGCGAGAAGAAGGCCCAGCATGACCCGACGGCGGGCGATCTTGAGGTGGTCCTCGGTCGGTTCCACTTCCGGGTGGTCATGGCCTTCCACATCGGGGTTCTCGTCGTGCCAGAGCTGATGCGCGACCTGCTTGCCCTCGATTTCGAGCATCGTGGGGGGCAGTTCAAAATCAACGCGCTCGTCCAGATCGTCCAGCAGCTTGCGCTTCAGATGGGCGCGCGACGCCTGCTCGAACTCACCGCCGACGCGGGCGCGGATATCGTCCTTGAGGGAATCGAGCGACTCCATACCGAAGCGTTTGGCGAATTCGTCATCGAGTTCAGCGGCCTGCGGGGCCTTCACTTCCTTGACGGTGACATCGAAGGTCACGGCCTTCCCGGCCAGTTCGGCATTGCCGTATTCCTCCGGCATGGTCAGTTCGACGGTCTTCTCATCACCGGCCTTCACGCCGACCAGTTGCTCCTCGAAGCCCGGAACGAACTGGTTCGAGCCGAGCACGAGGGGGAAGTCCTCCGCCGCGCCGCCGTCAAACGGTTCCCCGTCCATCTTGCCGAGGAAGTCGATCACCACCTGATCCTTGTCCTCGGCGGCCTTCTTGGCGGTTTCGTAGTTCACGGCATCGGCGGCGAGGCGTCCGAGAGCCTCGTCCACGGCGCTTTCCTCGACCTTGACGACCATCTTTTCAAGCTCGATGCCCGAGAAATCCACCGGCGGAACATCGGGCAGCAACTCATAGGCGACAGTCAGACTGATATCGTCGCCCTCGTTGAAGTCCTCATTGGTCATCTTGATATCGGGGGTCATCGCCGGACGATGCTCTTTCTCGGCGACAAGATCGCGAACGGTGCCATCCACCAGTTCCTGAATGCTCTCACCGAGCAGGCTCTGCCCGAACCGCTGGCGCAGCAGTTTCAGGGGAACCTTGCCCTTGCGGAAACCTTTCAGTTCAACGGTCCCGCGCGCTTCCATGAGCTTTGACGTGACCTTGCTCTCCAGCGTTTCGCCGGGAATGGTGATGTCGTAGACGCGGATCAACCCGTCCGATTTGCTTTCCGTCACTTGCATCGTCTGGTCCTGATCTTCTTCGTCGTTACAAAAATTGGGTCGATTTCACGCGGCGCACGGGTAGGGCGAGTCCCTGACGGAGTGGCGGAGCACTGGTACGGGCGGAGGGACTTGAACCCCCACACCTTACGGCACCAGAACCTAAATCTGGCGTGTCTACCAATTCCACCACGCCCGCAACGGTCGCGCTCCGCCGCGCTCTATATCAACGGCATGGTCGCGGTGCATCAATAAAATCGCACGATGTCAAGCAGTCTCGTGATCCGGTGGCGCTGTCCAGCCGAGAACCCGCTTGAGGATAGTGGGCAAAGCCTCTGGAATGTCTTCCGCAATCAGGCCGGGGCCGAGATGACGACCGCACTCGACATGCAGCCATGCGGCGGATTCGGCGGCGCTCATTGCATCGAGGCCACGGGCGAGGAGGCCGGTGATCATTCCGGCCAGCACATCGCCCGATCCAGCGGTGGCCAGCCAAGGCGCGGCGCGCTCGTAATGCGCCGAGTTGATGGAGGTGCGCCCGGAGGGATCGGCGATCACAGTATCGGCCCCCTTGAACAGCACTACGCACCCCGCCCTCGCCGCCGCCTCCCGCGTGGCATCGACCTTGGAGTAGGCAGGGCCGGTCGTGGCGGGGGCTTTCAGTTTTTCGAGGATATCCGGGAATAGCCGCCCGAACTCGCCTTCATGGGGGGTCAGGACGCATTTCCCGTGCAGCAGGGCGAAGAGGGCAGGGGGATCGTCCGCGAAGGAGGTCAGCGCATCGGCGTCGATCACCACCGATCGAAATTTGCGCTGCCCTGCACCCGATGCGGGTCCTCCTTCATTCGGAGCGCGTTGTTCGAGGAGGCCCCGGCTCAATGGCCGGGACAGCGAGTCCTTATGACCACATGCCACCGCCACCAGTTCCCGCGTTTCTTCATTCACTCCCAACCCCGGCCCCAGACAGACCGCATTGATCCTTTCATCCGCGAGCATCTCCGCCAACCCATCGGCCCCGCCCATCTCCCGCAGCATGATCGCCGTCAGGTGGGTGGCATTCTCCATCATGGAGGATCGGGGCGCGGCCACCGTCACCAGCCCCGCCCCGATCCGCAAGGCTCCACGTGCGGCTAGGCGGACGGCTCCGGTGCGGCCCATGCCGCCGGAGAGGACGAGGGCGTGGCCGTGGGTGTATTTGTGATTGGCTGACGGAAACGCAATGTTTCCGCCAATACCGGAAACCTTGTCCAGCACTTGTCCGGGAGATTTTACATATGTGACGGTGTCGTTGGCAGAGAAATGTGCGTTCATGCCAGCAAGACCAATGTCCACGACGACGAGGCGCCCGCATCCCATCGGCCCGTCCGCGAGGTAATGTCCATGCTTCGGCTTGTGAAACGTAACCGTCAGATCGGCCCAAATATCTTGCGACCATTCGGTTTTCAGATATCGCCCGCTGTCGAGACACAATCCGCTTGGAGCGTCTATGGAAACGGTTCTGCTGGACATCCAGCCGTTCTTCATCACTCGTTTCAGGCTGGCATAGAGGGGTCTTTCGATGCTTCGATGTAGACCGGTGCCGAATAACGCATCCACGAACAGGTCGGCTTTTACACTGATCTGCTCCAGAGCATCATCGTCGATAGGGTGCGACGGTTCCGTCCACCGCTGGGCGTTCGTTGCCGCATCAGGTGGCAGTTTCGCCTCGTCGCCATAGAGAAAGACCTCGACCGCCCACCCCCGCTCCCTCAGCAGCCGCGCGACGACGAACCCGTCCCCGCCATTGTTGCCCGGTCCGCACAGGACCACGGCGCTGCGCTCACCTTCCGCCAAGTCGGGCCGCCACTCGAAGATCGCCTCCACCACCCCGCGCCCGGCGCGTTCCATCAGGTCGAGGCCCGTGACCTCGCCACTGGCGATAGCGGCCTGTTCGATGGCCCGCATCTGGGCGGCGGTGAGGAGTTCCATCGTTCAGAGCCTTTCGACCGCGCGGCCCATCCAGTCATGGCCGCCAAATGAAACCATCAGGAGGCGCGCTCGTCCGAGGCTTTGGTCTGGCAGCCAAAGGATCGTGAGCTTGTTGTCGCGGCCTCCATGCCGCGCCAGACATCCCTGCAAAGCGCCATCAAGTCTGACGCCGGAAAGGGGGCGCTCTATAATATGTGCTCTCATCGTCGCGATTTCGGTAAGGCGACGTACCGCTGCTTCGCGCGATCCGCTGATCTCGAATATGAACCAGGCAATGTCATCGATGTCTTGCGCGAAAAGCGGATGCTCTTCGAAGATCACCCCTTCGCCCCGTTGATTCGCGCATCGAGTCGAGCAACCGCCTCATCCAGAAATCCCTCGGCTCGCACGGGAACCCAACGATCATCTGACAGGGCAATTCGGCGGAGCACTTCGGTTTCCAGCGCGATCCGGTCACGGTCTTGCGCTTCCTTGTCGCGCAGGACGATGGCGGAGACGGCGTCCGAGATGGAGTCATAATTCCCCGCATCGGTGAGCGCCTGAACATGAGCGAACGCTTCGTCAGCGTAATCCGTGCTGTGTTTGACGCCCATCGTTATTCTCCTTCGTCTCTCGGCAGATCATATCGTCTGCACAGGACTCCACAAGCAGTGGAGTCCGCCTCTGCCTGAAATCTGTGCGTATTGCCTGAAAATTAGGCATTTTAGTGGTGGTTTTTTCGACGCTAACCATAGTGCGCTTTGTAAATGAAGTGTTTTCCCGGTTGGCCCGTTCCTTGCTGTGCTCCCCCCAACCGCGCGATCCTTCGCGGCAACCGAGGGCATGGTCAGCATGAAAAAGATCGAAGCCATCATCAAGCCGTTCAAGCTCGATGATGTTAAGGAGAGTTTGCAGGAAGTCGGCGTTCAGGGCCTGACCGTCATCGAAGCCAAGGGCTTCGGGCGGCAGAAGGGGCACACCGAACTCTATCGCGGCGCGGAATACGTCGTCGATTTTCTGCCCAAGGTGAAGATCGAGGTCGTCGTGGATGACGCGCTGGTCGCGCAGGTGGTCGAGGCCATCGTCGCCGCCGCAAAGACCGGCAAGATCGGCGACGGCAAGGTCTTCGTCAGCACCATCGACCAATCGGTACGCATTCGCACCGGCGAGGAGGGTGTCGAGGCGCTCTGACGCCGCCGAACAACGACGCACCCCGAAAAAACTGTCATTCCCGCGAAATCGGAAATCTGCCTCAGCAGCGATAGATTCCCGCTTTCGCGGGAATGACAGAGAGGCCGGACAATCAGCAAAGCGGCCCTGACAGGAATTCCAACGAAAGGACACGGACCCATGAGCGACGTCAAGACCCTCCTCAAGCAGATCAAGGACGAGGGAGTCGAGTATCTCGATATCCGCTTCACCGACCCGCGCGGCAAGATGCAGCACGTCACGGCTATCGTCGATATCGTCGATGAGGACTGGTTCGAGGAAGGCTGGATGTTCGACGGTTCCTCCATCGCCGGATGGAAGAGCATCGAGAACTCCGACATGAAGCTGATGCTCGATCCCGCATCCGCCTATATCGATCCTTTCTACGCCCAGAAGACCATGGCGATCTTCGCTGATGTGGTCGAGCCTGACACGGGCGAGGCCTATGAGCGTGATCCGCGCGGCACCGCCAAGAAGGCCGAGGCGTATCTCAAGTCCTCCGGCATCGGCGATCAGTCCTTCTTCGGTCCCGAAGCGGAATTTTTCGTCTTCGATAACGTGCGTTACGATGTGTCGATGGAGCGTGTCGCCTACGAGGTCGATGCCGCCGACAGCCCGTGGAACTCCTGGACCGAATACGAGATGGGCAACACGGGCCATCGTCCCGGTGTCAAGGGCGGGTACTTCCCCGTGAACCCGACCGATGCGGGCCAGGACATGCGTTCCGAGATGCTCTCCACCATGAAGCAGATCGGCATGAAGGTGGACAAGCACCACCATGAGGTCGCCGCCTCCCAGCACGAACTGGGCATGATCTTCGGATCGCTGACCGAGCAGGCCGACAACCTTCAGAAATACAAGTACGTCATCCACAACGTCGCCGCCGCCTACGGCAAATCGGCCACGTTCATGCCCAAGCCCATCGCGGGCGACAACGGCACGGGAATGCACGTGAATATGTCGATCTGGAAGGACGGCAAGCCGCTCTTCGCGGGCAACGGCTATGCGGATCTGTCGGACGAGGCGCTCTACTTCATCGGCGGTATCCTCAAGCACGCCAAGGCGCTCAATGCCTTCACCAACCCCTCCACCAACAGCTACAAGCGCCTGATCCCCGGCTTTGAGGCTCCTGTCCTGCGCGCCTACTCCGCCCGCAACCGTTCGGGCTGTATCCGTATTCCATGGACCGAGTCGCCGAAAGCCAAGCGTGTCGAGGCCCGATTCCCCGATCCGGCGGCGAACCCTTATCTGTGCTTCGCCGCGCTGCTGATGGCCGGTCTCGATGGTATCGAGAACAAGATCCATCCGGGCGATCCCTCGGACAAGGATCTCTACGATCTGCCGCCCGAAGAGCTGGCCGATATCCCCACCGTCTGCGGTTCGCTGCGCGAGGCACTCGACGCCCTGAAGGAAGACCATGCCTTCCTGCTCAAGGGCGACGTTTTCAGCCAGAGCCAGATCGAAGGCTATATCGATCTGAAAATGGAAGAGAACATCGAGTACGAACACACGCCGCACCCGGTCGAGTTCAAACTCTACTACTCCTGCTGACGACCTCTCTGCTCTCTCTACACCCGGAAAAGCCGTTCCCTTCGGGGGGCGGCTTTTTTGTTGCGCGGGGGAGGGGATGGATCGTGACATTGCCGGGCAACCCGCTATGTTGCATTGCAGCAAGAGAGAGGGGCCGCCATGCCGGTAAAGACGATGACGACGATTGCCATGGATTGGATCGCTCTGGGATTCCAGCAGCAGCAATTGACCCTGAGCGCAGCCGAAACGATCATGCGGCGCAGTATGATGATGGGCATGGGCGGCATGAGCGCGGTGGAAACCACCTCTATGTGGTTCGAGAAACCCGCCGCCTTTGCGAAAGGCTACGAGCAGGCCGCCCTCGCTATGGCCCGTGGAAAACCCTCCGCACAGATCATGACCGAGTTCCTGCGGCCCCTTGCGGCCTCGGCGGCATCCAACGCGAAACGGCTGCGATCCTGACGGTCCCCGTGCCTGATGCCTCATTTCCTTTGACAAACCCCCCGTCACCGCGCGAAGGCTGAGAAGATTTTCCGCAACCCACGGACACCGAGACCGATGGACGAAGACGACCGCGACGACGAGACCGCAGAAGTTCTGGCCCCTTCCATCGAGACGCCTCTCGATCTGGCGTTCGAACGTGCGCGCAATGACCCGGAGGAAACCGCCGGGTTCTATGACGCCCTGTTCGCGGCGACGATCTTCCTGCCCATCGACCGGGCCTTCGATGACGAGGGAAACCAGTCCGAAGCCGCCGCCAGCGCCATCGAGCCGATTTTCTACGAGGTCGAGGACCAGCCCACCCTGCTGATCTTCGATACCGAGGAGCGCCTCGCCATCTGGACCGACGAGCCGATCGATTATGTCGGCCTGACCGGGCGTCAGCTTTTCGAGATGTTTGACGGGGAACAGCAGGTCGCGCTCAATATCGGGGTTGCCCCCTCGTCGGTGGTCATTCCGGCTGAGATGGTCACATGGCTGCATGAACGGGCCTCGGAAGAGGGCGACTCGGATGAGATTGCCGCCGGAACCGCGCTGGAGGTGACCGCCCCGCCTGCCCTCGATACCGAGATTGTCGCGCGGATCGCGGCCCGGATCGCCGGATTGCGGCGTGAGATCGACGAGGCGGTATTCTTCTCGCTCGGGATTGATGCCGGGCAGGACGAGGCCGAGCGCCGGGTCGTGCTGGGCGTGGCGACCAGTGATCAGGGATTGCGCGATGCGAATGCTGTGGCCGAGGCTCTTGCCGAGACTGCGCGCGGTGCTTTTGATGGTACCCGCCCCGTCGAGGTTGCCCTGCTGTCCGCGACCAGTCCGCTGATGGAAAAGGCACGTAAGGTTGGCTTCAATCTTCCTGTGGTGCAGGTCGGTTCGATCCATTGAGCGCCGGGGCCGATGGCTCCGTCTCCGCAGGCTGGCGTACAATCGTTGCGTCATCGTCTATCCTGTCGCTGGCCTTGCTGGGTGATGCGCTTCTCTATGCTGTGCTTCCGGCCCATGCGGAGGATTTCGGTCTGACATTGCCCTGGGTCGGGCTGATGCTCTCGGCCAATCGCTTCGTGCGGGTTTTCGCCTATGGCCTGATTGCCCGGCTGACCTATACGATGGGTGTCCGGCGCATCTGTATCGTGGCGGCGATCCTCGCCACGGTATCGACGGCGCTCTACGGGGTCGGGCAAGGCCCTGTGGTCCTGCTGATTGCCCGCATTCTCTGGGGGCTGACCTATGCCACGCTCTTGCTCGTATGCCTTGCCTATGCGGTCGAGTTCCGTGCGCGGGTCGGGGCCAGGGTGGGCGTCGGTCAGGCGATCCAGCGTATCGGGCCGATCCTCGCGCTTCTGGGGGGCGCATGGCTTGTCGGACAGGTCGGGCCGCAGGCCGTCTTTCTCATTCTGGCGGTTCCGACGGCTCTCTCGATCCTGATCGCCATCACCCTGCCGGAGCGTGGCAGCGCCACGAGGCCGCCTGCCCGCACACCGGCGCTGGGGCGGCCCACATCCGTCGATATCCTGTTCTTTTTGCAGGGATATGGCATTGACGGGGTTTTCGCGATCTCGATCACCCTGATCCTCGCCCGTGATGCCTCGCTGTCCGTGGCGGTGATGGGGGGCGGGGCCTTGCTGGCCATGCGGCATTT
>CAKZUT010000147.1 GCA_937922185.1 uncultured Neomegalonema sp.
TGCGACTCTGAAGGACCGTCTTGTCGATGAACTGAACCGCCCGGCTCCCGACACGATGCGGGTGCGTACCATCAAGCGTCTGCGGGTACGGCTCAAAGATCAGGCGGCACTCATCATGCGGGAGATACGTCTCGCAAGTCATCGCAGGTCAGGGGACGCGGCCTGACACGTTCTTACCGGCTCACCCTCACCGGGATTGGCTGCAATCCCATGCCTCGCCCTGTTGCGGGATTCCGGTCAGGCATGAAGATCACACCCCAACTATCAGATAACGGAGAAAAAACGCCATGACACTATTCGGTAAAGCCAGCGTCATCGGAACGGCAATCGGTGTCCTCACCGTCTTTATAACGACCGCGACCTGAGACAGACCCGGCGAGGCCGGGCGCATCCCTGCCGTAGGGCATTCCGTGCCACGGCAAAACCTCTCACCGGTCATCCCCGACAGCTTTGGGCATCCCCATCGCTTCCCGCTCCGCTGTCGCCACCGCCGTCAGCGCGGCTCCGGCGGCGGCCTCGCGCTGATCGGGCGGCAGGGCGTCGAGTTCCTTGTCGGAGAGCCGCACGGTTACCTCGCGATGGGCGAACTTGATGCCGTTCTCGGCGAACAGCTCCCGCAGGCGCGAATATACCAGCTTACGGGTGGTCCACTGATCGCCGGGCCGGGTCATGAACTTGACCCGGATAATCATCGCCGAGTCCTCCATCTTGTAGATACCCTGCGATTTCAGGGGCTGGAGGAATTTCATCCCTTCCGTCGGATGCTCCTTCAGTTCCACTCCGAGCTTCTTGATGAGCTTGCGAACCGTCTCGACATCGGTGTCATAGGTCACCCGGATCGGCAGCTTCACCATCACCCAGTCGCGGGAATAGTTGGTCAGATGCGTAATCTCGCCGAAGGGGATCGTGTGCAGCGCGCCGAGGTGGTGGCGTAGCTGGAACGAGCGGATCGATATCTTCTCGACCGTTCCCTTGACCGTTCCGATATCGATATATTCGCCTTTGCGGAAGGCATCGTCGAACAGATAGAACATCCCGGACAGGATATCCCGGATCAGCGTCTGCGCCCCGAAGCCGATGGCGATACCGACCACACCGGCACCGGCGAAGAGCGGCGCGACATTGATCCCCATTTCCAGCAGCACCATCACCAGGACACTGATCGAGATGGTGAACAGCAGGAAGTTGCGGAACAGCGGCAGCAGCGTCGCCAGCCGCGAGGCCGCACTCGCCCCGCCGCCCTCGTCGCCCGGTTCGGGTTCCAGCGTATCGCCCACTTCCTCCTGGATGCGCGTGTCGATCCAGATGCGGGTGGCGTGATAGAGCAGATAGCCGACCAGACAGATATCAATGACGTCCTGCACCGGGTCGAGCACGCCGCCCTCGGCGACCAGATAATCGAAATCCCAGATATGCAGCAGGGCGTAGATGCCCGCACCGAGCGCGAAGATGGAGGCGGTGCGTTTGGCCAGCGCCTCGAAATCGCGCATCCCGTGCAGGGTCGCGGCGTTCTTCGAGTCGTACCCTGTCGGCGCCCCTCCGGCGGCGGGGCCGCTGTCCTCTTCTCCGTCGCCGGAGAGAGGATCACCTTCGATAAAGGCTTCCTCGACGATCCGCTTCGCCTCATCGGGATCGGCGGCCTCCGCCTCCGCCCGTTGCTGCGCGATGACGATGCGACGCCGGTGCCGGAAAATGCGGGCGATGATAAAGGCCACCACCCCATAGGCGACCAGAATGGCGAGAAGAACCGTATAGGCCCCCACCACCAGCGGCGCGCCGCTGACGGCCCCCGCCAACAGGCGATAGGTCAGAACGAGCGACGCCCCGATGAAATACATAACCGCCAGCGGTGCCCAGACCGCCGCCGAAAATCGTTGCAGATGGGTCGTCTGACCGAAATTGCACTCTCCGAGGATCGCACTGCTGATCGCCTTGCGGTTTATCATGACCATGGCGATATTCACGGCCACCATGATCGCGGTGGCGACGAGCGTGACCGCATTATGGGTCAGGAGGCTCGTGCCGATATCCTCGATCCAGTAACAGAAGGCCAGCAGCGCGATGGACACCGCGATCGTGCTCCACAGCCACTTGAACAGCTTGCGCGACTCCCGGTCATCGAGGCACGGAATACGGTAATTCGGCAGATAGGGCGACAGCACCATGCGCCAGATGATCGCCGATGTGCGCGCCGCCGCCACCGACGCCATGATGACGATCAGGGTCTTTTGCGTGATGTTGCTCGATGTATCCATGAACGCCGCGATCATTATCGCGACCATCAGCAGCGAGAGCAGGATACCCACCACCCCGATCCCCGCGCGCAGGGCAAGAATCGGCAGTTTCTCGACCAGCCCCTCGGGATGGGGTTTCTGCAACGGAACGAACCACGGGCCACAGAGCCTGACCCCGTATATCTGCCATTCGATCAGATAGGCGATGGCGAAGAACAGCAGTGTCCACCCCAGCAGACCGGCGAAATATTTCGCCTCCCCCGTCGGACTGGACTCATCCAGATGGGACAGGATATCGGGCACGGCCTGCGGCATATATCGCAGGATTTCCCCGGTGCGATTTCGCACCCGCTCGATGCTGAGCTGTGTCTCGGACAGCATCGAAAGCTGTTCGGCGGCGGCGGCATACTGGTCCGGCCCGGCCTCCTCGCCCGGATCGGAGGTTTCCACACTCATGGCCCCATAGGCCGCCGCATCCTGTGCCGATGCGGGTGGAGCGGCAAGCACCATAAGAACGGCGAGGAAGACCGCGCCGAGAACCGCCCGAAGAGAGGATAGGACACTATGCATTGTCGAAGCAGTATAGCGCCTTATTTCAGTCTCGTCTTCCTCGGATCGCGTCAAGGCATCGTGATGTCGCTTACATGGATGATCCCCGTCTGCTAGAGCTGGCAGACTCTTGCCGACTGCGGCATATCGAGCGGAGGCCGCGTCTGTGCTGAACGAAAACGAGGCGGGGCCGGGGCCTCATGACCGGCAAGGCGACATCAATTCGCTCGCCCCGCGCATCATGCTCTACAGCCATGACACCTATGGCCTTGGTCACATCCGGCGGGCGCGCACCATCGCCATGGCTCTGGCCGCGCGCTTTCCGGGGGCCAGCATCCTGATCGCCACCGGCTCGCCCATCGTGGGCCGATTCGACTTTCCGCAGGGCGTCGATTTCGTGCGTATACCGGGCGTCGTGAAGCTGGCGACCGGGGATTACGCCTCCGACACCATGCATCTCGATATCGGGCAGACCGTCACCCTGCGCGAGCGCATCCTGCGCGCCACCGCCGACGCCTTCGCTCCCGATCTGCTGATCGTGGACAAGGAACCGATGGGCCTGCGCGGAGAGATGCTGCCGACGCTCGACCTGCTCAGGCAACGCGGTGCCCGGATCATTCTGGGCCTGCGCGATGTGCTCGACGAGGCCGGGGCGCTCAAGAGCGAATGGACCCGCAAGGGCGCTCTGGAGGTGATCGAAAACTATTACGACGAGATCTGGATCTACGGCCTGCGCGAAATCTTCGAGCCTCTGGCCGGTCTGCCGCTGTCGAGGGCCGTCCGGGACCGGGTGCGCTACACCGGATACCTGCGCCGCGAGGCCCCCGATGACTGGCCGGAGCCGCATATGGCCGAGCGGGTACCGCGCGGTTCGGTGCTGGTGACACCCGGCGGGGGCGGCGACGGCGAGGCCCTGATCGACTGGGTGTTACGCGCTTACGAGGCCGATATGCGCCTGTCTGTACCTGCCCTGATCGTCTTTGGCCCTTTCATGAATGCCGAGCGGCGCACCGAATTCGAGCACCGCGCACATCGCTTCCGCACGATCCGCACCCGCAACTTCGATTCACGGCTGGAGCGTCTGATGATCGAGTCGCGCGGCGTCATCGCCATGGGCGGCTACAATACGTTCTGCGAAATCCTCAGTTTCGACAAACCCGCCGCTCTGGCCCCCCGCATCACTCCGCGCATGGAACAATACCTGCGCGTTGCCGCCGCCGAGCGCATCGGTCTGGTACGGATGCTTCCCCCCGTGCAGGACGATGACGGCCTGCCTGATCCCGGCGCGATGGGGGCCGCCATTCAGGCGCTCGACACGCAGCCCCTGCCCTCGGCGGCGAAGGTGGACGGTCTGCTCGACGGTCTGGACCGGGTGAGCGCCCTCACGCGCACCGCCCTGTTGGCCCGGTGAGCAAGCGCATCGGCATTGTCGTGAAGGGCTATCCGCGCCTGTCGGAAACCTTCATCGCACAGGAATTGCTGGGCTTGCAGGAGCGCGGGATCGTCTTCGATATCTGGTCCCTGCGCCACCCGACCGACACGGCGATACACCCCGTCAACGAGGCGATCACGGCCCCTGTCCGCTACCTGCCCGAATATATCCGTCACGAGCCGGGGCGCGTGATGCGGGCGCTCGCAAAAGCGGCCACCCGGCGCGGATTCTGGCGCGCGGCGGTCATCTGGCTGCGTGATCTGGCAAGGGCACGGGACGCCAATCGCATCCGCCGCTTCGCGCAGGCGGCGGTGCTGGCCACCGAAGCGCCGGAGGACATGGCCTTCCTCTACGCCCATTTCCTGCACACCCCCTCCTCGGTCGCCCGCTATGCCGCGATCATGCGGGGGATTCCCTGGGGATTCTCCGCCCATGCCAAGGATATCTGGACCACCGCCGTCTGGGAGAAACGCGAGAAGATCGCCCATGCCGCTTTCGGCGTGACCTGCACCCGCTACGGCGCGGAGCATCTGTCCGCACTGGGGCCTGCGGGCCGTGTCTCACTGGTCTATCACGGTCTGGATCTCTCCCGTCTGCCCCCGCCCCCGATGCGCGATGAGGCTGGCCCCTTCACCATCCTCTCGGTCGGCAGGCTGGTGGAGAAAAAGGGATACGACCTGCTGCTCGACGCCCTTGCCGACTTACCCGACGGGATGGACTGGCGCTTCATCCATATCGGCGGCGGGGGGCTGAGCCGCGATCTTGAGAAACAGGCCGATGCCCTTGGTATCGCAACGCGGATCGACTGGCGCGGCGCACAGGCACGCGATGCCGTTTTCGCGGCCATGGCCGAGGCTGATCTCTTCGTCCTGCCCAGCCGGATCACCGCATCGGGCGACCGCGACGGCCTGCCCAATGTGCTGATGGAGGCGGCGAGCCAGAACCTGCCCGTGATCTCCACCGCCATTTCCGCCATTCCCGAATTTGTGGAGGACGGCGTGTCCGGTCGCCTCGTGCCGCCCGAGGATGCCCCGGCCCTGCGTGCCGCCATCGCGGAACTGGCCGACGACCCCGCGACACGCGCCACCTACGCCACCCGCCTGCGCCACCGCCTCGTCACCGATTTCGGCTCCGAAGCCGGGATCGACGCCGTTGCCAGCCGGATCGGGGCCGCAATGAGATGACCCCTCGCATTGCCTTCCACGCCCCCCTCAAGCCACCGGATCACCCGACCCCCTCCGGCGACCGACGCATGGCGCGCCTGCTTCTCGATGCCCTGAGCCGCGCCGGATATACCCCTGAAATCGCAGGCACCCTCCGCACCCGTGACGGCGAGGGCAACCCCCGCATACAGTCCGATATGATCGACCGGGCCACTGCGGAAATCGACCGCCTGACCGCACTCTGGCACGACGATCCCCCCGCTCTTTGGTTCACCTATCATTGCTACTACAAGGCCCCGGACCTGATCGGCCCCGCCCTCGCGGACCGGTTCGACATTCCCTATGTCATCGCCGAAGCCAGCCGCGCGCGCAAACGGCTGGTGGGGCCATGGGCAGGTTTTGCACAGCGGGCGGAGGATGCTATCGACCGCGCCGATTTGCTGCTCGCCATGACCGCCCATGACCGTTTCGCCCTCGACCGCGATGCTAAAGCCGGGCAGAAAGTCATTGATTTTTTGCCATTTCTCGACCCCGGCTCCGATCCTTCCCCCCGGCGATCCGCCGGACCCCTGCGCCTCCTGACCGTCGCCATGATGCGCGGCGATGACAAGCGCGCCTCCTATCGCGCCCTGGCCGAAACCCTCTGCGGCATGACGGGCGACTGGCGGCTCACCGTGATCGGCGACGGCCCTCACCGGGCCGAAGTGGAAGCCATGTTCCTGCCCTGCGCCGACAGGACAGACTTCCTCGGAGCGATCACCGACACCACTTTGTTACGAAAGAGATATGAGGAGGCTGACCTCTTTCTCTGGCCCGGCATCAATGAGGCTTACGGCATGGTCTATCTGGAGGCTCAGGCCGCCGGAACCCCGGTCATCGCACAGGACTGGCCCGGTCCCCGCGCCGTCATCGGCCCCGGCTCGGCCATCGTGCCGCAGGAAGACCCGGTCGCCTTGCGCCATGCGATCCGCCGCATCGCGACAGACGGGCAGGCAGGGCCGCGCGCGAGGGCCTATATCCTCGCCAATCACGGCATCGACGCGGCGGCGGCGCGGCTGGCCGGATTGCTCGGAGAACTGATATGAAGATCGCCCTCATCCGCCATGGACGCACCGAATGGAACGAGGCGGGCCGCTTGCAGGGCCGCTCCGACATCCCCCTGTCACAGGCGGAGCGGGAGCGGCTGGCAACCCTCGCATTGCCCCCCGGCTGGCAGGACGCCGACATCCTTTCCAGCCCCCTCAGCCGCGCACGGGAAACGGCGGATATCCTTGCGGAAACACCGGTTCGCGACGATCCGGCCCTGATCGAGCTGAATCTGGGCGACTGGGAGGGCAAGCGCGGCATCGACCTGCTGGATGATCCGTCGAGCGGCTATCGCCATGTGGAGGAATGGGGCTGGGACGGACGCCCCCCGAACGGCGAGACTCCACGCGAATTGCTGGCCCGGATCGAGCCGGTTCTGGCCGGCCTGACACGTGACACGGTAATCGTCAGCCATATCAACATCATGCGCGTCCTTCTGGCCAGAGCCTATGACTGGCATTTCAGCGGTGAGATGCCCTTTCGCATCAAGCGCAACCGCCTCTACATCCTGCGCCGCAACGGGCGCGCATGGGCACTCGACGGTGACCCGATACGACTGGTGCCCCGATGAGGATCGCCTTCCTCGTCACTCACCTGCTCGGCACCGGCCATCTTGCCCGCACGGCACAGATCGCCGACGCCTTCACGGCGGCAGGCCATGACGCTCTCATCCTCAGCGGCGGAATGCCCGCCCCCCTCGCCGCCCCGAACCATGCATCTTTACAGCAGCTTCCCCCGATCCGCTCCGATGCCGCTTTCACGACGCTCATGGATGCGACGGGCGAGGCGGTGACCCCGCAAACCCTGGCCGCCCGCATCGACAGCATCCGGCAAACCCTCACCGGCTTTGCGCCGGATGTCCTCGTCACCGAACTCTTTCCCTTCGGTCGCCGCAAGCTGGCTTCCGAGTTCGAGGCCGGGATCGACGCGGCACGGAGCGCGATGATCCTCTGCTCCATCCGCGATATCCTGCAACTGCCGCGCAAGGCCGGACGCAAGGCAGAGGCCGAGGACCGCCTGACCCGCCTCTATGACGGTATCCTCTTCCACGGCGACCCCGCCCTCGCTCCCCTTGATGCAAGCTGGCCGCTGCCCCCGGTCCTGCGCGCCATGATCCACGAGACCGGCTATATCGGCGATCCCGGCACAGGCGAGGCCCCCGGTACGGAGGGCCATGACGAGATCATCGTCGCGGCGGGCGGCGGTGCCGTTGGCGATGCCCTGTTCACGACGGCGATGCAGGCCGCGATACATCAACAACAGCAGGAACAGCCCGCCCCGCCCTGGCGGCTTCTCACCGGGCGCGACCGAACCCCGCCGCCCGATCTTCCCCCCGGCCTCACCATAGAACCCGCCCGCCCCGATTTCCGCGCGCTTCTCTCCCGGTGCCGGGTCGCCGTCCTGCAATGCGGCTATAATACCGCCATGGACGTCATCGCCACTGGCACCCGCGCTGTTTTCTGCCCTTTCGAGGGCGACGGCGAGACCGAACAGCTTCAGCGCGCCCGCGCCATGGCCAGCCGATACGGTACCGGCCTCCTGCGCGAGTGTGACCTGACCGCCGAAACCCTGATCCGCGCCATCCGCGCCGCCACTCCGCCCGATTTCACGGGTTTGCGCCTCGGCGGAGCCGCCCGCAGCGTCACCATCGTCGAGACCCTGCTGAAGGCCCGCCCATGACCCCGGACTGGACCCCGCTCGACGCTGCGCTTGAACGCCGCGCTCCGACCCTGTGGTGGCGCGATGATGATGCCGTCGAACCCACCCCGGCTCTCGACCGCCTGCTGGCCCTCGCCGCCTCGCTGGAGGCCCCCCTGACCCTTGCCTCCATTCCCGCCCGGACGACAGCGCATCTGGCCCACCACCTGCGGAACGAGATTTCCGTGACCGTCGCCGTCCATGGCTGGGCACATCACAGCCACGCCCCCTGCGACGAGAAAAACGCCGAATTCGGCCCCCATCGCCCTCTGCCCGTCCGCATGGCCGAGGCCGGGCGGGGCTTGCGGGTCATCGGGGACATCTTCGCAGACCGCGCCCTTCCCGTCTTCATCCCCCCGTGGAACCGCCTTGCGCCCGATATGCCGGAGGCACTGGCGCAGGCCGGATTCCATGGCCTTTCCGTCTACGGCGAGCGCGCTGCACGACAAAGCCCCCTGCCCCGCTTCGATGCCCATCTCGACCCCATAGACTGGCGCGGCACCCGCTCGGCGGTCGATCCGACAGCCTTCATCGCCCGCATCGTCGCTCTCATGGAGCAGGACGCCCCTATCGGCCTCATGACCCATCACCTCGTGCATGACGAGGCGATCTGGAACCTCGTGGAGGCCGTGGTCATCCGCATGACGGAGCGTGGCGCGCGCTGGGTATCACTGAAATCGCTGGTGGACGCCTCTACAGCCCCAGCCGCTCGATAACCCGCCGCGCCACCTCGTCCCCCGGCGGGCTGACGTCGAATTCATGCAGGGTTTCCCCCTCTCCCGCCGCTTCCAGTGTATCGAGCTGGCTGTCCAACAGACCGGGCGGCATGAAATGGTCCATCCGCGCGGCCATGCGGGCGCGGATGATCTCCGGTTCTCCGCTCAGATGCACGAAGACCGGATCGGCCCCGCTGCCACGCAGACGATCCCGATACGCAACTTTCAACGCCGAACAGGCGACCACCGCCGACCGCCCCGCCCCGTGCCGCACCCGCATCTCCTGCGCCAGCCGGTCGAGCCACGGCCAGCGATCCGCATCGTCCAGCGGTGTCCCGGCGGCCATCTTCGCGCGATTGGCCGGGGGGTGATGGGCATCGCCCTCGATCAGCTCGCATCCCATATGCCGCGCCAGCCGACCGCCCACGCTCGACTTGCCACAGCCGCACACGCCCATCACGACGACAATCACGCCCCCGCCTCTTTATCGGGAAAGACCCATGGGCCATGATGCCGTCCCTCACGATCCGTGCGGGCAAAGCCATGCGCGCCGAAACGGTCGCGCTGGGCCTGTATCATGGCCGTCGGCAGGGTCGCGGTGCCGAGCGCCTCGACATAGGACAGCGTTCCTCCGAGAACGCCCACCGGATACCCGGCCCCCACGGCCCCCGCCACGGCCCGCCGCCAGCGCGGCACCAGTGTGGCCATATCGCCTGCAATGGCCGGGTTCTCCAGCGGCAAGCGCATCCCGTCGGACATATGCGGCACCAGCATATCCAGCAATTCCATCCGCAGGATGCTACCCGCCCGCCAGACCCGCAGCACACGGGCCAGATCACCATCCCACCCGTTCGCCTGCGCCGCGACGGCATAGAGGTGCAGCCCCTGCGACAGGGCCGCGATCATGGTGCCGGTCAGGGCGGCCTCCAGATCATCCGCCAGCCCTTCCCGCGCCAGAGCATCGCGCGACATCGCCTGTCCTGTCATGGTCGTCCGTGCCGCCGCCTCACCCGATAATTGCCGCGCCGTGACCGCCTCCATGATCGAGGGAATGGCGATCCCGTGTTCGATGGCGGCATCGACCGTCCAGCCTCCGGTTCCCTTCTGCCCCGCCACGTCCCGGATGCGGTCGAGCAGCACGCCCTCCCCCATCGGATCGGCGGCATTGGCGATCTCGGCACTGATTTCCAGCAGGAAACCGGCCCCGCGTCCCTCGTTCCACCGGGCAAGGGTGGCGGCGGCCTCCTCCGCGCTGAACCCGGCACCCCCGGTCAGCAGCAGGTGACACTCCGCAATGCCCTGCATGATCGCGTATTCGATTCCGTTATGGACCATCTTCACGAAATGCCCCGCGCCCCCGTCGCCGAAGCGGTCCACCGTCGAAACCCCGTCCCCGGCTCTGGCCGCGACCGCCTCCAGCACGGGCCGCGCCCGCTCCCATGTCTCCTGCGATCCGCCGACCATCATCGCCGCCCCGTGGCGCGCGCCCTCGGCCCCGCCCGACGTGCCGACGCCCAGATAGCCGATCCCCCGTGCGGCCAGCGACGCCGCCCGCCGCTCCGTATCGCGGTAATGCGAGTTGCCACCGTCGAGAATCGTGTCACCGGGGCCGATATGCTGCACGAGATTGGCGATTTCAAAATCGACATGCTCCCCCGCCTTGACCATCAGCAGGATGACGCGCGGCGCGGGCAGGGCCGCGATCATGAAGGGCAGGTCATCACAGACCATCACGCCCTTCGCCCGCCATGCACGGGCCGATTCCCAGCTATCGGTCGCCACAACCTCATGCCCCGCATCACGCCAGTTGAGCGCCAGATTGCGCCCCATCACTCCCAGTCCGATCAACCCGACAGCCATGCGTCTCTCCCTCTTGCCGATGCTCCGATGTAGAGGCAAACTCGCTTTCCCGCCAGCCGGAGTATCCACCGTGAGCATCATCGACAGCATCGAGACCCGCCTGTTCCACGTTCCTCTCGCCGAAACCCTCAGCGATGCCAAACACGGCGACCACACCCATTTCGAGCTGGTGACCGTAACCATCCGCACGACCGACGGGGCAGAGGGCACCGGCTATACCTATACGGGCGGCAAGGGCGGCCATGCGATCCGGGCCATGATCCGGCACGATCTTGCCCCCATGCTGTCGGGAGCCGATGCGCGGCAGGTGGAGGCGCTGAACGACGCGATGTACTGGCATGTCCATTATGTCGGACGGGGCGGCGTGGCCTCCTTCGCGATCTCGGCGCTGGATATCGCCCTGTGGGACTTGCGCGGCAAGGCACGGGGAGAGCCGCTATCGGTTATGGCGGGCGGCGCGGGCACCACCTGCAACGCCTATGCGGGCGGCATTGATCTGGGGTTCACGCTCGACAAGCTGAAATCGAATGTCTCAGGCTATCTCGCGCGCGGCTTCGATGCGGTGAAGATCAAGGTCGGCCTGCCCGATCTGGCCGAAGACGTGGCGCGCGTCGCGGCCATTCGCGATCTGATCGGGCCAACCCGGCGATTGATGGTCGATGCCAATTACGGTCTGGATATCGAACAGGGCATCGCCGCCGCACGGGCCTTCGCCCCCCATGACATCACATGGTTCGAGGAACCGATCATCCCGGACGACTATGACGGCTATGCCCGCATCGCACAGGAAACCCGGATGCCGCTGGCCATGGGCGAGAACCTGCATACCATCGAGGAGTTCGGTGAGGCTTTCGCCCGCTCGCGCCTGTCCTTCATCCAGCCCGATACCGGCAATTGCGGCGGCATCACCGCCTGGATGAAGATCGCGAAGATGGCCCGCGACCACGATATCCCGGCCTGCACCCACGGTATGCAGGAGCTGAATGTCAGCCTGATTTCCGGCAATGGCGACGGCGGCTGGCTGGAGGTCCACAGCTTCCCCATCGATGCCTATACCACCCGCCCCCTGACCGTGAAAAACGCCCGCGCCGTCGCCCCCGACACACCGGGAACGGGCGTGGTCTTCGACTGGGACAAGCTGGAACCGTTCGCTGTGTGATCCCGACCATCATTTCGCCTGCAACGCGCGATGCCCATGGTACACGATATGCTGAAAGGGCGCGATCACCGGTCGCAAAAGCGGTCTTGCCGTTTTACCAATTGATAAAATCAATACCCTGTGCCAGCGTCTCCGGGCGGCAAAACGGAGGCAACGGCATGGGTGCGGCACAGCGGCAGAACGGGATCGTGGCAGGGCGCTTGTCGCCGGAGATCTATGCGGAGAACTTCGGGGATGCCTATCCGCCCCTTGATGCCCATGAGGCACTGGTTGCCGCCGACCGCTGCTATTTCTGCCATGACGCGCCCTGCATCACCGCCTGCCCGACCGAGATCGACATCCCGCTCTTCATCCGCCAGATACAGGCCGA
>CAKZUT010000148.1 GCA_937922185.1 uncultured Neomegalonema sp.
ACATCAACAACCAAACTCCGCCAAAAAGATACGTGCGTGCAAAAAATCCCAACTACCGCAAAGCAGCCAAGCCACCCACATATCCCTTCATGGTATCTTAACAGATTATCAATGAGCGTTGCCGGTAATCGTTGGCAAGGAGGCGGTGTCTACAGATGCCACCCGCATCTGTCAAACCCAAAAAAGCAGCTTTTATGATTTTTTTCCCGGCACCGCCCCCCGCCGAACGGGAACATTAGAGGATACTTGGCTATCCCGCTGATAATATTAAAAAAACCGGCTGTTGACAGCGACTCCCGATACCGGCATTTTTCCCTATACGTAAGAACACAGTCGATCTTCCCCCGCCACAGGCGAGGGACAGGCCCGTTCGGGCAACAGTCGCAACTCTCGGAGCCTGTCGCATGACGCTATACGTGCCGTCCACGAACAGCCAAGCCCGCCGTATGGTCGCAAGACGGCTCCTGCTCGGACGTCCCGCCATCATGGCGGTCTGCATCATGGGTTTCGCGTCCTCGGTCGTGACGTCGAGCCATTCGAATTACGGACCCTCCGACCTGACCGCCTCCGGCTTCGCCCCGATCCCCGCTTCTCTGGTCGAGGGCGGCGATACGGGGATGGACACCACCCGGTCCCTGCGTATCGAGCAGGCGACCTCCCCCGTCGCGGTGACGGAGACGGCCCTGCCCCTGAAGGCCCCGCAGGCTCCGGCGAATATCGGCTCGCTGACACCTCCGTCGTTTCTGGATGATCCCGACGCGATGATCCGCGCCGCCGTCAAGCAAGCTCATCCGAAATTCGAGACCCGGCCCCTGCCCGACGCCGCGCTCGATACGCATACGCTGTTCGAACTGGACGGCATCACCACCGGAAGGCCCGCCGAACCCGAGGCCCCGGTGAAGCTGGCCAGCCTCACCCCGCCCCAGACGGCCGGGCATTTTCAGGCCGATCCCATCCTGCCGAGGATGCCCGATACGGCATCCCTCGCCATCATCCCGAACGAGCTGCCGACACAGAGCCAGCGGGACCGTTCGGCCCTGATCGATACCTATAGTGGCCAGAGCAAAGCCGAACAATCCTACAGGATAGAGACCGTACGCGCCGAGGGCGGGGAAACGCTGGCTGACCTGCTGGACAGGTTCCATGTCAATGACGATGACAAGCGGGCGACCCTCGTGGCCCTGAGAGCGGATTCGATCTCCGAGACGCTTGCCATCGATGACCGGATGGACCTGGCATTCAAGCCGAACCGGAAACTGGGCACGAACAAACTGATCGGTGTCCGGCTGCGCTTCCACGCGCCCTCCGAGGAAGACAGGCGGATCGTCGAGCTTCTGTGGGACAGCGACAAACCGGATCTGTGGGCCGCCGTTGACGTCGATGACGAAGCGCAGGTGGCGACCTTCCGCCCCGTGACCACCAGCGAGGCGCTTGGCGGGCATTTCCTCGGAATCAACGAGCCGGAACGGGTTTTCCTTCAGGGTGTCGTCGATTCGTCGCTCTACGAGGCGGCGGACGCTGCCGGGATGACCCCCGGCGAGGCAAAAACCCTGACGGATATCTTCCGCTATCTTGTCGATTTCGAGCGCGATCTGCGGGTCGGTGACCGCTTTGAGGTGCTGTTCGACAAGAAAGAGAACGGCGATTACGGCGATATCGTCTATGCGATGATCGAGAACCGGGGGCGTCAGATGGCCCTGTTCCGCGCGGAAACGCAGCCTGGCATCTTCGAGTATTTCGACAAAGACGGAAAGACCAACAAGCGCGCCCTGATGCGGACGCCCCTCGCCTATGCCCGGATCAGCTCGAATTTCGGTATGCGACGTCATCCTATCGACGGCTATCGCAAGATGCATAAGGGTGTCGATTTCCGGGCGGCGACGGGAACCCCGATTGTTGCCGCAGGGAACGGAACCATCGACTATCTCGGAAGGCGGGGCGGCTACGGCAAGTATATCCGCATCCGCCATACCAATACCTACAAGACCGCCTATGCTCATATGTCCCGCTACGCACAAGGTCTGCGCGCCGGGATGGTCGTCAAGCAAGGTGATGTCATCGGATATGTCGGCAGCACGGGCCGCTCGACCGGACCGCATCTGCATTTCGAGGTGCTGGAAAACGGCAAGCGGATCAATCCGATGAGCGTCGGTGATTTCGGGCCCATTCACAGCCTGTCGGGGTCAGATCTGGCGCGCTTCAAGGCGGGAATCGCGAAGATTTCTCTGGTGCTGGCCGAACTGCGCCCGAAGGCCGTGGTGGCGACAGCCGCCGACTAGAGGCTCTCGATCAGGTCGGGTCGTCACGCGCGCCGGGCGCTGTGCGTATGGTGATATTTCCCGGCTCAATCCTGTCGGGACTGACGTAATGCGCGGGGAAAAGACCTTTCCGTCCCGCCAGGAATCAGCCGCAGAACAGCCGCCGGGGCTGGGCGCGGGTATCGACCACCTCCGCCGGTCCGAAGAAATTGCCTTGCAGGCAATCGACCCCCATGCTGTTCAGCAAGGCGGCGGCCTCGTGATTCTCGACCATCTCCGCCACGACGGTCATGCCGTAATGCTTGGCGAGTTGTGTCAGGCTGCGAACGAAAAGC
>CAKZUT010000149.1 GCA_937922185.1 uncultured Neomegalonema sp.
TCGTCCAGCCGCTTCTTCTGGGGCCGGATGATCAGGAACCACATGATGACGAAGATCAGGATAAAGGGCAGCAGGCTGGTGATGGCGCTGGGGCCGCCGGCAGCGGTCTGTGCGTAGGCGGGAGTGATGAACATGGCGGTCATCCCTGTCAGGTTTTGCCCCGCACTATAACAGCGGGCGCGTCTCGTTCGCGGCCTATATCGTTTCTATCGCAGGCGGTCACAAGGATAAAAGGCGTCGATATGGCAGTTCCCTTCGAGATGTCGCACTTGTTACGATCAATCCGCGAGCCGCTCGTCTGTGCAAAATGTGCCGATGAGGTCGCGAGCGGGGCGGCGGGGGCCGTCTCGATGCGCGATTACGGGCAGCTTGAAGCGGGCTTCACCGACCGTGGATTGCAGGTGTGGTGCCTGCGCCACGATCTGAACGTCGTGCATGTCGATTTTGCCGGAGAGCGACCGCAAGCCGATTTCCGGTGTCTCGAAAGGCGACCGAATTAGAACCAGCGACGGGTACGGGCGATATAGGCGCGCCATTCATCGGTCAGGGCGCGGTCGATATGGAACTCCTCCCCCGCGATGAAACGCCGCTGAATGATGGTCATGAAGACCGGCACCATGAACAATGCAGACAGCGCGCCGAGGCGCATCGCCCATCCGGCTGCGATCAGCGCCATGCCGAGGTAGATCGGGTTGCGCGAGAACGCGAAGGGGCCGTCGGTGATAAGAGTCGTCGGCTTGCGGCGGGGATGGATCGGCGTTCGCGCATGTCGGAAATGGATCGCGCTCCAGAAGATCAGAGCGAATCCACCCAGAAGCAGGATCAGCCCGCCGGGAAGATCAAAGCGCAGGATCGGGAAGATACGCGCGAGCAGGTATTGCGCGGTCAGCGTTCCCAGCAGCCATAGCGGCGGAATGTCGATCCGCTTGGCCAGCGGGACGGGGTTGCCGTTGCGGTCCTTCATGGCTCAGTAGAAGGTCGTTGTCTGGGGGCGTTGAATTTGCTGCGGCAATCCGTTTATCGGCAGCACCCGGTTATTGCCGTAGGGGTCGGTCTGGATACGGCAGGTCTCACCCGCATTGATGATACGATCACCGGGGAGAATTTCCTGCGCGAAGGTGATTTCGCGTCCGCTTGCATCAAGGATTGCGTATTCGAGACCGGGACGACGATCCGCCTGTGCGCCGATCCGGTCGCCGAAAAGGCCGCCGACCAGACTGCCCGCAAGACTACTGAGGACGGTCGCCACGGCCTGACCGTTGCCATTGCCGATCTGATTGCCGAGTGTGCCACCGGCAACACTGCCCGCGACCGTGCCGACAACCTGACCGATACCCGGCCCCGTATTCCCCTGAATTGTGATATCGCGCACCGCGAGGACACGGCATCGCTCCACGCTTTTCGCAACGCCGACTTCCCGCGCGGAATAGACGTTCTGGCCTGCTCCGGGCGCGCAGGCACTCAGGGTCAGAAAGGCGAGGGACAGGATGAGGGTCTTTTTCATGCGACTATCTCTTATGAGAACCGTAAGAGTATCATAACGTGCAATCGGGCGAAAAAGCGATTGCCGGTCGGCGAACTGATCAGGCTCACTCTGTGCGGATGATCGGTTTTCTGGTTACTGTCAATCCCGACCAGTCTGAGCCGGAAAGTGTCATCAAACGCGCAGCCGCTTGGTGCGTTTGATGACCCGACTTGATCGAGAAGGATTTTAATCATCCACCCCGTGGCTACTCCGCCGCCTCCGCCGTTCTCTGTGCGCGGATAAGGGCCAGCACGTCACGGGCCGCGTCGGGAATGTTGGTGCCGGGGCCGAAAATGGCGGCAACGCCCGCGCTTCTGAGAAAATCATAGTCCTGTGCCGGGATCACGCCGCCGCAGACGACAAGAATATCTCCGGCACCCGCCTCGCGCAGTGCGTTGATGAGGGCCGGGGCAAGTGTCTTGTGCCCGGCGGCCTGCGATGACACGCCGATGATATGCACATCGTTGTCGATTGCATCCTGCGCGACCTCTTCGGGCGTTTGGAAGAGCGGACCGACATCGACGTCGAAACCCATATCGGCGAAGGCGGTGGCGATGACCTTGGCGCCACGGTCGTGGCCATCCTGCCCCATCTTGACGACCAGCATCCGGGGGCGGCGTCCTTCCTCGGTCGCGAAATCGGATACATCTTTCTGAATGGCCGCAAAGCCCTCATCGCCCTCGTAGGCGGCGGAATACACGCCCGCAAGTGTCCTGACCTCGGCCTTGTGACGCCCGAAAGCCGCCTCCATGGCATCGGAGATTTCACCGACAGTGGCGCGGGTGCGGGCGGCATCGACGGCGGCGGCAAGCAGGTTTCCGTCGCCTTTCGCGGTTTCCGTCAGCTTCGCGAGCGCCGCATCGCAGGCCGCCTGATCGCGGCTGGCGCGGATCGTCGCGAGGCGCGCCACCTGGCTTTCGCGGACGGCAACATTGTCGATATCAAGAATCTCCACGGGATCGGGTTTTGAGGGCCGGAACCTGTTGACGCCGACGATCACCTCGTCGCCCTTATCCACGGCGGCCTGTCTGCGCGCGGCGGCTTCCTCGATCCGCAGTTTGGGCATTCCCGAGGCCACGGCCTTTGTCATCCCGCCCAAATCCTCGACTTCCTGCATCAGTTCCCAGGCCTCGTTGATGAGGTTCTGGGTCAGGCTCTCGACGTAGTAGCTGCCCGCCAGCGGGTCGATGACATTGGCCACGCCGGTCTCGTGTTGCAGAATAAGCTGCGTATTCCGGGCGATACGGGAGGAAAATTCAGTCGGCAAGGCCATGGCTTCGTCGAAGCTGTTGGTATGCAAAGACTGTGTGCCGCCCAGTACAGCCGCCATGGCCTCATAGGCCGTGCGAACGATGTTATTGTAAGGGTCTTGTTCCTGCAATGAAACGCCGCTCGTCTGGCAGTGGGTGCGGAGCATGGATGACTGGGGCTTCTTCGGCTGGAACTCGTCCATCACCATCGACCACAGGACGCGGGCGGCGCGCAGTTTCGCGGCCTCCATAAAGAAATTCATGCCGATGGCGAAGAAGAAGGACAGACGCGGCGCGAAGGCGTCTACATCCATGCCCCGTGCAATGGCCGCGCGCACGTATTCGCGACCGTCGGCGATGGTGAAGGCCAGCTCCTGCACCAGGGTCGCTCCGGCCTCCTGCATATGATAGCCGGAGATCGAGATGGAGTTGAATTTCGGCATGTTCTCAGCGGTGTAACCGATGATATCCGAAACAATCCGCATCGATGCCTCTGGTGGATAGATGTAGGTATTGCGGACCATGAACTCCTTGAGAATATCGTTCTGGATGGTCCCGGACAGCTTTTGGATAGGGACGCCCTGTTCCTCGCCCGCGACGATGAAATTCGCCAGCACCGGGATCACCGCCCCGTTCATGGTCATGGAAACGGACATCTGGTCGAGCGGGATGCCGTCGAAGAGGATTTTCATATCCTCGACCGAGTCGATGGCGACCCCGGCCTTGCCCACATCGCCCACGACGCGCGGATGATCGCTGTCATAGCCGCGATGGGTGGCGAGATCGAAGGCGACGGACAGGCCGCGCTGGCCGTTTTCCAGTCCCTTGCGATAGAAGGCGTTGGATTCCTCGGCGGTCGAAAATCCGGCATACTGGCGGATCGTCCAGGGGCGTCCGGCATACATCGTGGCCTTGGGGCCGCGCAGATAGGGCGGTTGTCCCGGATAGGAGCTTGCCTCGTCACCCCGCAGGTCATCCGCCGTATAGAGCGGCTTGATCGCGATGCCTTCGGGAGTGTGCCACGTCAGGTCGTCGAGCGGACGATCCTTCAGTTCCTTCTGCGCCTGTGCTTTCCAGCCTTCGGAATCCGATTTGTCGTCCATCGTCCGCACCTCCGTGATTGCAGTGCAACAATACGGTGTCGCGGGATGGGCGGCAAGCGGCTGTGTGAGGGGATTCAGGCGGCCAGTCTCCGCGCCTGCACCGGGGTTATTCCCCGTCCGCCTCCAGCACCATTTTTGCGAGCGCGAAGGCGCGTTTTTCGAGGATAACCGGCGTTTCGCATACATAGGTCAGCGATTGTGCGCGTTCGGTATAGATGCGCGCGTCCCATGTCACGATGTCCTGTAGTTCCTCCAGCCTGTCCCATTCGTCATCGGATTTGTCCGTTTTTGCATCCAATGTTGCCAGTTCCTGCTGCAACCCGTCTATCCGCTCTGACAGGCCGGTCTGCTTGCTCGCATAGCGTGCAATTCCCGCTATCACCTGTGCGCGTTCGCGATTGATCTGCTCGAAGACGGTACGGAACAGGACGGCGAGTTTTTCTTCGCGCGCGTCGTCCAGTGTGGCGGCGTAGCGCCCGACCAGAGCCTGCGCTTCCTCCAGCGTCGTGCGCCGCACTGCGATGGCCCGTGCCAGCGCGGCGGCATCCGCGTCGGGCTGCACCGTCTCGTCGATCAGGGGTCCGGTCCACATCTGGCCGATGGAGAGATTGGGCACCTTGCGCTGGATACAGGGCCAGCTCTTGTCCTTGAAATCGGCGGCAAGCGCCCCCGGTGCCAGCAGGGTGACGGCAAGAGCGACGGCGTATCCGGTCTTCAGCATGGTCCGGTCCTCATGAAGCACTATTCTTGTTACTGTGACATGGATCGGCCTTTCGGTCATCCGTCGCGAACGTCGCGGAAGACCATCGTGGCAGGGAGTGCGCTCATGATCGAGCTTGTCTTTACCGTCTGTCTTCTTTCCAGCGCAGTCACCTGCGAGGAAAAGAGGATCACTTACGTCGAGAACATGACCCCCCGCACATGCCTGCGGCAGGCGCAGCCCGAACTGGCGCGCTGGAACGAGGGCAATCCGAAATGGCTGATTCGCCGCTGGACCTGCCGCACGGTAGAGACGACATCCATTGATCTTTAGAGTGATTCCAGCGCCTGTTCCAGAAACCGCTCCGGCAGGATCGTCACGACCCCCGCCCTGTCGAATACCGCCGAGACCTGCGCCTCCACCGCTTCATTCGATGTGCCGATCTGCCCCCCTGCGCTCATCTCAAGGCCCTCTATCGGCCATCGCAATCCGCCGGAAGCAACCCCCTTGCAGGGGATGAGCGGAAAGAACGAGACCCGTGCGCCCGGTTCCAGCGTGATCGTCCAGTCCGGCGGCGCGACGAAGGCGATGTCCTCTTCCCCCAGCAGCACGATCTTCCGATCCTGATAGTCCAGCAGCACCGATAACGCTGCCAGTGTATGATCGAGCCGCCCGCCCAGAAATCCGACCCCGATGAAAAAGGGGGCTTCGACACAGGCGAGGCATTTGTCGAAATCGGTCGTGTCCTGCTCGGCAACGGGGATCGCCCGCACCCCTGTCGGCAGGCTTCCGCGCAGCGAATCCATATCGCCCACCACGGCCTCCGGTACGGTGCCGAGCGCCATGAGCCTGTCCGCCCCTCCGTCTGCCGCCACGGGATGCGGGGCCAGTGCAAGGGCGCGATGCAGACTGTTGCTGTCGAACGGTGCCCCGCTCGCCAGCGTCACACCGTTTTGAAAGGAAACCCGGTCCATCATAAGGATGTCGGGCGGAAAGCCATGATGTTTGTTCTTGTTTTGTTCATATGCAATCCTGTAAGCTGGATGTGATCTGTTCCGACTTCCTGCCGCGCCATGCGCGATCCTGTCTACCGGAGACTTCAATGAAGACCTTGCTAACCGCCGCTGTCGCCTTTCTCGTCGCCGCCCCGGCCTTTGCTCAGCAACAGGAACCGCGTCCGGTGGAACGCAAGGTTCTGGCCGAGCGTGTCTGCCCCGATGGCGCGACCACCACGGTCGTAGCCAGTGGCGATCTCATCATGGTCGAGTATTTTTCCGCCCCGCGCGCCGATGGTACTGTCGCGGGGTATGAGGATGCCTATGATCTCAGGCAGGCTGGCGAGGCGAAAGCCCAGTTCAATGCCCTGCGCTGTCCCGACGGTGCATGATACCGGGCGGGATCAGCGATTGAGATGCTTGCAGACGCCCTGCGGAAAGCAGCCGATACCCGCCGGTCCCGCCGCCTTGCCGCTCCAGCCGGGGGTATTGCGGGGCTGGCCCGTAACCCGGTCGATATCCACGCTCGGCGCATAGGTGGGAGGGGGCGTATAGGGCGTGGTCTGAAGCCTCTCGCCCAAGGGAAGGGTGTTGTACACGATCCCCTCGTCCCCTGCCTGCGTCTGTACGGCGGGGGGCGCGGCATAGACGTCGATGACCGTCTCGCCGGGGGCCAGCGGTACGCTGTAGGTCGTGCCCGAAGGCAATTCGCCATATTCGATCGTCCCGTAGGTGATCGTATCCTGTGCCGATGCGGGGGCGGACAACGCCACCACCGCCAGCACTGTCGCGGTTCCGAAAAATTTCATCCGTACAAGGTTTCGCGACATTGCGGCGAGGATGTGACCCGGAGTGATCGCCGGATGCTCACCCCATCCCCATCACGTCGCGCAGCAGGAAGACGCGCAGGATTTCCACGCCGATCAGCAGCACGATGGGCGAGAAATCAATCCCCCCCGCAGTGGGCAGGATGCGCCGGATCGGCGACAGCAGCGGCTCCACGATCCCGTTGATGCCGTGATAGAGCGAGCGGACAAACTGATTGTTCAGGTTCACCACGTTGAAGGCGACCAGCCAGCTCATGATAACATGCGCCAGCACCACCCAGAATATCAGGGTCGCGACGGTGGAGATCAGGGTGGCAAGGGCATACATGCGCGGTATCCGTCCATCTTGGAATATCCGTCGCTAGATAGGCGACCCGCAAGGGCGGAGCAAGCCCTGCGATGTGGTGCGCCTACGGCCTGTGCGCGTCCACGGGTTCGCTATGCCCCTTGCCCATCCAGATGAACAGCGGCTTCAGCGGCACGATCCACACGACGCCCAGCACCGCATACATCACCATCTCGATCAGCACATGGGGGCGCGATGGCAACATGGCGATGACCGCCATGGCCAGCAGGGCGAAGACCACCATCCATGCGAACAGCACGATGGATCCGACAAGTTTTCTGCTGCGTAACGACATGCCACCGATGTACCCCGCGCGAGAGCGATTGCAAGCGGCACAGGCATTTTCGGGATGCGGAAATCCGTATGGCACCATCAGGACTGAACGGATTTGGCATTCGTCCGAAGACGAACCGGGGCATGGAACCACGCCCCGGTCTCTGGTGCTGGCAGCGTTCAGCTACCCGTGATTTTTGCCATGATGTCATCTATCGAAAGGCCAAAGCCCTCCAGCATCGACAGATCGATTCCTTTTTCCGCCAACAGGGATTTCACGCCCTCGGCATCAAGCCCCTGGATTGCCGATGCGTCGATCCCGCTTTCGCTGAGCTTGCCCATAATATCGCCTGCGCCGCCGAGGCCGCCGAGCATATCACCTAGACCCATTGTTACTCTCCTGTTGAGATGGATGGAGCGGTGCTCCTGCATGATCGTTATAGCGGCAGGAGTTAAGGATGTGTTTACCGGTTTTGAGCGGCCACTTTCCGAGTGCCGATACAGGCTCGCAAACGGATTGTAGCGGGCCGGAGATCTCACCCGACGCCTCGAAGGATGCAACAGGCCGACATTGTGTAGTCGTACCGGACCCATGAATTGCACCCCCGGCACGATTGCCGCCCCGCATCCGATTGAACGTCCGCGCCCTATGCCGTAGAGGACAGGCGAGGAGGACGGACCATGGCGATCAGGACGGCGATACTCGGAGCAAGCGGTTACACGGGGGCCGAACTCGTGCGCCTGTTGTCGGTCGTGCCGGACTATGATCTCGTCGCGCTCTCTGCCGACCGAAAGGCGGGGCAGGGCATGGGCGCGGTCTTCCCGCATCTGTCGCATATAGACCTGCCGACGCTCTGCCGGATCGAGGAAATCGATTTCGATGCGGTCGATCACGTTTTCTGCGCGCTTCCCCATGCCACCACCCAGGGCGTCATCCGCGACCTGCCGCAGCATGTGAGGATCGTGGACCTCTCCGCCGATTTCCGCCTGCGCGATCCTGCCGCCTACGAGGCATGGTACGGCGGCGCGCATACCGCGACCGAGTTGCAGAAAACCGCCGTCTACGGCCTGCCTGAGTTTTACCGCGAGGCCATTGCGGGCGCGCGGCTTGTGGCCAGCACCGGTTGTTACGTCGCCACCGGCGTCACCCCCCTGATACCTCTGGTCGAGCAGGGTCTCATTGATCTGGATCAGATCGTTGTGGACGCCAAGTCCGGGGTGTCCGGCGCGGGCCGTGCGCCGAAGGAAGGCACGCTCTTCACCGAGGTCTCGGAAGGCTTCCATGCCTATGGCGTCGGCAGTCATCGCCACACGGCGGAGTACGATCAGGAACTGACCCGCGCTGCCGGTCGCTCCGTCGAAGTCACCTTCACGCCCCATCTGATCCCGCAGAACCGGGGGATTCTCGCGACCATCTACGTCCGGGGCGAGGCCCCCGCGATCCACGCCGCGCTGGCCGACCGCTTCGCACCGGAGCCGTTCGTCGATGTGCTGCCGCTCGGTACCTTGCCCCATACCCGCCATGTGCGCGGCTCGAACTATCAGCGTATCGGTGTCATCGCCGACCGTCGCGCGGGACGCACGATCCTCATCTCCGTCCTCGACAATCTGGTCAAGGGCGCATCGGGACAGGCGATCCAGAACGCTAATATCATGCATGGCCTGCCCGAAACGACCGGCCTGATGCAGCAACCGCTGTTTCCCTGAACCGGAGGACGACGGCGCGATTGTAACGCCTGCGCCGCTGTCTCCGCGCTCATGTGACCGTCTGCCCCTTGTGCTTCGGCCTCTCAGGCGCAATCTTCTTGCCTGGAGCGGAAACCGACGGCTCACCGCTCATCTGACGGAGTTCGACCCATGGCTGCACGCCTTCGCAAGAAACAACGGATCATGCTGCTGGTCTTCGGGGCTGTGGCGCTTGCGCTGTCCACGGTGCTCGTATCGCTGGCCATGCGCGATTCCATCGTCTTCTTCTTCGGCCCGTCCGAACTGATGGCGAAAGAAGCCACCGGCGAGATCGGCACCGACCGGCGCCTGCGCGTGGGGGGCATGGTGGTCGAGGGATCGGTGGTGCGTGGTGCGGGCGAAACCGTCACCTTCTCGGTTACCGATATGAAGGGGCAGGTGGACGTGGCCTATCAGGGCATCCTGCCGGACCTCTTCGCCGAGGGGCAGGGCGTCGTCGCCGAAGGCTATTTCCGCGAAGGCCGCTTCCGCGCCGAGACCGTGCTGGCCAAGCATGACGAGAAATACATGCCCCGCGAGGTCACCAACGCCATGGAGGCGGCAGCGACGCTGAAGGAGTAGGGGCCGATCATACTGTTCCGGCTTTTTCTCTCTCGTTGTTGAAGTTGGTCGCAGGAAGATGTCGTTTCAGCGCGGCATCATAAAGCTTCGCGTCCACTGTCAAAATCGCGATGTCCTTACCGGCACTCTCAAGCCAGATCACGTCGGCAAGTCCCAGCCATCTGAATTCCGGCGCAACGACCGCCACATTGCTTGCGACGTAGATTTCATCATGTATTGCAGCGAACATGCATATCGCGTTCGAGATTTCGTCTGCGAGACGACCAAAGGTTCCCTGACGCGCGAGATTGGACAATTCCGTCATGGCGTTGGGCGTCACGACGACTTGCCTGCTGTCCAGCAAGCGCCCCAGAAGTTTGAAATCATCATTGTTGTAAGTTTTTAACCGCTTGTGCCTGCCGATCTGCTCCGGTGCGATGCTTCCGAAGATCCAGAGGAGAAGCAAATTCGTGTCGAGCGCAATCCTGGAAATCACTCCGCAGCGATCCGTTCATAGTTCTGGATAGCAACCAGTTCACCGTCATCCGTCATTCGAACGACCTTGTACTCAGGTATGTCCCTGACGATCTCCTGATCAAAAGCTGTCAGGATCGTCTTCCTAGCTCCGATCTCGCGATGCCGGATGCCGACGGTAACGGACCATTCGTTCTCATCGCCATCGAACCAGACTTCTTCCAATGAGATGCGCGCAACATCTTCACCGTCGAAAATCGTCGCGACATACTTCTTGGCTTTCTTTACGGCTTCCTTGACGTCGATTGGCATTCTCATCTCCTTTCCAGTGACAGCACGATAGAGCCAAATCCATCCGTCTTCAAATGATCACGTTTCCCGCGCGTGCAGTATGCGTCCGATGGTATTGAGCAGCAGTTGCGCCGCCAGGATCTGCGTCGATCCGCTCGGGTCATAATCCGGGGCGACCTCGACCAGATCGACCCCCACGATCCGGTTGCGCTTTGCGATCCCGGCGATGAATTCCAGAATTTCGTAATACTGAAATCCCCCGTGCGAGGGCGTCCCCGTCCCCGGCGCGATGGAGGGATCGAAGGCGTCGATATCGATGGTCAGATAGATCGCTGCCCCCTCCGGCACCCGGTCCACCATAGCCAGCGACCCGAAGGCCCGGAACTGGCGCACCGAATAGATATCCGCCCCCATCGCCCGCGCGGCCTCGTAGCCTTCCTTTGCTGTGGAGGAGACATTGCGAATCCCCACCTGCGTCAGGCCGGTGATATAATCCTTTTCCGCCGCCCGCCGCATCGGGTTGCCATGGCCAAAGCGCACCCCGTGCCGTTCGTCCACGAAATCCAGATGCGCGTCGATCTGCACGATATGGATCGGCCCCTGATCCGAGAATGCATTGATGCAGGGAATGTTGATCGAATGGTCCCCTCCGATCACCACCGGCATCGCCCCGGCGGCGAGAATCGCCCGCACTCCCGCCTCGATATTGCGGTGCGAGCCTTCCGTATCGGTATGCACGATATCCGCATCCCCGATATCGACGATTCTTGCGCCGTCGAGATAGGTCACGTCATCTTCGTGGTCATAGGCCCCCGCATGGCCGAAAGCGAACAGCGTGGAGGCCTCGCGCACCGAGCGTGGCCCGAATCGCGCCCCGCTGCGCCACTGGGTGCCGAAATCATAGGGTGCGCCCATCACTGCCACATCGGCGTCGATGGCATTCCAGTCCTGCACATAGGGATATTTCCCGAAGGTCGCGATCCCCACAAAGGGCAGGTCCAGCCGCCCGCTTTCGTATCCATGCCCGGCCATGCCGTTTCCTCCCCGTTTTCTGCGGCTTCCAGCCTACAGCATAACCATATCTTAGCAGCTACAGGTTTTGATGCATCCGGTGTGGAAATCGGCTGGACGGGGCAAACCCCCTTCGCTATACAGCCCGCCACGTTCCGGAGTAGCTCAGTGGTAGAGCGAGTGACTGTTAATCACCAGGTCGGGGGTTCGAATCCCTCCTCCGGAGCCAAAATTCAACGCCTCGCAGGGTTCCTGCGGGGCGTTTTTTATTTCAGAGGCCGTTGATGGGTACCTTGAAGAAGGCTTTGCCGTCCTCGTCGGCGGGGGGCAGGTTTCCGGCGCGCATATTGACCTGAAGAGCGGGAATGATGAGGCGCGGCATCTTGAGCTGTGCGTCACGTGCGGTTCGGAAGGCGATGAAATCCTCTCGGGTCTTGCCGCCGCCGACATGGATATTCTGGGCCTTTTCCTCGGCCACGGTCGTCTCACAGAGGATGTCGCGCCCGTTCGGCCCGTAATCATGGCACATGAACAGGCGCATGGCATCGGGCAGGGACAGCACTTTCTGGATGCTGTCATACAGAATGCCCGCATCCCCGCCGGGAAAATCGGCCCGTGCAGACCCGCTGTCGGGCATGAACAACGTATCCCCGACAAAGGCGGCATTGCCGATCACATGGGTCATGCAGGCGGGCGTATGCCCCGGCGTATGCATCGCGAAGCCGTTCAGACCGCCGATCTCGTAGGTATCGCCATCCTCGAACAGATGATCGAATTGCGAGCCGTCGCGCTGGAATTCCGTTCCCTCGTTGAAGATCTTCCCGAAGGTCTCCTGAATGGCGACGATCTGCGCGCCGACCCCGATCCTGCCGCCGATCCTGTCCTGAATATAGGGGGCACCCGATAGGTGATCGGCATGGACATGGGTTTCGATCAGCCAGACCAGCTCCAGCCCGTTCTCTTCGATATGAGCGATCATCCGGTCGGCATGGTCGAAGGTCAGACGCCCCGCCGCGTAGTCGATTTCCATCACCGGATCGAAGATTGCACAGGCATTCGATCCCGGATCGCGCACGATATAGCTGAAGGTATTCGACTCTCCGTCGAAGAAATGCGTGACTTCCGGTGCCCGGCTCATGTCGATGGGATAATCCGTCATGCGAGTGCCTCCTGTTTGCCGGAACCCTGAACTACGACCGGGCGTGGTTCAAGGTCGGGAATCGCGGCTTTTCATCGGTTTGCGGTTTCTGTGCAGCCGATGCGGTGTTCAGAATTCCCGCCCGGCCTGCCGCTCCTGCCATCGGATGCGGGCGGTGGCACCGAGGCGGGTCAGCAGATCGGGGGGCAGCGTGCGCGGTGCGGGCTGATCGCGGAAATCCGCCAGAAGGTTCGATCCGGTGTTGCAGGCCAGTTCCGCCGCCATCATCCCCGCAAGGGTGCCCTTCACCGTCCCCAGACCGTTCTGGCATACGGCGCTGAAGAGGCGCGGCTCGACCTCGCCGAAGGCGGGCACGTTGTTCCAGCTCAGGCAGAGCGCGCCGCCCCAGTAATATTCCATCGCCACCCCTTCCAGCATCGGGAACCGCGCGGCGAAAGCCCGGTCCAGCCCGCGCCGGACGCCCCTGAGCCGTCGCCCGTTCGCGGATAGACCGGGATCGACGGTGAAGCGGTTCCGCACGACCAGCCGGTTGCCCCCCGTGCCGGATATGCGCCGCACCGTTGTTCCCATCGGGTCGGCGGGGGTCATGGCCCAGCGGGGCTGTCCCCCGAGGCGAGAGGTTTCATCCGGCGTCAGGGCGCGTGTCATCGCGCCGTAGGTATAGGTGTGGATCAACCGCCGCTTCCAGAAGCCGAAGCTGTTGGCATGGCCGTTCACCGCGAGGATGGTGGCGGGGGCGCTGACATCGCCTTCGGGCGTTGTCGCGTGCCAGAGGTCGCCGCGCCGCTCCAGCGCGATGACGGGGCTGTTCTCGTGGATCGCGACATTTTCCGCTGCCAGCCCCGCCGCAATCCCGCGCATATAGAGCGCCGGTTGCAGCAATACGGCTCCCGGCGTGCGTAATCCGCCGAGATAATAGTCGGTCCCGGTGAGCGCGCGCATGGCCGCTGCATCCAGCCGCTCCGAAGGCTCCCCCAGCATCGTGAGGTGGTCGGCGTAGTGGCGGGTGTGGGCCAGCCCTCGCTCTGTCGCCGCCGCGTTGATCTTGCCGCAGGGGTCGAAGGCTTCGCGGGACAGGCCGTATTCATGCGCCATGTCGGCGGCAAAGGTAATGGCGGCCCGGTTTCGCTCGATTTCGCGGCGGTCGGACTCGGCGGCTCCCCCGTAATCCTCAGAGGCGAGATCATGGGGCAGGTCGATCATGAACCCCGAATTGCGCCCCGCCGGACCTTCGGCAATGCGTCGTGCTTCCAGCACGACGATGCGATCTTCGGGGCGCAACTGCCGCAGGCGGCGGGCGGCGGAAAGGCCCGCGAACCCTGCGCCGATCACCAGCCAGTCGGCCCGCTGCGATCCGACAAGGGGCATCGCCGCATCCTGCGACGGCAGGATCACGTTCCACGCGGCGGGGCCGGGGTCGCTGGGCAGGCGCGTGATGCGGATCATCAGAACTCGTTATTCAGCGCATCCGCCGCCGGGATATCCCGCTCCCGCCGCGTGATATAATCGAGCAGCGCCTCGTTCACGCCCTCGTCCAGTTTCGGTTCCTCATAGGCGGCGAGGGTGGCACGGGCGGCTTCCAGCGCACGGGTGGTGGCGTCTTTTGACCCATCGGCGACCCATTGCTCGATGGAGTTGTTATCGAGCAGTTTGGGCATGAAATACGCGGTCTGGAATTTTTCCAACGTATGCGGATGACCCAGATAATGCCCTCCCGGACCCACATCGGGCACCGCCGACAGCGCCTCGTCAAAATCGGACCAGTCGATGCCCTGCGCCATCCGATACCCCATCGCGCATTGTTCGGCATCGAGCATGAATTTTGCAACTGAGCAGTGCATTCCGGCCTCATTCCATCCTGCCGAGTGCCAGATGTAATTCGCGCCCGACATCAGCACGGCCATGAGCGTCGTCGCGCTCTCATACCCCGCCTGCGCGTCCAGGATTTTCGATCCGCCCAGCGTGTTCGAGGTACGCCATGGTACGCCGTAGAACCGCGCCATCTGTCCGATCATGAAGTTCATCAGGCTGATTTCCGGCGTGCCAGCCATCGGCGCGCCCGATTTCATAGATACCGTCGACAGGTAGTGACCGTAGATCGCGGGGCACCCTTTGCGAATGACCTGAGTGTAGGCCAGCGCGCTCAGTGCCTCTGCGTTGAGCTGCGCAACCGTGGCAGGCGTAGAGGCGGGCGTGTTCGCCCCGCCCAGCACGAAAGGAGAGCACAGCACCGGTTGGTTGCGCCGGCAAAACGCGCGCATCGCGCCCAGCATGGTTTCGTCCCAGACCAGTGGCGAGTTGCCGTTACAATTGCCCGTCACCACAGGATGCGTTTCAAGAAACTCCTCTCCAAAAAGGATCGCGGCCATGTCCAACACGTCCTCGGCATTCTTGGGCGAGGTTGTCATGCCC
>CAKZUT010000150.1 GCA_937922185.1 uncultured Neomegalonema sp.
CGAACGTTTGCGACGCCATGCGCCGAAGAGGGCCATTCCGGCGATCAGGCCGAGGGGACCGGGAGCAGGCACTTCTCCGCCTGCGCCTGCACCACCGCCTGCGCCAGCGCCACCACCGGCACCACCGCCTGCGCCGCCACCTGCAGCAGCCCCGCCAGCGGCGCTGTTATACGTCGCCGTCACGTCAAAGGCCGCCCAGGGATCGCCGCCATTGGGGTTGTCGAGGCGCAGAATCCAGTCATTACCGGCGAGTACGCCGTCGAATGCGCTGGTCGAGATGACGCCCTGATCGTTCAGGTCATGCGAGCCGAACTGAAACTGTGCGCCGCCGTTCGACAGGGTGAACAGGCCGTTATTGCTGGTATCGACCGATGCGAGACCGACATGGTTGGGCTGGAAACGGAAATCGAAATTCAGAGCGACGGCCCCGTCGATCACCGATTCTGCAGGGGCGCTGTTCGGGCTGAGCGTCACGCTGTCGCCTGCACCGATATACTGATTGGCCAGCGTCGCGAAATCCCTCGTGTCCGCACTGGCGTTAATGACGGTAGCGTGGGCCTGTGCGGCGAAGCTGGACATGAGGACAGCAGCGGCGATGGCGGTATTGCGGATGGTTTTCATCAGGTTTCCTGACCTTGTTGGATTTGTGTTACATGCCCTCCCTTGCAACGCGCCTGCCAAGCCGCCAAACCATTGAAAAATAATGATACTTCACATCAGCCCCGTCGCGATCATCTCTGAACTGACCCATAGCGGAGCGCCGTTCGTATCGCATTGGGATCATGACCTGCGAAATGCCCCGGCGCGGGACTGTGCGCCGGAACGGACAGGCGCTTCGGGAGAGAGGGCGCAATGCGTTGCCCCCGACACCCCCACGCTCTATGTAGGGGCAATCGCTCCCGCCCCCCCCTTCCGGCACGAGGCCGTCATCGTCATGTCCGCTTCGCACCCGAGGGACCATACCGTTACGGCGGTGCTCGGCCCGACCAATACCGGCAAGACCACCTATGCCATCGAGCGGATGCTGGGGCACAAGAGCGGGGTGATGGGCTTTCCGCTGCGCCTGCTGGCGCGGGAGGTCTATGACCGCTGCGTCGAGTTGCGGGGGCCGTCGGTGGTGGCGCTGGTGACGGGGGAGGAGAAGATCGTCCCCCCGAACGCGAAGTATTTCATCTGTACCGTCGAATCGATGCCGGTGGAGACAGGGGCGGCGTTCCTCGCGGTGGACGAAATCCAGCTCTGTGCCGACCCTGAGCGCGGGCATGTCTTCACCGACCGGCTGCTCAATGCGCGGGGGATGCACGAAACGCTGTTCCTCGGCGCGATGACAATGAAGGAGCGGATCGGGCAGTTGATACCGCTGGCGCGCTATCATTTCAGGGAACGGTTCTCGGTGCTGTCCTATGTCGGCTCGAAGAAGATCAGCCGTCTGCCGCAACGCTCGGCCATCGTCGCGTTCTCGACCGATCAGGTCTATGCTATCGCCGAATTGATCCGGCGGCAGAAAGGCGGGGCGGCGGTCGTGATGGGGGCGCTGTCACCGCGCACCCGCAATGCTCAGGTCAGGATGTTTCAGGAGGGCGAGGTGGAATACCTCGTCGCGACCGATGCTATCGGGATGGGACTGAACCTCGACCTGAAATCGGTGTGGTTCGCAGGCAAGGCCAAGTTCGACGGGCGCAAGCACCGCAATCTTCAGGCGCAGGAACTGGCGCAGATCGCCGGGCGCGCGGGGCGCTATATGAATGACGGCAGTTTCGGCGTGACGGCGGATTGCCGCCCGCTGGAGCCGGAGGTCGTGGAAGCGATAGAGGAACACGAGTTCCAGAATGTCGGGAACCTGCAATGGCGCAATTCCCGCCTGCAATTCGCAACCGCCGAAGCCCTGCTGGCCAGTCTCGACTTTCCCGCGCCGCGCACCGGACTGATGCGGACGCGCGAGGCCGAGGATGTCATGGCGCTGCGGATGCTGGCCGCCGACCCGGATGTGCAGATGAGCGCACAGGGCAAGAATGCCGTGCGGTTGCTGTGGGATGTCTGTCAGATTCCCGATTTCCGCAAAACCATGGTAGGCGAGCATGTGGACCTGCTGCGGCGCATCTATGCTTTTCTGACCACGGGGCAGCGGGTGATCCCGACGGACTGGATGGCACAGCAGGTTCTGCGGATCGATAAAACGGACGGCGATATCGATGTGCTGTCCAAAAGACTTGCCTATATCCGCACTTGGACCTACGCCGCCAACAGATCGGACTGGCTGGACGATGCGCCCCATTGGCGGGAGCGGACGCGCGCGGTGGAGGATCGACTCTCCGACGCGCTCCATGCGAGACTGACACAGCGATTTGTCGATCGCCGCACCAGCGTGCTGATGCAGCGGTTGAAGCAGAAGGAGGAACTGGTGGCCACAGTCGATAAAGACGGCGGCGTCAGCGTCGAAGGCGAGCATGTCGGGCGACTCGAAGGGTTGCGCTTTCAGCCGGACAAGGAAGCCGAGGGCGTCCATGCGAGCACCCTGCGTGCGGCCAGCACCACTCCGGTCATTGCGGAACTGACCCAGCGGGTCGAGAAGCTGTATGCGGGCAATGACGGCGATCTCACATTCACCGAACAGGGCGGAATCGTCTGGGACAACGTGGTCATCGGGCGACTGACCAGGGGGGCCGACGCCCTGTCGCCGGTGGCGAAGGTCTATGCCGACGACCTGCTGGAGGCCACCAGCGTCGAGCGGGCCGAGAAGCGATTGCAGCAATGGATCGACCGGCGGATCAAGACCCTGTTCGAGCCGCTGCTGGACCTGCGCGATGACGAGAAGATCGACGGGATCGCGCGGGGCGTGGTGTTCCAGCTCGTCGAGGCGCTGGGCGTGCTGCCCCGTGGTCCCATCGCGCAGGATGTGAAATCCATCGAGCAGGATACGCGCTCGCTGATGCGAAAGCACGGGTTGCGATTCGGGCAATACACGCTGTTCCTGCCCGCGCTGCTCAAGCCCGCGCCCGCGCGGCTGCGGATCGTGCTGTGGGGAATCGCGCAGGGAATGGACGAGATCCCCGCGCCGCCGCCCGCCGGAGTGGTCACCTTCGCCGCGCCCGAGGGGCTGCCGGAGGCGTATTTCCAGATGGCCGGGTATCGCAGGGCGGGGGACCGGGCGCTGCGGCTGGATATGCTGGAGCGGCTGGCCGACATGACGCGCGGTCTCGATGCGCGCAAGGGATTCGAGGCGACGGCGGATATGCTGTCGATCACGGGCCTGACGCTGGAGCAGTTCGCCTCGCTGATGGAAGGCATGGGCTATCGCGCCGAGAAGGCCGAGCGGCCCAAGGTCAAGACGATGCCCGTCACCCCGGCGGAGGAACCGGCGGATACCGGGACGCCTGCCCCGGCAGAGGCAGAGGCAGAGGCTGTGGAGACAGCAGCGGTCGAGCCGGTGGAAGCCGGGGATGCCCTTGAAACAGGGGCCGGAGACGAGGGCGCGCCCGCACCGGTGGATGATGTCGTCTCGCTCGACAATCCCGGCGAGGCGCTGGAAAGCGCCCCGCCCGCGACCGCCTTCGCGGAGGCCGATATTGCCGCTGTCGAAGCGGTGGAGCAGGGGCCGACCGATGTGGATCAGGCCCCGGAACGGCCCGTCTCCGGCGATGCCGCCGCGCCCATGGTCGCCGACAGCGAGGAGCCGATGGCGGCGATGGGCCAGCCCTCCTCCGCCCCCAAGGAAGCCGAGGGCAAGACAGTCGAGGTCTCGATACCCGATGCCACGACGGGGGAGATGGAGACGTTCTATACGTTCCGCATCCTGCCCAAAGGGCGTCGCCAGCGCGGGGATGCGCCGCGACGGGAGGGCGGCGAAAACCGTGCTCCGCGCAAGGACGGCGAACGCAAGCCCCGGCGCGAAGGCGGGAAATCCGAGGCTCGCCCGAACGATGCCAGCCGCAAGGGCGGCAAGCCGCGCGGGAAACCGGGGCAGGGACGCCCGGACGGGAACCGCGATGCGCCCAAACGTGAGCATTCGGCGGCACCGCCCCGCCCGAACCGCCCCGTGGACCCGGATTCGCCCTTCGCGATCCTACAAAAGCTGAAGGACGGGAAGTGATACGGTTCCCCCTATGAGCCAGGAGAGCGAGGCCCCCGAAAGCCTGCGGATCGACAAGTGGCTCTGGCACGCGCGGTTCCTGAAATCGCGGGGGCTGGCATCCAAACTGGTGTCGGACGGCAAGATGCGGATCAACGGGGAACGCTATACCAAGCCGGGCAAGACCGTGCGGCCCGAAGACGTGCTGACCTTCACCTTGCAGGACCGTATCCGCGTCGTGCGGATCATCGCGCTGGGTGAACGGCGCGGCCCCGCCCCCGAGGCGCAGGCGCTCTACGAGGATATGTCTCCGCCGCCGGAGCCGAAGCCGCCCGGCGCGGACCGCCCCCGCGAGAAATGGGACGGCAACCGCGACAAGCCACGTTTCGATACGGGCGGATAACGGCGATATCAGCAAAAATTGACCGATCTTTCCCGGCCACTCCACAGCACTAGACTCAATTCGGGGCTGATGGAGGGAATTGCGGCATGAGGATATTGAAACGGCTTCTCTTCGTTCTGACCGGCATTCTCATGCTCGCCTGTACCGCGCCTGTCATGGCGCAGAGTGCGGACAGTCCCGCCCCCCTGACCGCCGCCGATATCGCGCCCCTGTCCGACGAGGAAGTGCGCCGGTTGTTGCTGGAGCGGATGGTAGAGGAACCGCAAGCCACGCGCGGCGTCTTCAATCCCGCCATGACAGCCTATCGTTTCCAGCGCGGTTTCAGCAAGGTACGCGCGCGGGCCACCGATATATTCGGCAGCTTTCCCGAACTGGCCGGTATGCCCGCCGAATGGTGGAAGCGGATGACGAGGGGACGCGACGGGCGGACCTTCGGCAAGTTTCTGATGATCTTCGTCCTGTCGGTGGTCGTGGGTGGTCTGGGCGCATACGGGATGCGCGAACGGATGTTGCGTTCAGCCCGGACGAGCCTGCGCGAAAGTCCGGCGGGACAGCCCGGACGGGTCGTGTGGTTTGTGGGATTGCTGATCGGAGAGGTGCTGGTGGTCGTCGTGCTGGGGGCCATCGCGACGCTCATGTTTTTTCTGTTCGTGCCGCCGGACGGACGCGACCGGACGCTGTTTTTCTTCTTTCTCGCCGCCATCCTGCTCGTCGTACTCATCACCGGGCTGAGCCGCACGATCTTCTCGCCCGGCGATGACAGGTCAGGGCATCGGCTGGCGGCGATGACCGACGCTCAGGCAACGCGGCTGCACCGGTCCATCGTGATGACGGCGTTGATCTCGGTCTTCTCGTTCTTCTCATGCGCCTCGTTTGCGGCGCTGGGGATCGGCGGGGAGGTGCATGACCTGCTGCTGGTGCTGGTCGGGGCGCTGACGACGCTGCTGCTGAGCGCGACATTCTGGGGGAGCCGCCGGGCAATCGCCGGGGATATCCTCGCGGGAGCGACGGAGCCGGGGGCCGTGCGCCGCCTCGTGGCGCGGGTCTGGCCGCCCGCTTTCGCCCTCGTGCCGCCGATCCTCTATGTCATCGTGCTGGTGCAGACGTTTCTGGGCGGATCGCCGCTCTACAGCGGGGCGCTGCTGACGGTGTTCGTGCTGCTGATGGTGCCGATTCTGGAAAGTGCGCTCAACCGCACGGCCCTGCGCCTCGGCGCGCGCGGAGAATCGCTGGGGGCCGCCGTCGCGCGGGTGGGCCGCTTTGCCCTGCCCGCCATCGCCCTGCCGATGGTGGCGGCGGGGTGGCGGGTCGATCTCATGCCCATGGCCGAAAACTCGCCGGGCGGACGGGTCGCGCAGGCGGCGGTGGAGGTCGCGGTGATCCTGTTCGTCGCCTTCGCCCTCTGGCAGGCGGTACGGATCGCCATCGACCGGCAGATCGAGAAGGAGGATGCCGCCTTCATGGCCATACACGGGGCCGAGGCGATGGAGGCCGAACAGGGCGGCGCGGGCCTGAGCCGGGCGCGGACGCTGCTGCCACTGGCCAGACGTGCGGCGCTGATTATGCTGGGGACGATGGTGTTGCTGGTAACGCTGTCGGCGATGGGGGTCGATACCGGGCCGCTGCTGGCCGGGGCGGGGGTGGTCGGGCTGGCCATCGGGTTCGGCTCGCAGACGCTGGTGCGCGATATCGTGACGGGGTTCTTCTTCCTGATGGAGGACGCCTTTCGCCTCGGCGAATATCTCGATGTGGGCAGTGTGAAGGGGACGGTGGAGGAGATTTCCGTTCGCTCGATGAAGCTGCGCCACCATCGCGGGGCGCTCAATACGGTGCCGTTCGGGTCAGTGGATGTGATCCAGAATTTCAGCCGCGACTGGGCGATCATGAAGCTGCGTATCCGGGTGCCCTTCGAGACCGACCTCAACAAGGTCCGCAAGCTGCTCAAGAAAGTCGGGCAGGAGATGATGACCGAGGAGGCGATCCGGGACGATTTCCTGCAACCCTTCAAGGCTCAGGGGGCCGTGGAGGTGGATGATTACGGCTTCGTCATCTCGACCAAGTTCATGTGCAAGCCGGGCAAGCAATTCGTGATCCGGCGCTTTGCCTTTCAGGCGATGCAGGATGCCTTCGAGGCGGAGAATATCCCGTTCGCCAAGCCGCAGGTGAGCGTGATCGTGGAAACGAACGGGGATGCGGAGGAACAGACGGGCGATACGCCGGGCAGCGTGGCCGGGGCGGCGGCGACCATCGTGTCGCGGTAGGGGCGGCGACGCAGGCGGAGGGACGGGCCGTTCAGCCGATGAACGCACTGCGATTGCCTTCCCCGCGATTGCGAGGGTCCATCGGGGCAGAGAGAAATTCCCGCCGTCGCGGGAATGACATCGTTCCTGAGGGCTGTTTACAGCGCCCTTGCCTTCTCGCGGAGCATGAACTTCTGGATCTTGCCTGTGGAAGTCTTCGGCAAGTCCTCGAAGAGAACGGTCTTGGGAGTCTTGAAGCCCGCGAGGTGCTGGCGACAGAAGGCGATGATCTCCTCCGGGGTGGCGGTTTTGTCCTCGGCCATTTCGATGAAGGCGCAGGGGGTCTCGCCCCAGGTATCGTCGGGGCGGGCGACAACGGCGGCGGCAACCACGCCGGGGAACTTGAAGAGGACGGCCTCGACCTCGACGGAGGACACATTCTCGCCCCCCGATATGATGACGTCCTTGAGGCGGTCGCGGATCTTGAGATAGCCGCCGGGATAGATCGCCGCCGCATCGCCGGAATGGAACCAGCCGCCCGAGAAAGCCTCCGCCGTGGCCTCGGGGTTCTTGAAATAGCCCTTCATGACCGTGTTGCCGCGCAGCATGATCTCGCCCGACAGCTCGCCGTCATGGGCGACGGGTGCGCCGGTATCCATATCCACCGCCGTCGCGCCCTCGAACATCGCCATTCGGGGGCCTTGCCGACCCTTGATCTCGGCCCGCTCCTCGGCGGGCAGGTCGTCCCATTCGCTTTTCCAGTCGCATTGGGTGACATGGCCGTAAGTCTCGGTCAGGCCGTAGACATGCTGCACGTTGACGCCCAGCTCCTCCATCTTCGCCAGCACCGCCGGGGGCGGGGGTGCGCCCGCCGTGAACGCCTCGATGGTATGGTCGAAGTCGCGTTTTTCCTCGGGCCTGGCATTGATGAGCATCTGAAGCACGATGGGGGCACCGCCGAAATACTGCGCGCCGTGGTCGGCGGCGGCGTCGTAGATCGCTTTGGCCGAGATAGCACGGGTGCAGATCATGGTTCCCGCCTGGGCCGCCATGGCCCAGGCATGGCCCCATCCGTTGCAGTGGAACAGCGGGACGATATAGACGTATCGGGGATGCCGGGGCAGGGGCCAGCCCATGATCGTGCCGACCGCCATGAGATAGGCCCCCCGGTGGTGATAGACGACGCCCTTGGGGCGGCCCGTGGTGCCGGAGGTGTAGTTGATCGCCATGGCATCCCACTCGTCTTCGGGCATGGGCCAGTTCCAGGCGGGGTCGCCGCTTTCCAGCAGGTCGGCATGGGTCAGAGAGCCGAGGCGCTCGCCTTCCGGGGCCTCGCTGTCCACGATGTCGATCACCTCGGGGGCCTTGTCGCCGAGAATGGCGAGGGCCTCCCTCACCACGGGCGAAAACTGCGTATCGCAGAACACGAGGCGCGATTCCGAATGGTCGAGAATATAGGCCACGGTATCCGCATCGAGCCGGGTATTGATGGTGTTGAGCACCCCGCCAACCATGTTGACGGCGAAATGGGCCTCGATCATCTCCGGGATATTGGGACACACGAAGCTGACCACATCATTGCGGGTTATGCCCCGCTGTGACAGGGCCGAGGCGAGTCGGACGCAACGCTCGTAGGTCTGGCCCCATGTATAGCGGCGCGCGCCGTGGATGACCGAGGGGTGGTCCCCGTGAACCTCCGCCGCGCGGCGAAGAAAGGAAAGCGGGGTCAGCGGCACGTAATTGGCCGGGTTCTTCCCGAATACGTCGAAATCCTCACGGGCCATATCGGCATCTCTCCCTGTCGTCGTTTTCGGGGACGATAGGGCGGGACGCGCGGGAAGGAAAGACGCTGGACGCGAATCCGGTTGACCGGATCGCGGTGCTTGGTATGCAGGGCCTGTCGCGGGTGTAGCTCAGTGGTAGAGCGTCAGCTTCCCAAGCTGAATGCCGTGGGTTCGATCCCCATCACCCGCTCCAGTTTCCGCCCTGCTCGTATCGCCCCCGTGGCAAGGAGATTGCCGCTTTCGCGGGCATGGCAGGCGACGTGGGAAATTACGGCGTGTTGTTGGCCGCGAGTTCGCCACTGACGCCCTCGAAGGTTTCGTTCAGGTCATCGCGGATGCCCCCCACAGTGCCCGCAATGGCGATGGCGAGGATCGAGGCGACCAGAGCATATTCGATGGAGGTCGCGCCCTCCTGCTGCCGGAAAAATCGGGCGACGGAGTGAGGCAGGGCTTTGAGCACGATCATAATCTCCCGATGAAACCTGCCCTATTCTGACAGGGGCGGGTTAAGGAGGATTTGCAAACAGCGTCCGTTGAATCGCGCTTCGCCACTCGACAAAACGGACGCGGTCGGCTAGGGAGCGCGCTTGCCACCCGCCTTTGCGGGATCTCTTGCTGATGGAATGCCGGCTCCATGGAAAACGCGATCCTCATCGTCCACCTCGTCCTCGTGGTGTTTCTCGTCGCCATCGTGCTGCTGCAACGCTCGGAAGGCGGGGCGCTCGGCATGGGAGGCGGCGGCGGTGGCGGCGGCGTGATGACCGGACGCGGAGCCGCGACCGCCCTGCAACGCGCGACATGGTATATCGCCGCCGGATTTCTGGTGACGAGTCTGACGCTGACGATTCTCGCGACGACGGATCGGGGTGCGGGGTCGGTGTTCGACGAGGCGGTGCCCGATGTGTACTCGCCGATGCAGGACGGGGAACCGCCCGTGACCTTCGTGCCGCCGACCATCGAGGGCGATGCGCCCGCCGCCCCGGCGACGGGGAGCGGAACCGACAGCCCGGCGACGGACGCGGATGCGGACCCCGACAATATCGTCCCGGTCCCCTCGCTCCAGTAAACGGCCCTTCCCGAAGGCGGTTCGCTCCGGCCTGCCCTTTTCGGGGCAGCGCCTGTCTCTCGCTGTGGGAGCACCCTGCAAAAGGGAGCGCGCGGTGTTGACATCTTTTCTGAAATCCGTCTTTTTGTTCACGTTGTGTTCAATATGACGGAGGCGATGTGCGGCACTGGGACTGGGACGGGATGGTGGAGGCGAACCGGGGGCGGCTTATCGGGCTGCTCGCGGGGCTGTTTGCCATGCTCGGAACCGGGGAGGTCGTGCCGCGTCTGCTGAAGCGGGCGGTGCTGGC
>CAKZUT010000151.1 GCA_937922185.1 uncultured Neomegalonema sp.
GTTCCGCAAAATCGATATCAAGCATCATCACGACGAAGAGGAACAGCACCGCAACCGCGCCGACATAGATAATCATCAGCAGCATCGCGAGGAATTCCGCGCCCATCAGGACGAAAAGACCGGCAGTCGAAAAGAACGCGAGAATCAACCACAGCACCGAATGGACCGGGTTACGCGCAAAGACCACGAGCGTACCCGCGACGCAGGCGACCGTAGCGAAGAGATAGAAGGCAATGGCCTGCATCAGCGGCGTCCTCCTGTAATCGATGCTGTATGCATCACCGATATGCCGCATCGAGTTCGAGGTTCCGGGCGATGACGCCTTCCCAGCGGTCGCCGTTATCGAGCAGCTTTTCCTTGTTGTAGAACAGCTCTTCGCGGGTTTCGGTCGCGAATTCGAAATTGGGGCCTTCGACAATGGCATCGACGGGGCAGGCTTCCTGACAGAAGCCGCAATAGATGCATTTCGTCATGTCGATGTCATAGCGTGTAGTGCGTCGGGAGCCGTCGTCGCGAGGCTCGGCATCGATATGAATGGCCTGCGCCGGACAGATCGCCTCGCAGAGCTTGCAGGCGATGCAGCGTTCCTCACCGTTCGGATAGCGACGCAGGGCGTGCTCGCCACGGAAACGCGGGCTTTGCGGGCCTTTTTCGTAAGGATAGTTCAGCGTGGCCTTCGGCTTGAAGAAGTATTTCATGCCGATGCGGAAGCCCCCCACGAAATCCATCATCGCAAAATACCAGCCCGCGCGTGCCCAGTCTGTCGCCATGTCAGGATTCCTTCGTCAGCACAGGTTCGGGGGTCGGCGCAGGGGCTTCGATCATCACGGCACCCCGGCCCATCTCGCGCGCCTCATCGGTATAGGCCCAGGGCTGCACGTCGAAGATCTTCATAAATCCCGCCGTGAGAACCACGAAAGCAAGGCTGAGCGGCAGGAAGACTTTCCAGCCGAGGCGCATCAACTGGTCGTAGCGGTAGCGGGGCACGATCGCTTTGACCATCGCGAACATAAAGAAGCAGAGCACCACCTTCAGCACGAACCAGAACATGCCATGACCGACCCCGATGGGCGACAGCCAGCCACCGAGGAACAGGATGGTCGTCAGCGCGCACATCATCACGATGTTCATGTACTCGCCGATCATGAACAGCAGATACGGCGTCGAGGAATACTCGACCTGATACCCGGCCACGAGTTCGGACTCGGCCTCCGGCAGATCGAAGGGCGGACGGTTCGTCTCGGCGAGGGCCGAAATAAAGAAGACGATGAACATCACCGGCTGCTTGAGGAAGAACCACGAGAAGATCCCCGCGCCATCCTGCGCCAGCACGATATCGGTCAGGTTCAGCGAGCCGACCATCAAGAGGACGCAGACGATGACGAAGCCGATGGAAACCTCGTAGGACACCATCTGTGCCGCCGAGCGCAGCCCCCCGAGGAAGGGATATTTGGAGTTTCCGGCCCAGCCGCCCATGATAACGCCATAAACGCCGAGCGAACTGATCGCGAAGAGATAGAGGATGCCGACATTCATGTCGGAGATCACCCACCCCTCGGCAAAGGGAATCGCCACCCATGCGATGGAGGCGAGGATGAAGGTCAGCATCGGAGCCAGAAGGAAGACCGCCCGGTCCGCCCCCGCCGGGATCACGATTTCCTTCATCACGAATTTCAGGAAGTCGGCAAAGGATTGCAGAAGCCCGAAAGGCCCGACCACGTTCGGACCCCGCCGGAGCTGTACCGCCGCCCAGACCTTGCGGTCCATGTAGAGCAGAAACGCGAGCGAGATCAGCACACCGACCATTACGAGCAGGCACTGACCGAGGATTATCAGAAAAAGCCAGAAGCCATTATCTTCCATGCGGAGAACCCGTCTGGTTGCAGTGCGGCATTGCGGTGTGCGGCGCTATCTCTAAGCCCGTTGGACGGACAGTGCCACCGTAAAATGACGTCACGTTCGATCTCACTCCGCAGCCATGGGAACACCAGAGCGTTCCTCGTGGAGTTTGGAACACGCGGCCATGACTTCGCTGGCCCTGGCGATGGGGTTTGTGAAATAGAAATCCCGGATAACCGACGTGAATGCACCGCTGGCAGCCGACCCGCCCGCCTCCGCTCGCCACTGTGCCGGTTCGATGGCACCGATCCGCGCGAGATGGGGCGCGGCCTCGAAAATCGCCTTGCGGACCTGCTCGATGGTATCGAAGGGCAAAGGCTCCCCCATACGCTCGGACAGCGCGCGCAGGATGGCCCAGTCCTCTCTGGCCTCACCGGGGGGCGACGCGGCACGGTTGGCGAGTTGCGGGCGGCCCTCCAGATTGACATAGAGGCCCGACTGTTCAGCCCATGCGGCGGAAGGCAGGATCACATCAGCGCGATGTGCCCCCCGGTCGCCGTGGTGACCCTGATAGATCACGAAGGGACCGGCGGGGACGTCGATCTCATCGGCACCGAGCAGATAGAGAACATCCATATCGCGCAGCATCGCGCCGGTATCCTTGCCGCCCTGTTCAGGCGTGAATCCGATCTCCATGCCCCCGACCCGACTCGCCGCCGAATGCAACACGCCAAAGCCGGTCCAGTCATCGGCAATCGCACCGACGGAACCCGCAAGAGCCATGGCCCCGCCCATGATAGCGGCGGCATTCTCATGCGTCAGCGCGGCCCCGCCGAGGATAATCATCGGACGTTCGGCATTTTTCAGGGTATCGGCGAAATCGCTTCCCATGACCGACCCGAGCGCGGAGGCATCATCACCCAGATGCGCGTAGTCATAGGTCAGGTCCGCAACAGGACCGATCAGGCCGATTTCGGTGCCACCCAGCCATGCCTTGCGAATACGCGCATTGAGAACAGCACTTTCCAGACGGGGATTCGCGCCGATCAGCAGAATCGCATCCGCTTGCTCGATCCCCTCGATCGTCGGATTGAACAGCCAGGCAGCGCGGTTATCGGCGGGCAGATGCGCGCCGTCCTGACGGCAATCCATATTCGGAGAACCGATCTGTCCCATGAAGGATTTCAAGGCCCACATCGCCTCGACGGAAACCAGATCACCGGCGATCGCACCGACTTTCGCGCCGTCAATACCCTCCAGCTTCGCCCGGATTGCGGCAAAGGCTTCCTCCCACGAGGCCGCGCGCAGCTTGCCGTTCTCACGCACGTAGGGGCGGTCGAGTCGCTGGCGGGCAAGGCCGTCGATGAAGAACCGCGCCTTGTCGGAAATCCATTCCTCGTTGATGGCGTCGTTATTGACCGGCATCACCCGGCGCACGGCCACGCCTTCGGTATCAATGCGAATATTCGCGCCCAGTGCATCGGAGACATCAATGCTCTGGGTCTTGCTGACCTCCCATGGCCGCGCCCGGAAGGCGTAAGGCCGCGAGGTGAGCGCACCGACAGGGCACAGATCAATCACATTGCCCTGCAATTCACTGACAAGGGCCGCATCGAGATAGGAAACGATTTCCGCATCCTCGCCCCGGCCCGTGCAGCCCATCTCCGGCACACCCGCGACTTCGGTGGCGAAGCGCACACAGCGGGTACACTGGATACAACGGGTCATGTGAGTCTTGATGAGCGGCCCGAGACTGATCTCGGCCATGGCGCGCTTGTGCTCGGTATAGCGACTGCCGGCCTTGCCATAGGCCATTGCCTGATCCTGAAGATCACATTCCCCGGCCTGATCGCAGATCGGACAATCGAGCGGATGATTGATGAGCAGGAATTCCATCACCCCCTCGCGCGCCTGCCTGACGACGGGAGAATTGGTGCGGATTTCGGGCGGCTCGCCATCGCGGCCCCCGCGCAGATCCTTCACCTGCATCGCGCAGGACGCCATGGGCTTTGGCGCTCCCACGGCTTCGACGAGGCACATGCGGCAGTTGCCCGCAATGGAAAGCCGCTCATGATAGCAGAAACGCGGGATTTCGCGCCCCGCTTCCTCACACGCCTGAAGGACAGTCAGGTCGGGATCGAACTCGAATTCCTCGCCGTCGATGACGACTTTGCGCGGGTCGGCCATAAGCACTTCCTCGTCGGTCTTTCGGGGGCGGCAAAGCGATGCCCGCCCCGACTCGCCCGACCTTTTAGCAAGGGTGACAGGCGCGGTCGATGCGTCGATATAACCTTCGCGTCGAAAAGGGAATGCGCGGTTTTCGTCTTCCGTCGATCCGCCTCAGACTGCCGCAACGGCAACAATGCCATAGTTGACCGCCAGATCGTCGGATCGACTCCAGCTATCCGCAAGCGGATTGTAGGAAAACCCCGCTTCGTCCACGACCGACAGGCCGCCCTCGCCCAGCACAGCGCGCAGTTCCTGCGGGGTCGGGAAGCGATTCCAGTCATGGGTGCCCTTCGGCAGCCAGCCCAGCAGGTATTCCGCCCCGACAATGGCGAGGGCATAACTGCGGGCCGTGCGATTGAGGGTGGAGAGAGCGACGAGACCTTCCGGCTCGACCAATGCGCCGAGGGCCCTGGCGAAGGCGGGCAGGTCGGCGACATGCTCGACGATCTCCAGCGCCAGTACGGCGTCGAATCGCGCGCCCTCTGCCGCGAGGTCTTCCGCCGTCACGGCGCGATACTCGATATCCAGCCCCATCGCCCCGGCATGGGCGCGGGCGGCGAGGACGCCCTCCTCCGCCGCGTCGATCCCCGTGACCGTCGCGCCCATGCGCGCCAGCGGCTCGCTCAGCAAGCCCCCCCCGCAGCCGACATCGAGCAGGCGCAACCCCGACAGAGGATCATGCGCCTTCGGATCGCGCCCGAACTGACCGCACAGATGATCGCGCAGCCAGTCGAGTCGCACCGGGTTCATGCGGTGCAGGGGACGGAAAGGCCCGTCCGCGTCCCACCACGTGGCGGCAAGCGCGGCGAACTTGTCCACTTCGCCGCTATCGACTGTGCCGCCCGTCGGTTGCATTTGTGTTCCTCCTGCCATACGCCTGTCAGCCAAGAGATAGGGCGCGCCCGCGCCGAACGCCAATGTACCGCGAAGCGTGCGCCAGGACGATCCCATGAACCGCTCCCTCTACCCGACCATCGAGCCGCATATCCGGCGCAGGCTCAAGGTGTCCGACCTGCACGAGATCTATGTCGAGGAATGCGGCAACCCGGACGGCAAACCCGTCATCGTGCTGCATGGCGGGCCGGGGGCGGGCTGCAACCCCGCAATGCGGCGATTCTTCAATCCGAAGAAATACCGCATTATCCTGTTCGACCAGCGCGGCTGCGGGCGCTCGACCCCGAATGCCTGCTGCAAGGAGAACACGACCTGGGATCTGGTATCGGATATCGAGGCGATCCGTGTCGCCTTCGGGGTCGAGCAATGGCAGGTCTTCGGAGGATCATGGGGATCGACGCTGGCCCTCGCCTATGCCCAGACCCATCCCGACCGCGTGACCGAGATGGTGCTGCGCGGTATCTTCCTGATCCAGCGCGAGGAAATCGACTGGTTCCACAATGGCGGCTGCGCGCGCATCCATCCCGAATTATGGGAGCAGTTCATCTCCCCGATACCGGAGGAAGAGCGCGGCGATATGGTCGCGGCCTATCACAGGCGCCTGTTCGGAGACGACCCGGCGGTGCAGCGAGCCTGTGCCCGTGCATGGTCACGCTGGGAAGGGGCGACAGTCACTATGGCCCCCTCTCCCGCCCGCATACAGGCCTTCGGACATGACGATTATGCCCTCGCCTTCTCTCGCATCGAGGCCCATTATTTCATCAATGGCGGCTTCATGGAGGAGGACGGGCAACTCCTGCGTGACCTGCCGAAGATCACACATCTGCCCTGCACCATCGTTCAGGGGCGCTTCGACGTGGTGACACCCCCCGTAATGGCGTGGCGGCTGCACCGGGCATGGCCGGGATCGAAACTGGTCATGGCCCCCAATGCCGGCCACGCCGTCAGCGAACCGGGGATCGCCAGCGCCCTGGTGAACGCAACGGACACCTATGCGGTCTGAGCGGCAAAATCCCCCGAAATATCCCATCGATCGCAGATAGAGTTATCCGGTTCTGGCAGCACACCATTTGTCCGTTTGAACTGTGAGTTGTTCAGGGCCTCGGAGGGAGCGGCCAGCCTGCGTCCATCTCTTCCGCTCGACATCCACACTCTCAAGAGATGCCGCCTATCCCTTGCTGGCCATGGCGTCGATGGCGCTCTGGAGCTGGCTGATCTGGTCGCGCAGGGCGTCGATATCCGCAGGGGCCTCGGCTTTGGGGGCAGGTGAGGCAGGGGGCGGGGTGGCACCCGGTATGGCCCCGAAAGGGGTAAAGACCTTCATGGCGTTCTGGAAAATCTCGGCGTTCTTGGCCGTCATCTCCTTCATTGCCTCGACCGCCGCATCGCCGCCGAAAGCACGGGTGAACTCGGCCTGGTTCTTCGTGAGGCTTTCAAGGCTCATCTCCAGATACCCCGGCACGAAGGACTGCATCGAATTGCCGTAGAAGCCGATCAACTGGCGCAGGAACTTGATGGGCAGGAGGTTCTCGCCCTTGGCCTCCTCCTCGAAGATGATCTGGGTGAGGACCGAGCGGGTTATATCGTCGCCGGTCTTGGCGTCGAAGACCAGAAACTCCTGCCCCTCCTTGACCATGACGGACAGCGTGTCGAGCGTGACATAACTGCTGGTCGCCGTATTGTAGAGACGGCGGTTCGCATATTTCTTGATGGTGATGGGGGGCGTGTTGCCCTCCGCATCGGGTTTGCCGTCCTTGGCGCTCGACATATGGTCCTCCGACAGGCGATGTTAAAACCAACCGACCATCGCACCGCAGCATTTGTGGAGCAAGATTTTTTCGCACCCGCGATTTCGCATTGCGGGGGAAAGACGGCATGACCGATTCGGGCTACGGCGTACAGGATGACACCCACCCGGATTTTCGCTGGGACGGGGCCGCGCTGATCCTGCGTCACCTGCGTGAGACGGCGCTTGCGCGGCTGGAGTCAATGGTCGCGGACCCCGACACACAACTCGATGCACTCGGCGCGCAGGCCGGTGAAATCGAGAGCGTACTGGACGGGTTGGCGCGGTATCAGCGGCACCCCTATCGCCATACCGTACCCGGTGTGCCGACCCTGTGGACGCGCGGCTCGACGCGGCTGATGGATTACGGAGGAAGCGGAATTCCGCTGTTCGTGGTGCCCTCCATGATCAACCGCGCCTTCGTGATGGACCTGACGCTCAGATCGTCCCGAATGCGCTGGCTGGCCCGCAACGGCTTTCGCCCGTTTCTGTTCGACTGGGGCGATCCGGGGCCGCGCGAGGCGCATTTCGATATCGCTCGGTACCTCGAACGCCGCCTGCGGCCTGCCTTTGCGGCGGCGAGGCGGGCCTGTGGCGGAGGGGCGGTGCATCTGGCCGGGTACTGCATGGGCGGCCCGATCGCACTGGCCCTCGCAGCCCTGGAGTCAGAGGGGACGGGGCGGATCGTGACCCTCGGAGCGCCATGGGATTTCCGTCATTTTCCCGAACATGAGCGGTTTCGCGAGACCCGGAAGGCACTGGAAGCCTCGCTGATGACCATGGCCGCCTTCTACGGCACGATCCCGCCGCAGGTGGTGCAGTCGTTCTTCGCCATGCGCGATCTGGAATCCGGCGCGCGCAAGTTTCGCCGTTTTGCCTCCGGCGACCCGATGGATGCAGCGGCGCGGCGGTTCGTGGCGGTGGAGGACTGGCTGAATGACGGGATCGGAATGCCGCTGCCCGTCACGCTGGAATGCTTTACAGAATGGCTCGTGGACAACGCGCTGTTACACGGCACCTGGGATATCGGCGGACAGACGCTCGATGTCGGCAAAATCCGCAGTCCGGTCATGGTGGTTGCGGGCACCAAAGATGCCGTTGTCGCGCCCGCTTCCGCCTTGCCCCTTGCAAGCGATGTGGGGGCGGCAAGGCTGCTGCAACCCGAGACAGGTCATCTCGGCCTGGTGCTCGGAGAGAAGGCCGACAGCAATATCTGGACACCGGTGCGCGAGTTCCTGTCGGAAGGCGATGGATAAGCGGAGATACCGACGCTAAAGATGGCCCGTAACATGGAGATACGCATGAAGATCGGCATTCTCGAAACCGGCAAGGTAAATCCCGACCTCGTTCCGGCCCATGGTCCCTATGTGCCCATGTTCCGTAATTTTCTGCATCGTGCCGACCCCATGATCGAGGCTGAGGGCTGGGATATCGTCGATGAAGGGCGTATTCCTGCCTCGCCCCATGACGCCGATGGCTGGATCGTGACGGGATCGAAACACGGCGTCTATGACCCCCTGCCCTGGATCGAGCCGCTGAAAGCGTTCCTGCGCGAAACCTATGCAGCGAAAGTGCCCATTGTCGGCATCTGCTTCGGACATCAGATCCTCGCCGAAGCCATGGGTGGAAAGGTCGTGAAATCGGATCGTGGCTGGGGCTGTGGCGTTCACAGCTACCGGATGGCAAGCGGGGAGCCGTGGATAACAGGCGAGCGCGAGACCGTGAATGTCCATGCCATGCATCAGGATCAGGTCATCGAAAAGCCCGAGGGCGCGCGGGTTATCGCCAGTTCTGACTTCTGCGAATTTGCGGGGCTTGCCTATGGCGACCATGCCCTCTCCATCCAGCCGCACCCGGAATTCGAGAGAGGCTATGAAGCCGATCTCATCCGTATGCGACAGGGAGGCGACGGCATCCCGGACGATATTGCGGATCATGCGATGAAGACGCTCGATAAGGGCGTCGATAACGACGTGTTGGCCGGATGGATCGTCGCTTTTTTCCAGCGCGCCACGGCACACCCGAAGCAAGAACGCGAAAGCGCCTGACCATGGGGTCAGGCGCTCGATAATTCGGTTCAGGAAAGACCGGCAGTCAGTGAATGGATAAAGAGTGCTTTTCGATCTCGTCCTTCACGCGCAGTTTCTGTCGTTTGAGCGCTGCGATTTCGACATGATCCACGCCGGGATGGCGCTCTGTTTCCGTAATGCGAAGTTCGAGTTGTTCATGTTTGCGTTTGAGGGTTTCAACATGGGAAGCCAAGCTCATCGATACTCTCCTTCTGATCTGTTGAGCCATCAGTACAGCATCGAAAGCGCCGCCTGTCATGCGAAATAATCGTTCGATTTTCGATCAATTCACCCTATTTAAGGCGGCCCGTGATGAATGACGCCGTGCCGAAAAAACTCATCGTCGGCGTCAGCGGTGCGTCCGGTGCAGTCTATGCCATCCGTATGCTTGAGCTTCTGAGGGATATGGGCGTCGAGACCCATCTCGTGGTGTCCAAACCGGGACGACTGACAGTTAATTATGAAACCGGGATGGATTATGCCGCCCTTGCCGCTCTCGCGACTCACCATTACGGGGCGCAGGATGTCGGAGCGCCGATCAGTTCGGGGTCGTTCAGAACGCTGGGCATGATCGTGGTTCCCTGCTCTATGCGGACATTATCTGAGGTGGCGACAGGCGTTACCAGCGGCCTGCTGACGCGCGCCGCCGATGTGGTGCTGAAGGAACGTCGGCGTCTGGTGCTGATGGTGCGTGAAACGCCGCTCCATACCGGTCACCTACGCAGCATGACAGCGGCGAGCGAGATCGGCGCGATCATCTATCCTCCGGTTCCGGCCTTCTATTCCGAGCCGAAGTCTCTGGAGGAGATGGTGGATCAGACGGTCGCAAGGGCGCTCGACCTGTTCGACCTCGATGCGCCGATTACGAAACGCTGGGGCGAAGACCTGGAAAAGGGACGACGCTGAGAAACTGCCGCGCCTGTCGGGTTGAGCGGGAGAGCCTTCATCCATCAGGCAGTTTTCGACGCGCTGGATGATCCGATGATTGTATAGCCACCATAACAAAAAAAACGCCCGCATGACTGCGGGCGAAGTCTGGATGGGAAGGCCGGTTGCCACGTATGACAAACATGGCAACCGACTGTTCCTCGAACAGTGCCGGTCCGTTGGCAGTTCGATGGCGCTTTCGGAGAGAAACACACCAATAACGGGAATAGTCCCGACAGACAGCAGAATAGTATCAGCTTCGTAACCAAATCATTTATGCTGTATCGTCATTAATATGATTATTCAGGAAGGGCCGATACCCGGCGAGCGCCATTCTCGATCAGGCCGGATCATGAAACGCGCCGGGCGATGCACACCGCGAGCCGCGCCCTTGATGGTACTTTTCGGCTCAAACTGATCGAGGCTCACTGTAACCTGATTTGCGTACCTCCTTAAGGATGGTAGCATAGGATCATCCCGATGGATGCGAGGAATGCACGATGCGACACCTGCTTCTGGCTATGGGCTTTGGCCTGGCACCATGGGCCGCCACCGCCGCTGAACTGCTGATGTTCGATGCCTATGGCTGTATGCATTGCGAATTGTGGAAGGACGATATCGGTGTCTATTACCACAAGACCCGAGAGGGAAAGAGCGCCCCTTTGAGGATCGTAAGCCTCGATGAAAAACGCCCGGAAGACCTCGACTGGATCGAAGGCGTCCGGTTCTCGCCCACCTTCGTGCTGATCCATAACGACCGTGAAATCGGGCGGATCGTCGGTTATCCGGGTGAAGATCTGTTCTGGATGAATATGGAAACCGTCTTCCGCAGACTCGGCAGCCGACAAAGCCCCTGATCGCTACCTGCGGCAGAGATCAAGCAACCGTGCCGCGTCCATGAATGCGGCATGTTTGTCTTCCGCCGCCGCCGTGGCGAAGGCATCCTCACCCCATTGCTCGACCTGCCAGTCGTCATCGACCCGTGACGCTGTCCAGGCTTGCGCGGCTGTCAGATGATGATCGCTGATCGCGAGGGCAATGATGAGCGAGCCGGAAAAGGCGGTCAGATCATGCAGGGCGGCAAGCGCCGCATCGTCATGCTCGGCAACTGCGGAACGCAGGGAGTGCAGGCTGGCCTCGGGCTGCTCGACGGCCATGATGCCGGTCGTCACGACCATGGGAGCGTTCTTCGCCTTTGCCACCCATGTGAGCAGGTCATCCCATGCCGCCGCCTGCCGTGCGACGAGGGTTGCAGGATGAGCGGAGCGGTAACACAGCAGATCGCTGGCCCCATAGGCGGCGACCCGATCAACCACGCCTTCGCGGTGATCCGCCACGGTATCAAGGATCGAATTCATGTAGCGGGTCATGGGCATGGTCGCGGGATCGACCTTGTCGCCCTGTACACGCCATTCCGCCACGACCGCATCTGCCAGCGCACGAGTGGGGACTGTGACGGGGCGCTTGCCCGGCGTCTTGACGGGCCTGCCGCCTAATGTGACCAGAAAGGGCGCGGCATCGCCCTCCACCTGCGCCTCATGCCATGGTTTGCTCATTTCAGCGCCTCCAGCGCCCCGTCCAGCTCGGCGAAATCGTCAATGATCACATGCGCCCCCGCCTCCAGCAACGCCTCGACGGGATGATATCCCCAACTGACACCGATAGCCGTGCATCCGTGGGCGCGCGCCATGAGAATATCAAAGGTCGTATCGCCGATCATCGCCGTACGGTCAGCGGCAATGCCGGTCATGCGTTCGCAGTTTTCCAGCATACCGGGATGAGGCTTGGAAGGTGCATCATCCGCCGTCTGGGTGGCCACAAAAAATTCACGGACCGCGAAGGCGTCCAGAACATGCTCAAGGCCACGGCGCGCCTTGCCCGTGGCAACGGCCATGAGCGTATCGGGGGTGTTAAGACGCTCCAGCGCAGCCCTTGTACCGGGATAGAGCTTGCCATTGGCCTGCGGATGGCTCCGGCGATAGGCCAGCGAAGCGTCACGGAAAGCGCGGTCGAGGGCGGCGAGCGTTTCGGGCGGATGCTCCGGTGCCAGTGCCGCGACAGCTTGCGGTACCGATAAGCCCACGATTCCGCGCACGGCTTCCGCAGTGGGAATATCGAGCGCGAGGGTGCCGAATGCCTGCTCCATCGCATGTTGGATCGCAAAGAGGCTATCGACCAACGTACCGTCGCAGTCGAAGACGAGAAGGCGGGGTTCCGCTGTCGTCATTCCGTCCAGTCCGACAGGTATTCATCATCATCCGTGCGCTTCGTATCCCATCCGAACAACTCCCAGCTATGGGCCATGTGCTCAGGCAGGGGCGCGCGCAGGTCGATGGGAGGATGCCCCTTTTCGGGGTGCGGGATCACGATATGACGCGCATGAAGGTGCATCTTGCGGCTGACCGCCCCGGTCAGACGGCGTTCTGCCTCCTCCGCCGTCGGGCCATATTTTCCGTCACCGACGATGGGGTGCCCCATGGTCGCGCAATGGACGCGAAGCTGATGTGTACGTCCCGTCACCGGGCGCAGGGTCAGCCATGCGGCGAGTTGCGCGGCGGTATCCATGGTGGCGTAATCGGTCACGGCCCGCTTGGCATCGGGTTGGTTCGGCAGGTCGGCACGGTCGATGACCGTCATCTTCTCGCCGTGGGAACCGGGCATTTTCGCCAGAGCGGCCTTGATCGTGCCCTCGCGCGGTTTGGGAACGCCGATCACGGCGGCCCAGTAGGTCTTGCGTGCCGCCTTGGACCGGAACGCCGCCGTCAGATTACGGGCAGCCAACCCCGTGCGCGCCAGCACCAGCAGGCCGGATGTATCCTTGTCGATCCGATGTACGAGCCTGGGTCTGTCGCCGTTTCCGGCCAGAGCGGGCAGCAGCCCGTCGATATGACGATGACTCTGCCCCGTACCGCCCTGTACCGGAATGCCCGCCGGTTTGTTCAGCACGATGACATGATCATCCTCATACAGCACCATATTGCGGATCAGACGGGTATCGGCCTCTGAAATCGTCGGTTTTCCTCCACGCGTAGGCGCAGCGGGATCGTCGGAAAGGGGGGGAACCATCACCGTCATCCATTCGGCAAGGCGAAAATTCGATTTCACCTTCCCCCCATCGACCCGGATATCGCCCTTTCGCAGCAGCTTTTCGATCCGTCCCTGATTGAGCTGCGGATAGCGTTCGCGCAACCAGCGATCCAGCCGCCGCCCGTCATCACCTGCCTCGATGGCGACCATATCGCCCCTCATGACAGCACCGACCGTGCGAGTGTGATCCCGGCGAACAACGCGCCGACAGAGAGTGCGACGGACAACCCGATATAGGCCGCCGCCGCAGGCATCCTGCCCTGTTCCATCAGCAAAAGAGCATCGAGCGAAAAGGCCGAGAAAGTCGTGAAGCCACCGAGAACTCCCGTCATGATGAAGAGGGCCGTGGACGATGGCCCACCCTGCCCTCGCATCAGGAACCAGGCTGCCGCAATGCCCATCATCAGCGATCCGATGACGTTCACGCTCAAAGTGCCGTAAGGAAACGCCGGACCGAGCGTCCGGGTGGCCAGATGAACGGCAAAATAGCGGAGCGTGGCTCCGAGAGCGCCTCCGAGCGCGACGAAAAGGACTGTCATGGGCGGGCTATACCCTGACGCGGGCACCGGGCGCAATCATGCGATCCTATGACGGAATACCGCGCTCGTCGCGTCGCCGAAGCGTATCCCGCGAAACGAAGGGAGCAGGATCGCGTGGCGGCGTCCGATCTGTGTCAGATTGTTGTTTCGGCAGCCATTCTTTGTACAGGCTGTGTTTATGAAGCGCCTCCGGGCGATATTCAGCCTCACGATCAAAGTACAGAACGCTCCTGGCGCGCATCCGCCGTTCGATACCTGGATTAAGTTCGACTTCTTCCAGACCGGATCGAACGATGCGCTTATAGAGCCACCTGTTGTACCATTTGCTCAATTCATCATGCTGGATCGAAAGGGGATCGGGCCAGAGCTGAAAATACCATTTATCCACCTGCAAGCCGACGCTTCGCGCCTCACGCGCCATCCATTCGAGCGCGATGTCGGACAGACGCGATTCATCCTCGGGATAGCCGCCACCGATATCGACATGGCATCCCGCAAAGCACATCTCGCGCAGGGTAGCGCCGCTGCGATATTCCGCATCGGGTCGAAGGTTCGGATCGGGTGTCTTTTCCTCATCGCCATCGCGACTCTCATGTTCCCAGCGGACAATATTGAACATGTCACGATGCTCATCCACGGCAATGGCATGTCGCGCATACTGAATACGGCGGCTGAGAAAATAATCCCTGAAGACCATGCGGGTCAGAACGGTCCAGGTTTCCCACCACCGATAGATGCGACCGTTCTCACCGTATCGCAACCGACCGGGAAACCGGAAATGGCAGTAAAGAATACGCCCTGCGACGCAGATCCCCGACAGGGACAATGCCGCCCCGAAAATCAGACGAAAATTGCCGACAAAGCCATTATCGCCACACGTGTTTCGGATGACGTCATTCGGGAAAATACCGGTAACGAAGGCACAGATACCGAAAAACGACAGGACCAGCGAGAGCAGAGCGAGCATCACGAGCGCCGCGACACTCAGCGCAACTATCAACTTCCAGTGGAACATGGAGGAAACAGTGTCGAAGGCACCCACAAAATAGGGCACCGCGTTCGATTCACCTTCCATATGCCCGATAACCCGACCTTTCGGGATATCCTTGAGAAACGCATCCGCCCTGTCCGTTGCCTTCCGGGGGTCCTCTACCTGTATGCCCGCCGCTTCACTCCCGAACCAGGTTCTGAACCGGGCAGCGAGTATCCGGCGCTGTTCGAGCCTGCCCTTTTTCTTCGCGATCAGGTATTTGCCAATCCGCGAGCCGTATTGCCCGATCTTGTCCCGCTCGTATTTCGCTATGTCCACCGATGCGGTATGCTGGTAGACAGCGATCACACCTTCTTCAGCGATGCGGCGGATTGATTTCTCATCCCGGCGAATGGGTTTACCCCCTTCGCGTGTCGGAACCCCGCAATGGCTCAGAACACCGCCGAGCAGGCGAACCGTGTAGGCACCGCGACTGAAACCGAACAGATAAATTCTGTCGCCGGGTCGCCAGTGCCGGATAATGGCCGCATAGCAATCGATCAGATTCTCTGTCAGCCCCCAGCCGGTTGCCATACAGATCCAGTTATACAGCCATTGGTAGATTTTTGAGAAAATACCGCTGCCGGGTTTCGCAGTACCGACACCCGGATCATAGAAGGCGACCTGATCCATCGGATCGACACCCGAGTCCGGGCCGCACCGGCCCGCGCGGTACAGTTTGTAGATATTGCTGCGCCGTTCGTCGAAGCTGATACCTGAACGTTGTCCGGTTCCATCAGAAAAAATGACTATATTTTTGCCCATTGAAAATCCCCCGAACAAGAGATTATGCCCTGTTCGGAAACACTTCAAGTTGCAAGCCGGAGGCAGTACGACAATGCTGCGTTAAGAGTTCAATGATAGTCAGGCATGACGCGAAGACGGAGTCCGAATATTTTACAGATAAAGGATGCTGATAGAGATGGAAAAAGTATGCGGCATTCTCGTTTTCCTGGCAGTCTACCAGCTTTCTGGGATGCTGCATTACCATGATGCACCTATCATGCAGCCCTGGCAGATGCGATCCGCCTGTAACACAGCAAGTCAGGCTATCGGTTTCGGAAATCTCTGCTGAGGTTTTCAGATAAGGTCGATCAGTCTATCAGAGGGGCATGTCTGCACCCGCCTCACGCCCTATTCTGATCGCCGGACCCACCGCATCGGGGAAATCCGCCTTGGCAGTGTCCGTTGCCATGCGGCTTGGCGGTTGGGTGATCAATGCGGATTCGATGCAGGTCTATTCGGGTTGGCACCTGCTGACGGCCCGGCCCGATCCAGCCGATGAGGCCCTCGCGGACCATCGGCTTTACGGAACCGTCGATCCGGGCTTTCGCTATTCGGCAGGCCAATGGCTGCGTGATATCACAACGGTTCTCGCCGAGGCAAAAGAGGCCGGAGCGGTTCCTGTCATCGTCGGCGGGACAGGACTGTATTTCACGGCGCTCACACAGGGATTGTCGCCCGTTCCTGCAATCCCCGAGGCAATCCGCGATGCCGCCGAGGCCCGACTGGCCGCGCGGGGAGCGGATGCGTTCAGGCGCGATCTGCTGGTTTTTGATCCATCAGCCGCATCACTCGATATCGAGAACCCCCGCCGGATGATCCGTGCCTGGGAAGTGATGGAGGCCACCGGGCGCTCCATTACCGACTGGGCGCGGGAGACAGCACTGCCGCTGTTATCGCTCGATCGGGCCATGCCACTCGTGATTGACGCAGAACGCGACAGTCTGAACGCTCGGATTGAAGGGCGGTTTGATCGCATGATCGGTGACGGCGTGATGGACGAGGTGGCGGCCATGGCGGCACGCGATCTGAACCCTGCGCTTCCGGCCATGAAGGCGGTCGGCGCACCACCGCTCATGGCCTGTCTGCATGGCGACCTCACACTGGAGCAGGCCGTCACCCAGGCGAAGACCGATACCCGCCGATATGCCAAGCGTCAGCGCACATGGCTGCGTAACCGGATGGCGGACTGGCATCGTATCCCCATGAATGCCTCCGTTGAGGACGTTCTTGCGGCGATCCCTTATTTCACGGCGGAGAGCGCGTAGCCGAAGCGCTTCACAAACCGCTGTGCATCGGCTTCGGAAATCGAGACGGTCAGCGACATGGTTGCCTCCTCCCCCGACGCATCCCGAACATCGGCGGCTTCGTAGAGCCAGGCAAGGGCCGCCCCGTCACTGGCCGGCAGGTCGATCCGCACCACGCTCTCCGTCGCCGAAAGTGTTTCGGCAATCAGGGTCAGCAGGTCATCCACTCCCCGCCCCGTCAGGGCCGAGACGCAAATTGCGCCATCCCGGCGGGCGGCTTCGTTCTCCCATGCCTGCTGCGCTTCCGCATCGAGCATATCGACCTTGTTGTATACTTCGATAGCTCCGCTCAGCGTTGCTTCCGCAACCCCGAGATCGCGCAGCACAGCAACCACATCCTGTGCCTGCGCCGCCGTTTCCTCGCTGGAAATATCGCGCACATGCAGAATCAGATCAGCTTCCAGCACTTCTTCCAGCGTCGCACGGAAAGCGGCGATCAACTGGGTCGGCAGATCGGAGATGAAGCCTACAGTGTCCGAAAAGATCGCATCGCGTCCACTGGGCAGTTCGACCGAACGCATGGTCGGGTCGAGCGTGGCGAACAGCATATCCTTCGCCAGAACCTCACCATGCGTGATCCTGTTGAAAAGTGTGGACTTTCCAGCATTGGTATAGCCGACCAGAGCCACGACCGGCAGCGGCGCTTTCTTGCGTTTCTTGCGATGCAGAGTGCGGGTCTTCACGACCTTCTCCAGCTTTCGCTCGATACGCACCAGTCGTTCGTCGATCATGCGACGGTCAGCTTCGATCTGCGTCTCACCGGGACCGCCGACAAAGCCGAGGCCACCGCGCTGACGCTCAAGGTGGGTCCAGCTTCGTACAAGACGCGATTTCTGGTAACTCAGATGCGCGTGTTCGACCTGAAGCACACCCTCCGCCGTTCCCGCCCGCTCACCGAAGATTTCGAGGATAAGCCCCGTCCTGTCCAGCACCTTGGCCTTCAGCGCGGTTTCAAGATTGCGCTGCTGCACCGGAGTCAGGGTGCCGTCCACGATCACGAGTTCGACCTCGTTCTCCCTGACGGTCTGCGTCAGGTCTTCGAGTCTGCCCGTGCCGAACAGCGTAGCCGGGCGCGGGGCTTTTACCAGAACAGCGGCTTGCGATACGATATCGAGTTCAAGTGCCTGCGCCAGACCGACCGCCTCTTCCAGACGGTTCTCAGGCGAGCGGTTCGCCTGTTTCCAGTCAGGCATGACCGGATGAATAACGAAAGCGCGGGTCGCGGCCTCTTCGGTATTCAAGTGGCCGGTGCCTCTTCGGGTTCATAGAGCGCAATCGGCTGTGCGGGCATCACGGTCGAGATCGCGTGTTTATAGACGAGTTGGGACTGCCCGTCCCGGCGCAGCAGGACGCAGAAATTATCGAACCATGTGATAACGCCCTGCAACTTGACCCCGTTGACGAGAAAGATCGTCACCGAAACCTTGTTCTTACGGACGTGGTTGAGGAAGGTATCCTGAAGATTCTGGCGGTCGGAGGCCATTTTGTGCCCCTTCTATTTTTGTCGCTACGATTCCCGGAACGGCGCGCCCGATCCGTTGATCAGGACAGTACACGATCACCCCCGCCCGGCAACCCCTGCAACGACAACCTTGGCGAGATTGAGCACAACCGGCAAACGCGTGGGTTATTTGCGCCACGTCCGGGGGCTGAGCAGGGCCACAACCGCCAATGTCTCCATCCGCCCCACGATCATGCCGATGCACAGGACGATCTTGCCCGCATCCGCCAGCTTGACCCATGCATCCGAATCCCCTGAAATCAGCGGCAGCAACGGTCCCGTATTGCTGAGAATACTGATCGACGCGATGATCGCATCGATCATGTTCATGCCAGTCGCGGTCAGGGCCAGGGCGCTGAGAACGACCGACAGCACATAAAGCATCACAAAGACGAAGACGATTCGCATCGCACTCTGCGTCACCCGGTTCGAGCCACTGCGGATCGGGCGCACCTCCGTAGGGCGGGTCAGACGGGCCAGTTCGTTCAGGCTGTGCTTACCCAGAAGGGCGGCGCGGATCAGCTTGACCCCCCCTGCCGTGGAGGCTGCACCACCCCCGACGATGGCCAGCCCGACCAGAGTAATTCCCGGCGTTCTCAGGGCGCTCCAGGCCGTCGCCCCCTCCCAGTCCGCCGACTCGAATCCCGCCGTTGTGATGTAGGAAATGGCCATGAACAGCGTCCCCCAGAGGGCGCTCAACCCGGCCTGCCACTCATCCGTCGAGCGGGTTTCGATGGCCCCGATCCAGTGTCGCAGGAACAGGATCGCCACAATCACCGAAACGGCAATCGTCATGTACCGGCATTCGGGATCTTCCAGATAGACCCGAAATCGACCGCGCAGAGCTTGCAGGTGGACGGCGATCCCGATAGCGGCGGGCACGATCACGAACAGCAGGACGAGTTCGACCGCGCGCGACCCATAGGCGGCAATGCCGCCCGGATTGACGACAAAGCCCGTCGTCGAAACCGCACCGAAAGCATAACACAGCGCCTCGAAGGCAGGTGCCCCGGCGGCGGCCAGACCGAGCATACATAATACAATCATACCGCAATACGGCGTACCGAGCACCCGCGCGGCCCAGATCGCCCGTTCCACAGTTTCGCGGCGATCCATCAGGGCATCGGGGGCCAGTCGCGAATGATGAACCGGCTCCTGCGGACGATCCAGAATATGCCGGACCTCGAATCCCCCGATGGACAGCGGCGCGAAGATCGCCAGTGCGGCTACCAGACTCACAAACCCCCCGAACCCGGCACAGACCGAACGCCACAGAAGGATGGTGTTCGGCACCTCCTCGATATCACCGATATTCGATGCCCCGGTGGTCGTGAGAGCGGAACACATCTCGAAATAGGCATCCACGATCCCGAAACCCGGCAGCAGTTCGGCGAGTGGAATCGCCACGATCAATGGTCCCGCCGCGTAGAAGATGACCAGCGCCAGCAGGCCCGACCGCGCGGCCTGAAGAGGATGCCGCAGCAGGATCATGCGAAGGGCCGACGCGAAGATGAACGAACCGACCGTACAGATCGCAAAGACCCCGCTCGTCTCCCGATCTCCGATGGCAAGCGCATGGATAGCCATGAGCGCGAAGCCGATGGAGAACGCAAAGAGCGCCACGCTCAGCAATTGCTCGGCCCCTGCGCCCTTGCGGGTGATCGGGCGCCAGACATCGACCACACCCCGGCTCATCTAGAAGTAATCCACAGAGACCCGGAACATCTTTTCGACCTCCTGCACCGCACTTTTCAGGGCGAATATCACCACGCTGTCACCATCGCGCAGCACATCGCGCCCGTCTGGCACCTTGATCTCACCGTTCGAGAGGATCGCACCGACCATCACGCCGGGAGGCAGATTAATCGACACCAGCGGCGCGCCCGTAAGCTGCGAGGTCGCCAGCACCTGCGCCTCAATGACTTCCGCCGCTCCGTCACGAACACTGTGCAAGGCGCGGATGCGCCCCCTGCGAACATGGCGCAGGATCGATGATACGGTCGTCGCACGCGGGTTGATGAAGGCATCCAGTCCCAATGGCGAGACAAGGCGCATGAGGTTCTGGTTATTGATGAGGGCCATGGCACTCGCCGCCCCCTCTTCCTTCGCCAGAACACCGGCCAGCAGGTTCGCTTTATCGTCATCGGTCAGGGCGATAATCATCTCTGCCTCGGCGACATTCGCTTCGGCAAGAAGCGCGGCATCCAGCACGTCACCATTCAGCACGATGGTTCGGTCGAGGCGTTCAGCGACGTATTCCGCCCGCGTGCGATCCCGTTCGATCAGTTTTGCCTTGATCCGGCGCTCCTGCTTTTCGAGGGCAAGAGCCACGTTCAGCCCGACATTGCCGCCGCCCGCGATGATGATGCGCCGTGCGACCTCCTCCTGATGCCCGAAGAGATGCATGGTCCGGCCCACATGGTCCTCGCGCGCGATGATGAAAACATTGTCATCTTCCAGAAGCTGATCGTCGCCGCTCGGGGTATAGAGCTTGCCGTTCCGCTCGAACGCGACCACCTTTGCCGCGACATCCGGGAAAAGCTGCGTCAATTGCCGGAGCGGCGTATGGAGCAGCGGACATTCACCGGTCAGCCGCGTGCCGACCATCCGCACTTTTCCGTCAAGGAACGGCGTCGATTCAAAGGCCCCCGGCGCGCTGAGGCGACGCAGGACCGAGCGCGCAACCTCGACTTCCGGCGAGATGATGACGTCGATGGGCATATGGTCCCGCTGGAACATATCGCTCCATTGCGGTTCCAGATAGGATTGCGCGCGGATACGGGCGATCTTGCGCGGGATCGAGAAGACCGTATGAGCCACCTGACAGGCGACCATGTTCACTTCATCGGAATAAGTGACCGCGATCAGCATGTCGGCATCGCGCGCCCCGGCTTCACCCAGCACGTCCGGGCGCGACGCATAGCCTGTCACCCCCGCCACATCGAGCAGATCCGTCACCTTGCGGACGAGTGCTTCCGACTGATCGACGATAATGACATCGTTGTTCTCGGTCGAAAGCTGTCGTGCGATATTGAAGCCGACCTGTCCCGCTCCACAGACGATGACTTTCACGATACTCTAGCTCGACAGCCGCACGACATTATCCGCCGCCGCCAGCCGCGCCCCGCCCCGGTTTGCAGTGGTGACGCCGAGGGCCTTGAGTTTGCGGTGCAATGCAGACCTTTCCATGCCGATGAAAGACGCGGTGCGCGAGACATTGCCCCCGAAACGGTTGATCTGCGCGATCAGGTAATCCCGCTCAAAGGCTTCACGGGCCTCACGCAGCGGCATCGAGACAAAACTGTCACCGCTTTCGGACACCACCGTCCCCGGATTGGCCGCAATGACCTCCTGCGGCAGGTCGTCGGCTCCGATCTGTTGGCCGAGACGGTTGCCGAGGATCATCATCCGCTCGATGATATTGCGAAGCTGGCGCACGTTACCGGGCCATTCATAAGCCTGAAGCACGGCCATCGCATCCTGTGCGAAGTCGCAGCGCGCAAGACCCTGTTCCCGGTGCAGGCGTTCCGTGAGATGCTCGACCAGCATGGGGATATCCTCACGCCGCGTACCCAGCGCAGGCACATCCACGGGCACGACATTGAGGCGGTGATAGAGATCTTCGCGGAAGTTACCTTTTGCGATCTCCTCCGTCAGATCCCGGCTCGACGAACTGACGATCCGCACATCAACGCGCACCACATCCGAGCCGCCGACACGGGTGAAACACTGATCGACCAGAACCCGCAGGATTTTCGGCTGCGTCTCGCGCGGCATATCCGCGACCTCATCGAAGAACAGCGTACCGCCATGGGCCGCTTCGAGCAGGCCCGGTTGCGCCAGACCACCATCCTTCTGTCGTCCGAAGAGCTTTTCCTCCAGATGCTCCGGCTCCATCGTCGCTGCGCTGACGACGACGAAAGGCGCATCGACCCGCTTGGAATGAGCATGCAGGAACCGCGCGGCGACTTCCTTTCCCGCCCCTGACGGTCCGGTAATCAGAACACGGCTGCCCGTCGGTGCAACCCGTTGAAGGGTCGAGCGCAGATTGGCCATGGAGGTGGATTCACCGATCAGCTCGGTCGAGCGTTCATCCTGACGTTTCAGGGCCGAGTTCTCCCGGCGCAGGCGCGAGGTTTCTATGGCACGATCTGCGGTCAGGATCAGCACATCCGTCTTGAAGGGTTTTTCGATGAAATCGTAAGCCCCCTGCTGCATGGCGGCGACAGCCAGCTCGACATTGCCATGACCGCTGATGATGACGATGGGGATTTCAGGATTGTCCCGCTTTACGGTTTTCAGCACTTCGATCCCGTCCTTCCGGCTGCCTTGCAGCCAGATATCGAGGATGATGAGATCGGGCTGGCGCGTATTGATCTCCCTGAACGCGCTTTCCGCACAGGCCGCGCGGCGCGCATCATGCCCTTCATCTTCCAGAATTTCCGCGATCAGATCACGGATATCGGCCTCATCGTCTACGACCAGAATATCTGCCATGGTTCTCGACCCCCTTCTTTCGTTTCTTTTTTGGTTACTGGAATGACGCGGCGCGCATTGTTGCGCCTGTCTCCGGTTGCTCTGCCGGTTCAATCATGCCGACCATCGTCGTCTCGTATGGTAAACGAATTCTGACCTGCGCCCCGTTTGCCTGACCTTCCGCATCTTTCAGCATCACAGTACCGTCATGCTCCTCGACGATACGCCGCACGATCGCCAGCCCCAGCCCCGTGCCGCCTTTGCGGGTGGTGACATAAGGCTCCGTGAGTTTCTCCCGTTCCCTGCGCGGAAAACCGGGGCCATTATCGATCACGTCGATCAGGAGATGGTCCTTCTCGACAGTGGTGGAGATGACGATCCGACCGGGTGACGCGCTCGTGTCCATCTCGATATGAGCAAGCAGGGACTGTGCCGCATTCCGAACAAGGTTGGTGAATGCCTGCGACATCAACCCCCGGTCGCACTCAATGACGATACCGGTCTTCTGCGGTTGCTGCTCGAAAGTGATATCAGGATATTCAGCACTGTGAAGAGCGAGGATTTCCCCGAACAAGACATCCAGCGACGTCGTGGCGAACTCTGGCTTGGGCATCCGTGCGAAATTCGAGAATTCCTCGACCATACGCCTGATTTGCCCCACCTGTCGCACGATGGTATCGACACATTGGTCAAAGACGGGACGGTTATCCCCGATCTGCACCCCGAACTTGCGACGCAGACGCTCGGCGGAAAGCTGGATCGGGGTCAATGGATTGCGGATTTCATGGGCCACACGCTGGGCGACATCACCCCAGGCCGCAAGCCGTTGCGCCGAGACCAGGGCCGTCATGTCATCGAGTGTCAGCACGTACCCCTCGACGCCCGCATCCCCGCGCTGACAGGTAACACGCACGAGATATTCGCGCTCGCCCTCTTCCGACATACGCATCACACGCCCTTCGGAGACCCCGAGCGGGGAAGCCTGTGACCGATCCACGAGATCGCGGATGCCGGGCAGCAGCGGTTCAAAATCGGTGATCCGCTGGATATTTTCCGTCGTGCCGACGATCTGCGAGACCGATCCGTTCATAAGATCAACGCGCCCCTCGGCATCCAGACCCACGACCCCCGCCGTGACACCCGATATCACCGCTTCCGTAAACCGGCGCCGTTGATCCAGTTCATCATTCACGTCGAGCAGGGCATCGCGCTGCAACTGCACCTGCCCCGTCATCCGGTTGAAGGCCCGCGAGAGCGTGGCGATCTCGTCATCACCGTGTTCTTCATGGACACGCGCGTTCAGATCGCCCCGTGCCACGCGATCAGCGGCTCCGGCCAGACGTCCGATGGGCCGCGCAAGCCGGTCCGCGACCCATATCCCCAGCCATATGGCCACCGACACGATGATAATGGCGAACCCGATATAGAGGACCGCGAAGAGAATCTGCATGTCCCCCCGCTGTGCCTCCAGCCTTTCATATTCCCGCGCCAGCGATCGTGTCTCGGCCAGCACGCGGGCCGCCTCGCCATCTACCGGGCGCGCGATATAGAGATAGGCGTCGAGCATCCCGTCCAGCGGCGCAAGCGCACGGATCGCATCGGTGCGCTGGTCCTCGTAGACATAGACCTCACCGCGTTTGGTCTGTTTCAGATGCCGCTCGTCAGGGGCCTGATACAGGAAGAGATAGCTGTTAGGCCCCCGCGCGATGATCTTGCCGGTTGAGTCGATGACATAGACTTCGGTGAGACGGCGCTGGGTCGATACACGCACCATCGCATCCACCAGATCAGCGGGGCGCGGCGATCCGAAAGGCGAGATACGCGCGATCTCTGCCGACAGGACGCTGGCATCGAGACGAATGGTCTGGTGCCGCTCCTTCACGAAGGATTCAGCGATCTGCACCGAGTTGCGGACCACCCCTCCAACCCGGTCGTTCAGCCAGCTTTCAAGTGTCACCGTCACGGAAATCGCCGCGAACAGGCCGAGCAGCAGAGCCGGGGCCACAGCGATGATCGTGAACATCCGCACCATGCGAAGATGCAGACGAGACCCGGCGGAACGCGCCCTGCGCGCCAGAACGAGCGTCGCGATGCGCCATGCGATGATCGCGATGAGAGCGAGTGCAAGACAGAAATCGATGACCAGCATGACCCGCAGCAGATTGCTGCGCCCGGTCACAAGCCCCTGTCCACTGGTGGCCAGATAATAGGTAAAGATCGCGCACAGGGGTGCCACGACCACGAGGGCAAGGCCCAGCGCACTGACGAGACGTCGGCGCTGAGGAACGCTTCCGAACCACGCCCTACGCTGACGGATCAAATGGTCGGGGACTGTCAGAGACATGAACCGCCCGGTATTGCTGCACCATCAACCGCGCTACTCTTGCAACGCTTATTGCCACATTGTGGCTGTTGTGCATCACCTTTTCTTGCGATCCACGGGAATGTCAAGCTCCCGAATTTTCTTCCGCAAAGTATTTCGATTCAATCCCAGCAAGTCGGCTGCGCGAAGCTGATTTCCGCGCGTGGCGGCCAATGACAGCATAATGAGCGGGAACTCCACTTCCCGCAGGATACGCTGGTAAAGACCGGGGGGCGGGATGGTTTCGCCGTGCATGGCGAAGTATCGCTTCAAATGCTCCTCGACGATGCCCGAGAGATCGCCGGGATGATCGGACGGGACTGCATTATCTGCATATTGCGCCGATAGTTCCGCCTCCACCGTGCTGCGATCCACGATATCATCGGGGCACAATGCGGCGATGCGTTTGACGAGATTCTGAAGCTCACGCACGTTGCCGGGCCAGTCATGCTCGCGCAGCGCCTCCATCGCATCCCGTGAAACCGTCTTGCGGGGCAGGCCCTCCGAAACCGCCTGCCGCAGAAACCCCCGCACCAGATCAGGCACATCATCCAGTCGCTCACGCAGCGGAGGCAGACGAATCGGCGCGACGTTAAGGCGATAGAACAGGTCTTCGCGAAAAATTCCCTCACGGATATGGGTCCGCAAATCCTGATGCGTGGCGGCGACAATGCGAATATCGGTCTTTCGGGTACTCGACGCCCCCACAGCCGTATATTCACCCTCCTGCAAGACCCGCAGCAGGCGCGTCTGCGCTTCGGGAGGCATATCCCCGATCTCATCGAGAAACAGCGTCCCGCCACGCGCCTGCTCGAACTTGCCGGTCGAGCGCGCTGTGGCCCCCGTGAAAGCACCTTTCTCGTGACCGAACAGTTCGGACTCGATCAGTTCCCTCGGAATCGCGGCCATATTGACGGCAACAAAGGGGCCGGTCTTGCGCTTGCCGTAATCATGCAGCGCGCGGGCAACCAGCTCCTTGCCCGTACCGGAAGCCCCGGTAATCATTACGGTCAGGTCGGTATTCATCAGGCGCGCCATGGCGCGATAAACATCCTGCATCGCCATGGATCGCCCGATCAGGGGCAGCACCTCTTCCCTCGGTTCGGCAAGCGTCTCATTCGCGGCACCCTGCACACCGGCGAGAGCTTTGCGAAGATGACTGACCAACTCCTTGAGATCGAACGGTTTCGGCAGGTATTCGTAAGCCCCCGCATCGGCGGCACGAATGGCCGTCATCACGGTATTCTGCGCGCTCATCACGATAAAGGGCAGATCGGGACGCCGTCGCTTCATGCTCGGCAGCATGTCCAGCGCATCACCGTCGGGCATCATCACATCGGTCACGACCGCATCGCCCTCTCCCTCCTCGACCCAGCGGAATAGAGTGGAGGCGGTGCCCGTCGAACGGGTCTGGAATCCGGCGCGCGTCAGCGCCTGAGACAGCACCGTGCGAATGGCCCGGTCATCATCGGCAATCAGGATGAGAGAGCCGGTCATACGCCCTCCTCCTGCTGGTCCCATACGGGCAGCAACATGCGGAAAATCGTGCGCCCCTGCGCGCTTTCGCAGGAAATGACGCCGCCATGGTCGGCGACGATCTTCGATACAAGCGCCAGACCGAGACCCGCTCCGCTGGCCTTCGAGGTGACGAACGGCTCGAAGATATGGGGCGACAGGTCATCGGGAATGCCCCGGCCATTATCAATGATCGAGACCTCCAGCGGCAGGCTCTGTCGCCCTGCGCCCGCTGCTCCGGTCAGGCGAACGCCGGGGCGATAGGCCGTTCGCAGGGTTATTTCCCCTGTTCCATCAATCGCTTCAGCGGCATTTTTCACGAGGTTCTGGAACGCTTGCGCCAGTTGATCGCGGTCCCCGGCAGTGGGCGGCAGCGAGGGATCATATTCCTCCAGAAATCGCACGTTCCGGGCAAACCCGGCCCTTGCGGCCTTGCGCGTCATGTCAAGCGCGTCATGCAGGTTGACCGGCATCCGCGCAGGGGGGCGCTCATCGGTGAAATGCTCCATCCGATCCACCAGACGCCCGATGCGCTCCGCTTCACCTTCGATGAGTTCGGCCAGCTCTGTTTCCTGATCGGCACCGAAATCCTGAAGCAGTTGCGCGGCACCGGAAATTGCGGCCAGCGGATTCTTGATCTCATGGGACAGGGCCGCCGCCATGCCGCTGACCGACCGTGCCGCACCGCGATGGGCAAGGTTACGGTCCATTTTTTCAGCAATCGAGCGAGGCTGTACCAGAACGAGCAGCGCGGTACTTCGGGCGGTATCGGTCAGGGGCGACACCTGAACATCCACCTCCGCCGCCCCCGCATCATAGGTGAGGATCTCCACGCTGCGCTCGGCGAGGGATGTCGGGGTATCCCGTGCCTTGGTCACCAGCGAGGCGAGGCGCGATCCGTCAGGTGCAAATTCCTGAAAGTCCCGCCCTTTCAATGCCCTGACGCTCATTGTGAAGAATTGTTCTGCGGCTGCATTCACCGCCGTGATGCGATTATCCGATCCCACGACCAGCGCCGGACTCGGCAGCGAGTTCCACAGGACTTCATAATCCGTCCCGCTCATGCCGCATCCGCAAGGTCATCGGCGACCGCAGGCCAGGCATACCCGCCAAGCGCCGCGATAACGGCCTGGGGATCATCGTCGCGCACCAGCCGCGCCCGCAAATCCGCGCCCCCAGGGCGTCCCGCGAGGTACCAGCCGAAATGCTTGCGTGCCGCACGCAGGCCGATGCGGGTGCCATAACAGGAGAGCAGCCCCTCGTAATGCTCGATCACCAGATCGCGCAACTCCGATCCCGCCGGTGAAGGGCGTGGCCCGACCTCTTGCAAATCATCTGCAATCTGCCCCGCCAGCCATGGAGCACCCTGCGTCCCCCGCCCGATCATCACACCCGCCGCACCCGATTGCGCCAGCGCCCTGCGTGCCGTTACCGGATCGACGATATCGCCGTTCACAAGCACGGGGATATCCACCGCCTCGACCACCGCGCGCACGGCCCGCCAATCGGCGCAGCCCTTGTAGAACTGGGATCGGGTCCGTCCGTGAACCACCAGCATCCGCACGCCCGCCGCCTCGGCCAGCCGTGCGATCTGCGGCGCGTTCATCGATCCTTCATCCCAGCCGAGCCGCATCTTGAGCGTCACGGGAATGGTCACCGCATTGACCGTCGCCTCGATCAGGGACAGCGCCTTGTCGGGGTCGCGCATCAGCGCCGAGCCGGAATACCCGTTCGTCACCTTCTTCGCCGGACAGCCCATATTGATATCGAGGATACGCGCGCCGCCGTCCTCCACGCGCCGCGCGGCCTCGGCCATCCAGTGCGCCTCGCATCCGGCGAGTTGCACGGCGGAGAGCGCCTCGTCTCCGGCGGTCCTGAGCCGGATCGCGGACAGGGGCCGGAGATGCAGCATTTCCCGGCTCGCCACCATTTCAGAGACGACATAGGGCGCGCCAAGTCGGGCCGCGAGACGACGGAAGGGGCGATCCGTGATACCCGCCATGGGAGCGAGAGCCACCGGAACCGCGAGGCGTTCCCCGCCGATATCAATAGGCCCGATAGCCATGATGCCCCTCGTCAAAAACAGCGCCTCTCATACCCCTCCACGGACCGGAGAACAAGATTGTTGCGTCGCGATCCACTCGGGTTAGTGTCCGCGCATGACATCGACACCCCCTCATACCGCCGCCCTGATCGTCGCCGCCGGGCGGGGAATGCGCGCAGGCGAAGGACTGCCCAAGCAATATCGCTCCGTTGGCGGTCGCCCCGTCCTTGCCCGCACCGTTGCCGCGTTCACCGACCATCCCCGCATCGGGACGGTCCAGATCGTGATCCATCCCGACGACCGGGCGCTTTACGATACCTGCACTCCGGAGCATGAAAAACTGCTGCCCCCCGTATCGGGCGGAGACAGCCGCGCGGAGAGTGTCCTGCAGGGCCTGCGCGCACTTGCGACGCGAGGCGGGATAGACACCGTACTGATCCACGACGCGGCGCGCCCCTTCGTCGGCGCGGCGATGATAGATCGGGTTGCGACCGCTCTCACCGGGGCCGAAGGGGCGCTGGCCATGCTTCCGGCTGTCGATGCCATGCGCCATGTCGATGCACAGGGGCGGATCGGAGCGGATATCTCGCGCACCGGCATCTGTCGCGCACAGACCCCGCAGGGCTTTCGACTGACCCGATTGCTGGATGCCTTCGCGGCGGCGGAAGCAGGGGACACGCTGGCGGAGTATGCCGATGATGCCGCCATAGCCTTTGCCCACGGGCTGCATGTCGTGGCGGTCCACGGTGACGCGGCGAATTTCAAACTGACGATGCCGGAGGATTTCGCCATGGCCGAACAATTACTTGCGGTGCCCGATGTGCGGCATGGGCAAGGCTTTGACGTTCATGCTTTCGGTGAGGGCAATCGGGTAACCCTCTGCGGTATATCGATTCCTCATGACAAGGCCCTCAGCGGCCACTCCGATGCGGATGTGGGTTTGCACGCCCTGACCGACGCCATTCTGGGCGGGGCGGCCATGGGTGATATCGGTCGGCATTTTCCGCCCGACGATCCGCAATGGAGGGGGGCGGACAGCGCCCTCTTTCTCGCCCATGCCGTGGCACTGGTACGGGAAGCGGGTTTCGTGCTGTCGAATCTCGATGTGACGCTGATGTGCGAACGCCCGAAGATCGGCCCCCATGCAACAGCCATGCGCGAACGGATCGCGGGTATCTGCGACATTGATATCTCGCGGGTCAGCGTGAAGGCGACAACGACAGAACGTCTGGGCTTTTGCGGACGGGAGGAGGGAATCGCCGCTATGGCGAGTGCCTGCCTGATCGGCGGCAAGGCATGACTGCCCCGGCCAGAGTCATCGCAACAATGGGCGGTGTCGGATTTTCGCCCAAGGCCCCCGGCACCGTCGCTTCGGCGGTCGCGATCCTGCCCGCATGGCTGTTGCACTGGGCGGGTGGCTTCCCGCTTTTCGCCGCAGCGACATTGATCGCTGTCGGTGCCGGATACTGGGCAACAGCCCTCTATATTGCTGACAGACCGCCCGATGCCGATCCCTCGGAGGTGGTCGTGGACGAACTGGCCGGACAATGGATCGCTCTCTGGCCGCTGTCCTGGGGTATGATGTATGCCGACAGCGCGCCGCATGTCTTTCCTTATCCCGGCTGGATCGCGGGGTTTGTCCTGTTTCGACTGTTCGACATCCTCAAGCCCGGACCGGTAGGCTGGGCCGACCGCAGACACGGCGCGTTCGGAATCATGGCCGATGACGTGATCGCCGGCATCCTCGCGGCGCTGATCGCGACATTGATGGCAGGGTTTGCCCATGGATGGTTCGGATGACTGACAGTAAAATCAGCATACTGGCGCGGGATGTTCTGAGCCGGGCGCAGGAACGCGGCATCATGATCGCCACCGCCGAAAGTTGCACCGGCGGCATGATCAGCGCGGCCCTGACCGCGATTCCCGGCTCCTCAGCCGTCTATGAGCGTGGATTCGTCACCTATTCCAATGCCGCGAAGATGCAGATGCTCGGGGTCGCGGCGGCAACCCTCGATGCCCATGGCGCGGTCAGTGAGCCGGTCGCCGCCGAGATGGCGCTCGGTGCGCGTCAGCACAGCACGACCCATCTCGCTGTTTCCGTTACCGGAATTGCCGGTCCTGGCGGATCGGATCATAAACCGGAGGGCAGGGTCTGCTTCGGGATCGCCTCGGAAGCCGTAACGACCGTCACCGTCGATTTTGGCCCCCTTGGCCGCGATGCCGTCCGGTCTGCAGCGACCTTCCATGCCCTGACTCTGCTGCAAACCGCCCTCGCAGACTGACGAAATTTTCAGCAAATCGGACTATTTGCTCATTTCATTGGCATATTCCGCAAATCCATCGTTGCAATTCAATGCACCGATGCGAAATTCCCGCGACCGAATTCAGAGAGGGGAATTTCCCATGAACGGAGCGGATACCGCTTGGATGATCGTCGCCACGGCGCTCGTCCTCTTCATGACCTTGCCGGGGCTGGCGCTGTTCTACGGCGGGCTTGTCCGGGCGAGAAACGTGCTGTCAGTCCTGATGCATTGCTTTTCCATCGCCTGCGTCATGTCGGTGCTGTGGCTGGCTTTCGGCTATTCCATCGCCTTCGGCGGTGACGGTGCCCTGTGGGGCGGACTGAGCAAGAGCTTTCTGAACGGCGTCACGACCGATTCGCTGTCCGGCACGATCCCGGAACCGCTGTTCTTCGCCTTTCAGATGACCTTTGCGATCATCACCCCCGCCCTGATCGTCGGTGCGTATGTCGAGCGGATCGGCTTCGGCTTCGTGATGCTGTTTTCTTCGCTCTGGATGCTGCTCTGCTATGCACCCGTGACCCACTGGGTTTGGGGTGGCGGCTGGCTGGGCCAGATGGGTGTCATGGATTTCGCAGGTGGCATCGTGGTGCATGAGACCGCCGGAATCGCGGCGCTGGTAATCGGCGTCAGCCTCGGCGCAAGGCGGGGTTTTCCAAAGGAAGTCAAGCCGCCGCATAACCCCGGCATGACGATGATCGGCGCGTCGATGCTCTGGGTAGGCTGGTTCGGCTTCAATGCGGGATCGCAGCTTGCGGCGGATGGCGGGGCGGCGATGGCGCTCGTCGTGACCCATATCTCGGCGGCGACCGCCTCGATCACCTGGGCACTCTACGAACGGTTCAAGCACGGAAAGGCATCCATGATCGGCATGGTCACGGGCACCATCGCCGGCCTGGCCTCCATCACCCCGGCATCGGGCTTCGTCGGCCCGGTCGGGGCGCTGTTCATCGGTGCCGTTGCCGGTATCCTGTGTCAGGAGATGTGCGGCTTCGTGAAAGCGCGTTTCAAGATCGACGACACGCTCGATGTCTTCGCGGTTCACGGCGTCGGCGGCATCTTTGGTACGCTGATGGCCCCGCTGCTCGCGACGGGCGATCTGTCCGATGGTCAGGGCCTTATGACCCAGATCATCGCCCTCGTGGCCGTGGGGGTCTTCACCCTCGTGGTCAGCATCATTCTGGTCAAACTCTGCGCGCTGGTCTTCCCCTTGCGCGTGACCGAGGATGACGAGATAGAAGGGCTGGACTACACCGCGCATGGCGAACGCGCCTACGACTGGGCCTCCTGATCCCGACAGGCGGAGAGCGCGGTCTGCGCGCTCTCCATCACCCCGCTTCCTGACCGACGATCATCCCGGCCCTGTCGAGCGACAGGCGGTCGCCGGTACGAAAGGGCGGATCGGGCAACACAACCACGGGAACCGTCGGCCAGCCCATCTGCTGCGCCACGACCGCCCCGACCGGCAGGATCGCATCCCGCCCCCCGAGGATCAGCGCCGCAGGGGCAAGTCCGCTGTAGCACAGCTCCAGCATCACCGCCGATGAGGAACTGGACCCGATCAGACGCGGGATGACAAGGATCGTTGCGGCGACACTTTTCCCGCGCTGCGGATGCCCCGCAAGGGTCACTACGCCCGTCGCCGGATCGATACCGCCCCAAAAGCTGATCGGCGCATCCAGCCGCAGCACCGTCCCCTCTGCCTCCCCCGCCAGCAGGATCTCGCCCTGCCACCTCATCCCCAGACCTCCGCATCGCGCACCACGCGACCGGCCTGTGCGCTGGCCACGCAATCGGCCAGTGTCCCGAAGACCGGCAGATGACCCGTGTTTCCGGTCGCATAATGGGCAAATTTCGCGGAATTGGTCATCATAACGCCGGGGGTCGCGGGCAGGATCGGCGTGACCGCGATGCACGTATCGACCACGAATTCAACCCCCAGATCACGCAGGACCGCTTCCGTGCCGTCCGCCTCCAGCATCGTCATCACATGCCGCCCGAGACACACATAGACCGGCACCCGGAATGCCCGCCGCCCGGCGACCCGCAACAGCGCCCGGCATTCCGCGTCCGAGAAATGCGGACTGCCCAGCGCCACGCTATCGACAGGCCCTGCCCCGGCAAGACTCAGTCCGTCCCGCGCCTCACGCACGGCATCGGGGGTGACCCGGATCGTCTCATCCGCAGGTCGCCCTCCCAGAGCCGTCTCCACGTCCGGCGCTTCGGGGGTGATGCCCGCGATATGGATCAGCGCCACGGCCCCCGTCGAGGCCGCCCCGGCGCACAGAGCCTTGAGCTGGTCATCGGTCGCCCCCGGCAGCACCCCGTCGATCACGCAGACCGTCTCGCCCGCCAGCCGTCCGATCATCGCTCCGAGCACCGGAAAGAATGCGCTTTCCCGACGCAAAGTCACCGACAGACCCGTGATATCGATGACAAGCCGCGCGGTACGGTTCTGCGTCCTGTGCAGCCCGTAATACGGTGCCCGCCCCGTAATCGCGCAGGCGATATCGAGAAAATCACCGTAGCGATTCGTCCGCGCGCCCAGCACTGTGTTGGCAAAGGCTACCGCGTTGGATTCTCCCCACGCGACCTGCTCTCCGGTTCCGGGCCGCATCCCCGCCTGATAGGGGGCGCAGGTCCAGCTCGGGCGGCACCCCATAACCTCATGCGCCATCATCAGGCGATAGGCCATCTTGCGACGCTCCGGCGGCAAGCGCGACTGATCGGGCTTGAGCAGGTTCAGCGCCCCGACATTGGTGGTGGCGGGCACCGAAACCCGCGCACCCCCTTCCGCCAGTGCCTCGCAATAGAGAACCCCTGAATCGCCGTGATAGAGGCACCCGTCGATATGCGAGCAGGTGATGGGCACCAGTCGCCGCGCGCCCAGCATCCGCCCGGCCTCCACAACCAGCTCCATCGCCATGCGTGCCCCTTTGCCTCCGGTTTCCCCGGCCAGCAGCGCGCGTTCCTCGTCGGTGAGTTCCATGGCCCCGATCATGGCGCGAAAAAGCGAAAGGCGCTACGCCGTGCCGTAGATTTTCGCGGCCCGCGACTCGAAGGCTTTCGTCACCTGTTTCAGCGCCAGCTCGAACGCCATGCCCGCCGCCCGTTGCAGAATGCGGCTGCGAAACTGAAACTCGACATCCAGCCCCATAGTACAAGCCCCCTCCCCCCTCGGCGTGAAGGTATAGAGCGTAACCAGTTTCTCGAACGGACCATTGATCGCCGTCACATCCACCTTCGCGTTGCCCTCCGCCTCGGGCGGGGTCAGCAGCACACGGGATGTATAGCGTTCCCGGAAAACCTTGAACGACACCACGAGGTCGGCGAGCATCTCCTGCCCCCCCGGCACATCCCGGCGCTCACGCACTCTGGCCCCGATGGTCCAGGGAAGGAAGTCAGGATAGCTCTCCACGTCCGCCACCAGAGCATACATCTGCTCGGCGGAATATGGCAGATCGCGGCTTTCAGTATGGCGGGTCATGGCAACGCGGTTCTCACGAAGAAAGGCCGGAAGCATCATGCCCCCGGCCCTGCGAACCTATTGCAAGCGGTCGTTTTCTCAACCCGTCTTCGACGTCATCTTCCCCTCTCCCCCCTGAGAGTATGGAAGGCGGTGAGGACGGCGACGCTTCGATCCTTATCGAAGACACACCGCCCTCATACCCACATCAGAAGATGAAGTCGTTCGCGGTCAGATCACTGACCAGCAGACCCTCCAGCAGGATCACATTGCCCAGATAGGACACCGTTACGCCGTCCGTACCGTCGGTCAGGGACAGATCGGACAGACCCGTCAGATCGCCTGCGCCGGAGAAGTCGAGCAGGTCCGTGCCCGCCGCGAAATCGAGGATACGGTCGGAGCCGCTCGTATTCCCGAACACGAAGGTATCCGAGCCTGCGCCCCCCTCCATGATATCGCGGCCCAGCCCGCCGATCAGCCTGTCATCGCCGTCATGGCCATAAAGCCGGTCGTCACCTTCACCGCCGGACAGGGCGTCGTTACCATCCTCACCCCAGAGATGGTCGTCGCCCCCGTCGCCGGAAAGCCGGTCATTGCCCCGGCCTCCGCCGATATAGTCGGTCGAAGCGCCACCCGAGATCGCATCATCGCCGTTCTGACCGTTCAGGCGATCAGTGCCCGCTCCACCGATGATAACGTCATCGTACTGCGACCCGTAGAAACGTTCGATGCTGACATACTGATCGCCCGCCGCATCGCCGCCGGTGCCGCCCGTCGTGACGTTGAAACTCACACCTGCCGAGGAACCGCGATAATCCACGACGTCGAAACCCTCGCCGCCATCGTTCAGGTCAGCGCCAGCACCGCCCAGGAACGTATCATTGCCTCCGCCACCGAGCAGCTTGTCGTTACCGCCCGCACCATCCAGCACATCCCCCGATTTCGAGCCGAACAGCACATCATCGAAAGCCGACCCGACAGCTTCCTCAATGCCGGCAAGCGTGTCGCTGTCGGCGGCATCCGCCGTCTTCACGATACCCGCCCCGAGATCGATGGTCACACCGGAGGTCGCGCCGCCGTAATCCACAACATCATGACCCTCGCCGCCGTCGATCCGATCCGCGCCACGACCGGCGTAGAAGCGATCATCCCCCGCACCGCCGGAGAGCCGGTCATTGCCATCGCCACCGTCGAAATAGTCATTGCCGTCATCACCCGCGAGCGCGTCGTCGCCGCCCCCGCCATACAGCCTGTCATCGTCTTGCGAGCCGTAGAGTTCGTCGGAAAGCCGCGTACCGAATACACGCTCGATATTCCTGAGCGTGTCGCCCTCCGCATCGCCGCCCGACCCTTCGCCGGTCGCGAGGTTGATCCTCACCGCCCGTTCGGATCGCGAGTAATCCGCCGTGTCGATGCCCGCACCACCGTCCATGATATCGGCACCGATGGACCCCAGCAGACGATCGTCCCCCGCACCGCCGTCGAGGGCATCGTCGCCCATCTCGCCGTCGAGAACATCGTCGCCCCCGCCACCCGACAGCCGGTCATTATCCATGCCGCCGTAGATCGCGTCGGCTCCCTCACCGCCCGAAAGCGCGTCGGACCCCTCGCCGCCGTTCAGGTAATCGTCCCCTGCCGCACCGTCGATGACGTCATCACCGCCTTCGCCATAGAGCCGCTCACCACCATCCGCCCCGGTGATCGTGTCCCCTTCGACGGAGCCATGGACGCGCTCGATGCTGGTATAGCTGTCACCTTCGGCTTCCGCACCGGCCCCTCTGCCGGTGGTCAGGTTCACGGTGACGGCCCCCGATGCGCCGCGATAGTCGGCGGTATCAAGACCTTCGCCGCCATCCCAGGAATCGGCACCCGCATCGCCCACGAAACGGTCATCCCCCGCACCGCCGGAAATGACGTCATCTCCTGCGCCGCCGAGCAGCAGGTCGCCGCCCCCGTTGCCGAACAGCGTGTCATCGCCCTCGCCGCCGCCCAGAATATCGAAGCCACCCCCGCCCGACAGAACATCATTCCCATCGAGGCCGTAGAGCTGTTCGTCACCGGCACTGCCCGAAAGCGCATCGTCATAGGCCGAGCCGTTCACACGCTCGACATTGCGGATCGTGTCGCCCTCGGCATCGCCGCCACGGCCCTCGCCGGAGGCGAGATCGACGGTCACACCGGCCTGCGACCGGGCATAGGTCGCGAGATCATTGCCCTCGCCACCGTCCAGCAGATCGGCTCCGATATCGCCCCTGAGCGTATCGTTGCCCGCCTCGCCGTAGAGTTCGTCATCGGCGAGAATACCGAAACCGGTATCCGCATCGGTCAGCGTAAGATTCCGCAGGATCTTGGTACGGCCAATCACGGGACCGGCGCTTTCGATCAGCTCGATGGTATCGACGCCGCCCGTACCGGTCAGCGTGATCCTGACATCCTCGAAATCCAGCCCGGTCGGCGCGACCGTATGGACGAGTTCGCCGTTGAAAAAGATACGATAGTCACCACTGCTGATGCTGGCATTGCCGTCATTCGCGAAAGCGGTCTGGAAATCGAGATGGATCGTCTGACCGCTTGTCGTCTCGACGTCATAGCGAATGTCGTCGCGCAGGCGATTATTCGTCGTGCCCTCTTCCAGCAACAGACTCGCCTCGCGCGGGTCGCGGTTATCGCCCTGAAGGACATCATCGCCCTCGCCGCCGCGCAGCACATCCTCGCCGATCCCCCCGAAAATGACGTCATTGCCCGCGTCACCGTCCAGCGCGTCATTGCCGCTTTCACCATAGAGCAGATCGTCGCCACCGCGCCCGATGATCCGGTCATCGCCGCTGCGACCGGCGATGATATCGGCCTCTTCAGTGCCGGACAGCACGTCATTATGGGCCGAGCCGTGAAGACGCTCGATGCCCGTCAGCGTATCACCCTCTGCATCGCCGCCGGTACCGCGACCAGCTTCCAGATCAACATCAACACCTTCGCCGGATGCACGATAGCTGGCCGTATCGCGCCCTTCGCCGCCATCAAGCACATCGGCTCCGACACCGCCCACCAGCTCGTCATCGCCCCCGGCACCGTACAACGCATCGTCGCCCGCATTCCCGTGCAGCACGTTATCCGCCGCATCCCCGGCGATCCTGTCATCATGCGTAGAGCCGTTGACGATTTCGATACCCGTAATGCTGTCACCCTCGGCATCGCCACCAAGGCCCGTACCGGCCTCCAGATCGACCGTGACCCCCGCATCGGAATCGCCGTAATTGACCGTATCGCGGCCCTCACCGCCCTCGATACGATCCGCCCCCGCGCCCCCGTCGAGATAATCGTCCCCGGCGGCCCCGACGAGCACATCATCACCGCCATAACCGTAGAAGACCTGCGACCCGTCCGCACCCACGAGTACATCACCCTGGTTCAGCGTTCCGTAAATACGCTCGATATCAACCCAGGTATCCCCTGCGGCATCGCCGCCGGTGCCGACATTGCGCGCCAGATCGACATTCACACCCTCCGGGGAATAACGATAATCCACCGTGTCGTATTCGTCGCCACCGTCATGCAGATCGGCCCCGGCCCCCCCGACGAAGAAGTCATTGCCGTCATTCCCGAACATCTGATCGTCGCCGTCACCGGCTACGAAATGATCGTCACGGGCATCGCCGGTCAGGATATCATCCAGATCGGGAACGGCATTCTCCAGAATTCTGTCGAAATACGAGGTGCCGAAATAAAATGAAGTCTTCTGTACAACCGCACCCTGCGAAATCTCGAAAGACAGCTGAACATAGGGGTCGCTGCCGAAGTCGAATTCCTCGGCACGTATCAGCAGGAGACCGGTCAATCCGTCATCGCTGATGACCGTCGAGAACAGTTCCTCATGCTCACCCGAAACCCTGAAAGACTGGGTTTCCCTCTTGAAATTAAACGTCAGTACAACAAACTGGTCATCGATTTCGACCGGAGGATTACCCGCCAGTTCATAAGATCTGTATGTACTCGACATTCAGTCCGCCTCCCCCATGTCCTGCGTTTGCAAGAGGTGCATTGATCGGAGAGAAAGATCGCTGAAAGAAGTTGCAAACTTCTGAACAGTAAAAACGCAATAATGCGCGCAAGGTAAACAGAATTTGCACAGCGCACACATGGAGCAATAACTATACGAAATACATTGTGCCAATCAATTACTGTACAATGATCTCAGTCGAATATCTGTCCCCGATTTGCGGATACATCCGCAAATACCAGAGTCGGATTTCGATAAAATTCGATGGAAAACAAAGGCGATAGCCTTACGAGAACAGCGCGTTCGCCTTCTCCAGCGACTCCGCCAGCACGTCCACCTCATCCGTGGAATTGTACATTCCGAAGGACGCCCGGCACGTCGCCGTCACACCGAGATGCTCCATCAGCGGCTGACAGCAATGATGCCCTGCCCGCACCGCGACACCGTACCGGTCCAGAACCGTCGAGATATCATGGGCATGGGCACCCTCCATCGTGAAGGAGAAGATCGCGCCTTTCGTGGCAGACTGTCCCTGTACTGACAGCCAGTTCAGCCCCCCCAGCCGATCCCGCGCATAATCGCGCAGTGCCCGCTCATGGGCCGCGATGGCATCCATTCCGATCCCCTGCATGTAGCGCAGGGCCTCCGCCAGCCCGATCACCTGCACGATAGGGGGCGTGCCCGCCTCGAACTTGTGGGGCGGATCGTTGTAGGTCACAGCATCCTTGGCGACCGTGCGGATCATGTCGCCGCCCCCGTGCCACGGGCGCATCTCCGCCTGTCGCTCCTTGCGCGCATAGAGAACGCCGACGCCGGAAGGTCCGTAGAGCTTGTGCCCGGTGATGCAGTAGAAGTCACACCCGATATCGGCGACATTGACGGGCATATGCACCGCCGCCTGCGATCCGTCCACCATGACCACGGCTCCGGCGGCATGGCCGATTTCCGTGATCCGCTTCACATCCACTACCGTACCCAGCACATTCGACATATGCGTGATCGCAATGATCCTGGTGCGCGGCGTCACGGCGGCCTCCACGATCTCCGGCGACAGATCGCCGTTCACATCGGGATCGACCCAGACCAGCCTGGCACCGTGCCGTTCGCGCAGGAAGTGCCACGGAATGATATTGGCATGATGTTCCATCGTGGAGAGGATGATCTCATCCCCCGCCTGTATGCGTGGCTCTGCCCAGGCATAGGCGACGAGATTGACGCTCTCGGTCGAGCCGCGCGTAAACACGATTTCCTCTTCATGCTCGGCCCCGAGAAAGCCCTGCACGACCCCCCGCGCCGCCTCGTAATTCTCGGTGGCGAGATTGGACAGGTAGTGCAGCCCGCGATGCACATTGGCGTATTCGCTCTCATAGGTGCGGGTGATCGTGTCGATGACCGCACGCGGCTTCTGCGCGCTCGCCCCGTTGTCGAGATAGACGAGCGGCTTGCCATGGACCATCAGGCCCGTGGCCGGAAAATCCGCACGAATGGCATTGATATCATAGCTCATGGCGTTCGCCCGTCTCTCTGTGGTGATCCGTCTGTCAGGGTATAGCGGATTCCCCCGTCTTCCGACACTCGGTGCAGTGTCGCGGCTTCTAGCCCGGCATCGGAACGAGGCTGGTCAGCACAAAGCTGAACAGCATCAGAATACCGATCATAGCGCCGCAGACCCGCGCTGTGCTCTGAAAGCCATGCGTCTGCGCGATATAGGCTCCGAGCAGGATCATCGTCAGGATCGACGACCCCAGCAGGAACAACCCGGCAAGGGGCGACTCGATATTCTGCAACGAGATCATCATTACCACCGGCAAGGGTGCGGTCACGATCGCCCACCACGCCACGAGGGTGCGATCCATCTCCTGATCGCCCGCCCCGCCCGCCGCACGGGCCACGAAGCCGATTACCCGCGCCAGCACGTAATACTGGAACAGGCCGGTGAGAATTGTCACGAGATACCCCAGGACGACACTGCCCGTATTAACAGTCTCGCCCCGCTCACCGAACATCGCGAAGCCGAGCGCCCCGATGGCGATGCCGATGCCGACCATGATGAGCCGCTCGCCCTCATCGGGCCGCATCGCCAAAACACGCGCCATGGACTGCCGGGGGGCGACATAGCCCTCCATCAGCAATGCACCGAGGTGCAGAGGTGCAGATGCGTTATCCTGCGGCACGCGCGCTCATCCAGGCATCGGTCGTCGCGCGCATCCGGTCCTGCAACGCCTCGTCCGCGATTTCCAGAATGGCCTCGTCGATAAAGGCCGCGACCAGCAACGCCTCCGACTCCCGCTCCGTACATCCGCGCGAGCGCAGGTAGAACTTCGCATCCTCGTCCAGCGCACCCGTGGTCGATCCGTGCGAGCAGATCACATCGTCGGCGTAGATTTCGAGTTCGGGCTTGGCGTTGAACTCCGCACTTTCAGACAACAGCACGGCCTGACTGATCTGATAACCATCCGTCTTCTGTGCGCCCTTCTTCACGAAGATCTTTCCCTGAAACACCGATTTCGCATTGCCGTCGAGAACCGATTTGATGACCTGACGGCTCTCGCAATGCTCGGCTTCATGGCTGAGATAGACGGTATTGTCGATGAGCGTATCGTCCATTCCCATAACGCCCGCCGCCACATGGCCCGAGCCATTGTCACCTGCCATGGTCACGATGGTCTCGTTACGGATAAGGGCCGCATCCGCACAGAGCGTAAAGCTCTTGAACGACGCCTCCGCGCCCACTTTTGCATAGAGGGCGGTGAACTGCCGGTCGGCCACTTCCGTCTGGGCGCGCAGATGATGGAGCGTCGCCCCATCCCCCACGATGATCTCCGCCCCGGTCGTCAGCGCACCTGCGCCCGATTCCAGCACCGTGACCGTTGCGCCCTCGCCAACCATCATCTCCAGCCGAAGATGCGAGGCTACCGCGCCCTCGTAGCGCAGGTGAATCGGCTTCTCCAGAGCCACCCCGTCGGGGATACGGATCGCCAGACCGTCGGTGAACATCGCGAGGTTTAGATCGGCAAAGGGCCGCTCCACCTGAAACATCGCGCCGGGAATATCGCGGTTCTGGAGCGTATTGAACACGCCTTCCATCCACGGTGCCCCCTCCGGCCCCGCAACCTCGGCAACCGCCGACAGGGCGGCATGGTCAGAGCGGGACATATCGATCCGTCCGTCCACGAAGACGAGGCGATAGGCATCGATGTCCCCGAAGGCATCCCCGCCGGGGCGCTCCACCGTCGCAGTGTCGGGCGCGAGGCCGCGAACGGGCGTGTATTTCCAGTATTCCTGCCGACGGGTCGGCATTCCATGCGCCTCGAACCGCGCGAAGGCATCCGCACGGGCCTTCGCGCCCATCGGGGCGGCTTCATCATTGGCGGCGAAGGTGTCAAACGCCTCGCGCCATGGTGCCATCGAATTCACGGTGTCCATCATCGGTTCCTCACGCGGCGCTGATGAGGTCGGCATAGCCCTCGTTCTCGACCTTCAGCGCAAGATCGGGACCGCCGGTCTCGATGATCCGGCCCGCGCTCATGATATGCACGACATCGGGTTTGATGTGATCCAGAAGCCGCTGATAGTGTGTGATGACCAGAAAACCACGTCCCGCATCGCGCATGGCGTTCACACCCTGCGCGACCAGCTTCATGGCGTCCACATCAAGGCCGGAATCCGTCTCGTCAAGGATGCACATCTTCGGTTCCAGCATCGCCATCTGAAGGATTTCGTTGCGCTTTTTCTCGCCACCTGAAAAGCCGACATTGACCGGACGCTTCATCATCTCCGGCGAGATGTTCAGTTCTTTCGCTCTGGCGCGCACCAGCTTGAGGAAGTCGGGGGCGCTGATTTCATCTTCGCCGCGCGCCTTGCGCTGGGCGTTCATGGCCGTCCGCAGGAAGATCATGTTACCGACACCGGGAATCTCGACCGGATACTGGAACGCGAGGAACAGACCCGCCGCCGCACGTTCTTCGGGATCCATGTCGAGGATATCCTCACCGTCGAGGCTGGCCGAGCCACCCGTCACCTCATAGCCGTCCTTGCCGGAGAGGACATAGGACAGCGTGGACTTACCCGATCCGTTCGGCCCCATGATCGCATGGACCTCCCCCGCCGGCACCTCCAGCGAGACCCCCTTGAGGATTTTGGTATCCGGCTCGTCTTCGAGCTGGCAGTGAAGATCATCGATCTTGAGCATGTCAGTTCCTCGGTCCCATCCCGGACGCTTGTGCGCCCGCTTTTGTTCTTGCACGATGCGCGGCAAGCTGCGCCGCACGCACCGCTTCGATATCTCTGGTATTCGATCCCCGCGACCAGATAGCCGCAGCGACCAGAAGAAACAATCCTCCGACCCACAAAGCTCCCATCCGCGCGGAAGCATGGAGGAAGATCATCGGCGTCGCGACGACCGCCAGAGCGATAGCCATGCCCGCTATCCGTTCGAGCAGGTAAGTCGCCCCCCAGGCCTGCTGTGCCGCCAGCCCGTCGTCGCCCCGCATCCGCGCATCGGCTGCGATAGCATCCTGTATCGCGATGCCGAGTTCCGCATTGGCACTGTCACCCCCGCTCATGCCGCACCGTTATAAACATTGAGGAGCAGGAGCGTGCCGCCGAGAAAGCCGAACACGGTGCCGAGAAACAGGGCCGCAGTCAGCACAAAAGGCCGCGTCGCGAATGGCAGGACTACCCAGAGCAATGCCGCGATTGGTGCGCCATAGAAGAAGATCGGTGGCCAGTCTCCGGTGACAAAATCCATCATCACGAAGTCGCCGATATTGAACGCGATGCCCAGGGCAAAGCCGCCCGCAAAAAGAGCAACGGCGTCCGTGAAAGACACCCGCTCCACCCGCACACTCTGCGCTTTATGCTGACGCATCTCGCTCACGCTACCGATCCTGTTTCAGGCAA
>CAKZUT010000152.1 GCA_937922185.1 uncultured Neomegalonema sp.
AATGACATGGGCGACTTCAAAGCCGGAGTTCGTTATATCGTAAATGCGCTTCAGTTTGTCCGACAGAGTGTCGTCTGCTTTGTCGATTTTACCGCTTGCATGGCTGAAAACCCGATTTGCCTTGCCCTTTCCCACGTAAAAAGTCTCGCCGTTGCGTGGATCGATCAATCGATAGACGTAGTATTTCAGCTTTTCGTGAACTTCTTCGGGAAATGCTTCTACAGACATAACCTTAGCTTCCCGGCCTTGAGCGGCCTATCTGGCGAGTGAGGAGCACGACGGGGATCAGGCCCACGGCGACGATGGCGAGCGAAGGGGTGGAGGCTTGCAGCAATCGCTCGTCCTCGGCGAGGCGATAGGCCTGAACGGCCAGCGTGTCAAAGCCGAAGGGGCGCATGATGAGGGTGGCGGGGAGTTCCTTCATCACATCCACGAAAACGATCAGGGCCGCCGTCAGCAATCCGCCCCGGATGAGAGGCACATGGATCGAGAACAGGGTGCCCCGCGCCGAGCGGCCCAGAGCGCGGGAGGCGTAGTCCATGGAGGGGGTGACCTTCTCCAGGCTGGCCTCGACGGTCTGGAGCGCCACGGACATGAACCGCACGACATAGGCATAGAGCAGGGCCGCGATGGTGCCGGTAAGCAGGAGGCCGGTGGAGATGCCGAACAACGCCTGCGACCAGCCGTCGATAAGGTTGTCGAACGCGCCGAGCGGCACCAGCAGCCCCACGGCGATCACTGATCCGGGGATGGCATAGCCGAGGGAGGCGATGCGATTGGAAAAGCGGGTGACCGGGGTGTCGGACAGACGCGCGGCATAGCCGAGAAAGAGGGCGAGACCGACGGTCAGGGCCGCTCCGGCCCCGGCCAGTAACAGGGAATTGAAGGCAAAGCCCAGATAGCGCGGGCCGAAGAGATCATGCCCGCCTTCCCATGTCATATGCCCCAGCACGAGCAGGGGCAGGGCAAAGCCGAAGATCGTCGGCACGGCGCAGAAGACCGTGGCGGCAATGGCGCGGGGGCCGGTGAGGCGGAATTCGGGCGGACCCGTAAATCGCTTGCCCGCCGGGTGGTATCGGGCCGCGCGCCGCTGGATGCGCTCCATGGTCAGGAGGATCAGCACGAAGACGAGCAGGCAGGCCGACAGTTGCAGGGCGGCCACCCGGTCGCCCATGAGAATCCACGAGCGGTAGACTCCGGTGGCGAAGGTCGAGACGCCGAAATGGGAGACGGTGCCGAAATCGGCCAGTGTCTCCATCAAAACGAGGGCGATGCCGGTGGCGATGGCAGGGCGGGCCATGGGAATGGCAATGCGGAAAAAGGAATCCCACGGGCCGTGGCCGAGGGTGCGCGAAACCTCGAAGGCGACGACGGATTGCTGGAGAAAGGCGGCACGGGCCAGCAGATAGACATACGGATAGAGAACCAGCGTGAGCATCAGTCCGGCCCCGCCGAGCGAGCGGATTTCCGGGAACCAGTAATCGCGTGGACCCAGCGAGAAGGCGGCGCGCAGGGCGCTCTGTACGGGGCCGGGGTGGTCCAGCAGATTGGTATAGGCATAGGCGAGCACATAGGCAGGAAAGGCCAGCGGCAGGGCCAGCGCCCATTCCAGTATCCGCCGCCCCGGAAAGCGGCACATGGTCACGAGCCATGCCGTGCCGACGCCGATGAGGGCCGTGCCCGTGCCGGTGATGAGCGCAAGCTGGAGGGTGTTGCCGACATACAGGCCCAGCCGCGTCCGGGCCAGATGGGCGAAAGCGCCCTCGTCGGACTGGAACAGCGAGATGACGACCGCAAGGATCGGCGTGGCGATGAGCAGCGCGACGATCACCGCCACGACCGTGGCCAGCGTCGCCGGAAGCCGACGGCTGCCCGTTGCCCTGATCTCGCTCAGAAATGCCAAGGTCCGCCCCCTCGTCCTTTTCCCGTCACGGAGTTGTCGTACCCCACAGCGCGCTACACTTGAAGCGACATGAACGCGCAAGGAGACCGACCATCATGATTTCACGCAGACAGATCGTCCTCGGTGTGGCGGCCAGCGGAGTATCCGCCGGGGCGGCATCGGCCCTCGTGCCCACGCCGCGCCAGACGACCGGGCCGTTCTATCCTGACATCCTGCCCCGCGAAAGCGATGCGGATCTGGTGACGATGGCCGGGGGTGCGCCCGCGACGGGCGAGGTGATCGTCGTGGAGGGGCGCGTGATGGGAACGGACGGTCGCCCGGTATCGGGGGCGGCGCTGGAGCTGTGGCAGGCGAATGCCTTCGGGCGCTATGCCCATAGCCGCGACCGCTCGGACGTGCCGCTCGACCCGGATTTTCAGGGCTATGGCGTGGTTCGCACGGACGGGGAGGGGCGCTACCGCTTTCGCACGATCCGCCCCGGTGCCTATGCGGGGCGCACGCGGCACCTGCATTTCATGGCCAAGGGGCCGGGCTTCGAGGCGACGCCCATGCAGATGTATTTCGCGGGCGATCCGGGCAATGACCGGGATTTCCTGTGGCGAGCCCTGCCCGATCCGGCACAGCGCGATGCCGTGACGGTCGATTTCGCGCAAGGGCGCGGGGTGTTCGATATCGTGCTGGGGTAGGATATTGCCGGAGCCGGGCGATCTTCGCAAAGCCGCCTTTCTGAAGGCATTGGTGAGCGGGGTGGGGATCGAACCCACGGCCAGCTGATTAAAAGTTATTGGGCTATCAATTGTTTCAGAAAGTTATGGTGTTGATATTATTGTACTATTGAATTGTTTCGGTTTTGATTCTGAAGATTGATCAGGCTTGGCTGCTGTCTGGCATCAACTTCGTTCGCGCTTTTAGTCGGCGCTTACCGAAAGGTTCGGATTGATGTTCCGTGAACTTCGACGTGAAGAAATTTACCTTTGGGTAAACGCATCCATTCATATTCAATAAGATCGATGGCGCTACCAAACCTCAAGGCTGCCTCGAAATCTCGGCACCGAATTAAAGCGCGGTGAAGTAAATTCACTTGTTTTCGACTAACACCAGCGGCCTTGGCCATTCCTTTAAAATCTTTATCGGCACTAACGAGAATTGCACCACTTTCAATAACTGTTGCTGCAACGACGTTATCATTTGCGTTTATAGCAAGATGCTTGCGCAGATATTGGACATCATGCCCCGAATTAACGAGGACTTTTCCTAAAGAATCCGGTGCGTTCTGATCAA
>CAKZUT010000153.1 GCA_937922185.1 uncultured Neomegalonema sp.
CCCACTACCCGGCCTGCTGAAAATTATACGAATAATCCATGGCCAGCACCGACTTCTCCGGCTCCGGTGAGAATACAAATGCATCGCTCCGGGTCTTTCCGTCCATGTCCACGGGCGCAGCCGGCGCGGTGAGGGGGGCGCGCAGGGCAGCCGTGAACTCGGTAACCAATCTGCCGACCGTTTCGGGATACAGATTAAAATCCGCCACCCGATCATCCATCAGGACTTGCAGGGCCACTTCGCCGTTCTCGCGCCGTGCGACCCGGATTTCCTCGTACCGTACCGGGCGGGGCGTCAGATAAATCTGATATGATGTCTCGCGCGACGGATGGTTCGCTTCCCCGATCAGCCAGGCGACCGAAACATCGAGGACTTCAGCAACCCTGACCAGCACCCCCACGGGCAGATGCTCTTCTGCGGATATCGCGGCCTTGTAGACGCTGCGCTCTACGCCTGTGCGTTCGACAAGAGTGGTCAATGGCATCTCTGCGAGCGTCATCCGATCCTGAATCCGCTGCATGGACTGGCGGGGTGTCAGCATGGGTTTCTCCGGTTGAAGCACCTTCAAGGCTACCGGAAACCGACCAAGGAACCGTAAATTTCAGGTGGTGAGTGGCAACCTGTCCTTCACCACCCCGCACCAGAGCGCCGTGCCGACAGGCAATAGCGCATCGTTGAAATCGTAGTCCGCCGCGTGCAGTGGCCTGCCATGCGCCCCTTCAATGCCGTTGCCAAGCAGCAGGAAACAGCCGGGAACGGCGGCGCTGAAATGGGCGAAATCCTCGGAAAAGCTCATGGGCGGTCGGTCGGGGATCACGGGGCATCCGATGGTCCGTGCCGCGCGGATCACGGCTTCGGTGGGGTCGGGAGCGTTGATCGTCTCGATGAAGGCGGGGGTGAAGGCGATGTCGGCCCGCACATCATGGGTTGCGGCCACGCCCGCCGCGATGCGGCGCATATGGCGCTCGATAGCCTCGCGGTCTTCCGGGCTGCGGGCGCGGGCATCGCCTTTGAGCACCGCATGGCCCGGCAGTACGTTGCGCTGGCCGTCGGTGACGATCTCGGTCACGGACACGACCGCCCCCGCACCGGGGGAGAGCCTGCGCGATACGATGGTCTGGAGAGCCAGCACCATCTCCGCCGCCACCGTGATCGCGTCCGATCCGGCCTGGGGCATGGAGGCATGACCCCCGCGTCCCGTGATCGCGATTTCAAACAGGCTTTCGCTGGAGCAGATGAGGCCGGGGCGGGTCGAGACCTCGCCGAGCGGCGCACCGGGCAGATTGTGGATCGCGTAGATTTCCTCGACCGGAAAGTGCTCCAGTACGCCCTCGTCGATCATTGCCCGCGCGCCGAGACCATGCTCCTCGTTCGGCTGGAAGACGAAAACGACCGTGCCGTCGAAATCCGGGGCGCGCGACAGGGTTTCGGCGGCCCCGATCAGCATCGCCATATGCCCGTCATGGCCGCAGGCATGCATCATGCCGGGGGTAAGGGAACCGTGGTCATGGAGGGCGGTCTCGGTGATCGGCAGGGCGTCCATATCGGCGCGCAGACCGATGGCGCGAGTGCCGGTGCCCGCGCGCAGCAGGCCGATGACGCCGACACCCTCATGCACTTCCAGCCCCAGATCGCGCAGGCGGGCGGCGATCAGGGCTTTCGTGCGCGCCTCGCCGAAGCCGGGTTCGGGGTGACGGTGCAGATCATGGCGCAGGGCCGTCAGGCGGGTGAAGAGATCATCCGCCCCGTCGCGGTCAGGCCGGTTCAAGCTGGATCATTCCCTCTTCGGACGCCAGTTCGCGCATCTTTTTCTGCAACTTCTCGAATGCGCGGACCTCGATCTGGCGAATACGCTCGCGGGAGACTTCATAGACCTTCGACAGATCTTCCAGCGTGACCGGATCGTCACGCAGGCGGCGTTCGCGCAGAATATGCTGCTCGCGTTCGTTCAGTGTCTCCATGGCCTTGCTGAGGAGGTCCATGCGCTTGTCATATTCCTCGGTATCGGCAAGTTCGGCGGCGTGGTCGGATTCCTCGTCGGGCAGCCAGTCCATCCATTCGGCGGCACCGCCATCATCACCGCCGCCCCGCATCGGCGCGTTGAGCGAGGCGTCGCCGCCGCCGCCCATGCGGCCATTCATCATCACCACGTCATCCTCGGAAACCGAAAGCGATTTGGCGATACTGGCGATCTGTTCGGGGCGGAGCTGACCGTCCTCCAGCGCGTTGATCTTCGATTTCGCGCGGCGCAGGTTGAAGAACAGCTTCTTCTGGCTGGCGGTCGTGCCGATCTTCACCAGCGACCACGAGCGCAGGATATATTCCTGAATCGACGCCCTGATCCACCACATCGCATAGGTGGCGAGGCGAAAGCCCTTATCCGGGTCGAAACGCTTGACCGACTGCATCAGGCCGACATTCGCCTCGGAAATCACCTCCGAGATCGGCAGGCCATAGCCGCGATAGCCCATGGCGATCTTCGCCGCGAGGCGCAGATGTGACGTGACCATCCTGTGCGCGGCCTCGGTATCCCCATGATCGGCCCATGCCTTCGCGAGCATGAACTCCTCCTGCTTCTCGAGCATCGGAAACTTCCGAATTTCGGACAGGTAGCGGCTGAGGCCGTTATCGGAACTGAGGGTGGGCAGATTGCCCGTGGTGGTCGCCATTGATGAAGTGCCCATACAGAAAAGTTGATAGTGGGTTAAGATGGATTTAGGTCAGGAGTATGACCAAAGCCTTAATTGTACGTATCGTTCCGTTATTCCCGTCGAAAAAGTCGGCATAATTGTGCGATATCGTCCGGTAATGGCGACGTCCAGCGCACGATTTCGCCTGTAACGGGGTGATCGAAGCCCAGTGTCGCGGCGTGGAGAGCCTGTCGCGGGAAAGCCTTTATGGCGCTTCTTGCCTCTTCGGGCAGAGACTGGGGCGGAATGCGGGCGCGCCCATAGGTCTGATCCCCGACGAGGGGGTGACCGACATGGGCCAGATGCACCCTGATCTGGTGGGTGCGCCCCGTCTCCAGCCGACATTCCACCAGCGTCGCCGCGCCCAGCCGCTCGCGCAGGGAAACGCGGGTGACGGCATGGCGACCGTCCTCGATCCCCACGGCCATCTTCTTGCGATCGGTGCGGGAGCGTCCGATGGTCGTCTCGATGCGTATCCAGCCCGGCTCGAAGCTGGTGCTGGGCAATCCGGCCAGTCGTGCGTCGCTGTGCTTCGGTTCGCCCCAGACGACGGCATTGTAGAGCCGTTCGATGGTATGGGCCGCGAACTGCTCGGAAAGGCCATGATGGGCCGCCTCGGACTTGGCCGAAACCAGCAGGCCCGACGTGTCCTTGTCGATGCGGTGGACGAT
>CAKZUT010000154.1 GCA_937922185.1 uncultured Neomegalonema sp.
TTCACCCGGCCCTCGAAGTTGCGGTTGCCCGACAGTACGGAGCAGGCGACGAGATCGCCCTCGTTGATCGCTTCCGAGATCGGTTCCGGCAGCGGCCCGGAATTGCCGATACAGGTCGTGCAGCCATAGCCGACGAGATCATATCCGATGGCGTCGAGATCTTTCTGCACACCCGAATTGACGAGGTATTCCGTCACGACCTTCGAGCCGGGGGCCAGCGAGGTCTTGACCCATGGTTTGGGCTTGAGGCCTTTTTCCACGGCCTTCTGCGCCACCAGCCCGGCCCCGATCATCACATAGGGGTTAGAGGTGTTGGTGCAGGAAGTAATTGCCGCGATGACGATATGCCCGTCGCTCATCTCGTAATCGGCATCGCGCACGACGCTCGATTTGCCATGTGTGGCCGTCTGCTGAGGCTGAGCGGCCCCTTCGGCATTCATCTCCGCCGCCTCTGTGCCCGGTTTCGCCTCTTCAGCTCCGGTTTCCAGCGGTGCTCCGCCGCGCATGTCGCTGATCATCGTATTGAAGGCATTCGCCGCGTCGTCCAGCAGGATACGGTCCTGCGGGCGCTTCGGACCGGAGATCGCCGGGCGTACGGTCGAGATGTCCAGTTCCAGCGTCGAGGAGAAGACAGGTTCAGGCGTCTTGTTATCGCGCCACAGGCCCTGCACCTTGGCATAGGCCTCCACGAGGGAAATCCGTGCCTCGTCGCGGCCTGTAGTCCGCAGATAGCGCAGTGTCTCGCGATCAACCGGGAAGAAGCCGCAGGTCGCGCCGTATTCCGGGGCCATATTCGAGATCGTCGCCCGGTCGGCGAGGGACATATCCTCCAGTCCGTCGCCGTAGAATTCCACGAACTTGCCGACAACCCCGTGCGCGCGCAGCATCTCGACGACACGCAGCACCAGATCGGTCGCCGTGACGCCCTCGGTCATGCGGCCTGTCAGCTTGAAGCCGACCACTTCGGGGATGAGCATCGAGATCGGCTGTCCCAGCATGGCCGCCTCAGCCTCGATCCCACCGACACCCCAGCCCAGCACGGCAAGGGCGTTCACCATGGTCGTATGGCTGTCGGTGCCGACCAGCGTATCGGGATAGGCGACGCGGTTGCCGTCCCTGTCCTCATCCGTCCAGATTGTCTGGGACAGGAATTCGAGGTTCACCTGGTGGCAAATGCCGGTTCCGGGAGGGACCACGCGAAAATTGTCGAACGCGCCCTGACCCCATTTCAGGAATTCGTAGCGCTCGCCGTTACGCTCGTACTCGCGTTCGACATTGGCCTTGAATGCACGGGCTGTGCCAAACTCGTCCACCATGACCGAATGGTCGATGACCAGATCGACGGGGGAGAGCGGGTTGATCTTCTGGGGGTCGCCGCCCAGCGTCTTCATGGCGTCGCGCATCGCGGCCAGATCGACCACGGCGGGAACGCCGGTGAAGTCCTGCATCAGGACGCGGGCGGGACGGTAGGCGATTTCGCGGTCGGTCTTGCCGTCATTGGCCACCCAGTCCGCGAAGGCGGCGATATCGTCTTTCGTGACGGTCTCTCCATCCTCGTTCCGCAGCAGGTTTTCCAGGATCACCCGAAGGCTCGCGGGCAGGCGTTTTAGCGACCCGATCCCTTCCGCCTCAGCAGCTTCGATGGAATAGAAGTGATATTCTTCCTTGGCGACTGTCAGCTTGCGTTTTGTGCCGAGCGAGTCGTGGCCAGTGGAAACCGTCATGGATGCCAATCCCTCATGAACTTGGGGGGGCGCGGATCGGATCGTACCGGTAGTTATGGATACGGTCGGCAAACGCCCCGGTAAATGCGGAGCGAAAGACGCCCGCGCAGGATTTCGCCTGCTCCTAGCCCTATCCCGTGTGGAAATCAATTCTTCGGACGCCGCCTACATGAAATACGATCATGCAGGCGTCCCGTGCCCGGTCCGGTTCGGCGGACCGTTGCATGACCGCCCCGCCCTCATCCGTATCAGGATCAGCCGACCCGGCGTCTCTCGCCGTCATAGGCCGGGAAGGGCGTATTCTGCCCGGTATTGCGCCTGTCCTTATGTTCCGGCTTGCGGCGGATATCGAGCGGTCCAGACAGCCGCGCGAGTGCTACGGGGTCGAAGTGGAAGACCGAGAACAGGCGGTTCACTCTGCCATCCTCGCCAGCATAGGGCAGGATCAGTCGCGTGAAATTGAACGACTCCTGTTTTTCCTGCGGCACGCTACAGCGCGTCATCGCCGGATCGCCGGTTATCGCCGCCTCCAGATAGCGGGGCATTACATCGAACAGATGTTCGTCGGTATAAATATCTTCGATGGTGCGGCCCAGTCCCTCGCCGAAAGCGAGTGTGACGAATCGTCCTTCCAGCCGCTGGCGGAAGCGGACACCGAAATCCCCGCGATCAACATGCAGCAGCATGGCGGCGGGCAGGGCCTGAACGATTCGATCCGGGCGGAATTGCTGGCGCAGCGGGGTCTGCCCGCCTGTCGAAAGCGCTTTCCATTGATCATAGGCCAGAGCTTGCCGTTGATCGAGGGGCAGACCGTCCAGTGTCGCCGTTTCTGTCATATCCGCTCTTTCACTGTTCGAGTATTCTGCCGGTCCTGTGCCGGGCTGCCTTGCGACAACTCTGCCGACAGAAAAGATTGCTGATACCCATATTAACGATGACTGTTAACAAAGGGTGTGGTGCCAACAGATGCCGTGCAGTGATGAAAATCACTCGAAGCTCCCGCTTGCGTCGGGAGACAGCTTTCGGCACACCCTCAGCATGAAGCAGGGATCGCCCGAAAAGCCCGTGAAACCGCGCGTCGTCACTCTGGGGTGTCGGCTGAATGCCTATGAGGGTGCGGTGATCGAACGGCATGTCGCGGAGGCGGGCGTCGGGGACGCCATCGTCGTTAATACCTGTGCCGTCACGGGCGAGGCGGTGCGACAGGCCCGGCAGACGATTCGTCGGCTGGCCCGCGAGAACCCCGATTCGCGGCTCATCGTCACCGGCTGTGCTGCTCAGACCGAACCCGAGGCCTTCGCCGAAATGGGTGAGGTTGATCTTGTTCTCGGCAATGCCGAGAAGGTCGATCCCCTCGAATGGCGGCGGATCGCGGGGGCGAATACGCCCGATTTCGGTGTCTCGGCGGCGGAGAAGCTGCGCGTCAACGATATCATGCAGGTGCGCGAACTCGCCCCCCACATGATCGACGGTCTGTCCGAGCGGACACGGGCTTTCGTGCAGGTCCAGAACGGCTGTGACCATCGCTGCACCTTCTGTATCATTCCTTTCGGTCGCGGCAATGCGCGCTCCGTTCCGGTGGGCGAGGCGGTGCGACAGGTGCGGGGGCTGGTGGAATCTGGTCATCTCGAAGTCGTTCTCACCGGCGTCGATCTCACGTCCTGGGGGCCTGATCTGCCGGGTCAGCCCCGTCTGGGTGATCTGGTGCAGGCCATCCTGACCCATGTGCCTGACCTGCCTCGCCTGCGGCTGTCCTCAATCGACTCCATCGAGGCGGACCCCGCCCTGATCGACGCCATCGCAAGCGAACCGCGTCTGATGCCGCATCTGCATCTGTCCCTGCAATCGGGCGATGACATGATTCTCAAGCGCATGAAGCGCCGTCACCTGCGCGACGATGCGATCCGCTTCTGCGAAACGATCCGTGCCGCCCGTCCTGATATCGTTTTCGGGGCCGATATCATCACGGGTTTTCCCACCGAAACGGAGGCGATGTTCGAGAACTCGTTGCGTCTGGTGGAGGAGTGCGGCCTCACCTTCCTGCACGTCTTTCCCTATTCCTCGCGCAAGGGCACCCCGGCGGCGAAGATGCCGCAGATACCCTCCGCCATTCGCAAGCAACGCGCCGCCCGCCTGCGGGCGCTGGGAACCGCGCAGCGCGACGCCTTTCTCGCCTCGCGCCTCGGCAAGAGCGAGCGTGTCCTGGTGGAGCGGGACGGCAAGGGCCATACGGAACAATTCGCCGAAGTGTGTTTCGGAAGCCCGCCGCCGGACGGCGCTCTCGTCGAGGCCCGCATCATGGCAGTGGCTGACGGCCACCTGCTTGCCGGATGAGCGATCAGCAGCCTGTTTTTGCTGCGACGCTGTCAACCCGATAAAGACATCGGGGAAGGAGACCATAGGGGAATAATGCCCCCCGCCCCCCTCCGTTTACAGGTTCGGTGGCCTCAAGGCGCGATCGAGACCCGGAATGTGACCGCCCCCTGGGCACCGGGGGGAAATGTGCCGGGGCATGTCCATTCCAGCGGTCCGGCATAACCGGGAAGATTCGATGCCGGGTCTGGCACGGCGAGGGCGCAGGTCATCGTTCCGGGCGCGACGGTCGTGCTCGGTGCCACGGGCGCGGACAGGGCGGTCCATGCCGGTGTGGCATCGTTGACCGTCACATTCGTCGCCGGTGCCGATCCGGGATTCGTCAGGATGATCCGGTATTGCAGGACATCACCGACCCGCCCCGAATTCACCGTGGCCTCGGGGGTGTTGGCCGTGAGGTTGCGGACCAGCTTTCTCAGAACGAGCTGATTGCCGCCCCCGGCTCCGCCCACTTCGACGCGATCCGCGTTCCTGATGGTATGCGTCACCGGAATGCCCGCGAAATCGGTCAGTGCAGCCAGATCATAGACCTGTACCGATCCCGCCCCGGCTCCACTGCTTGCCTGCGTCCGAACGACGAGACAGACCGACTGCCCGGCTGCGACCGATATCGGTGCGACGACCGGCCTGTCCGGCGTGCCGTCGCAGGCCGTGTCGAGGAAGATCGCGGTCGAAAACGCGCCTGCGGGGGACGAGGCGGCATCGGCCAGTGTGAAGGTTACATTGCCCGCGCTGGTGGCTTCGTAGCGGTGCAGAAGATCGGCGACCTGCCCCGGCCCGACCGTGGTGCTCTGGTCCTGACTCAGCAAAGGCTTGGTGATGAGGCCGAAATCCAGCCCGGTATAATGCGCGCCCGGCTCCGGCGTGAATCGGAACATCCCGTCGCGCGGCTGGGTATTGACTGTCGAGGGCAGTCCGCTTCCGCCCTCCGATACCAGAATATGCTCCGGGTCCGGTGCGAAGGCCACGTCGAACGTGCCGGGCAGGATGCCGGTCAGCACGGCGAACCAGCTTCCGTCCGCAGCGATTTTCGATGTGACCCGTGCCGTCCCGGTGGCGGCATCCGAAACCCTGATGGTCCCGAAAGACCCGCCGGTTTCTGTGCCGTTCGGTACGCCGTCATGCGCGCTGCCGCCACCCTGTCCGTTATCGAGGAACACCCGGCCCCGGAGCAAGGTGATCGACGCGCTGGCGGTATCGTCCTCGCCCGGTTGTGCCAGCCGGTTGCCGGGGGTTGAGTCCGGGTCGGCATAAAGCTGCGACGTGACCTCGGCGACATTGGTATGATCACCTCCGGCCAGGACTCTGGCGCGCATCATGAAGCTGCGGCTCCCCCCGACGGGCACCGACCCCGGCGACCAGATTCCCGTCGTCGGATTATAGGTACCCGCCCCGGCATGATCGACATAGACGAAACCCGAAGGCAGGGCATCCGTGATTTCCACGCCCTCGGCACTGTGCGGCCCGGCATTCGATATGGTCACCGTGAATGTGACCAGATTCGGGTTCAGCGGATAAGGCCCTGCCACGGTTTTCTCCAGCGACACGTCTGCCGATCGCACGAAAACGGTTGCCGTCTGAGACGTTACCGGAAAGGCGAGGCCCTCTGCCTTTGCGCTGAATCGGTTGGAATAGGCATTGAAGGCGGAATTTTCGTCGCCCTGCATCGTTACCGTAACCACTCTGGGCGGGCTGCCCTGATTGAGTGCGGGACTTGTGCCCCGGATCGCCGTGACCTCCGATGGCCCCGACGGGCAAGGCAGGGGGCCATAGCCTGTACACCACGTTGTCGAGCCGCCGGTCTGGTTCGAGGGGTGGGTCGGATCATCGGAGACCTGCGACCCCGGCCTCCTCGTATACTCGAATGTTTCACCGTTGCTGCCACTGGCCGAGACGAAATAGGTCGTCCCGTTGAAGGATGTCGGAGGTGACCGCATGACGCCCCCGTCGGGCAGGACATCGATGAACTGGATGCTCGAAAAGTCGCTCGTGCCCGTATTGGAATAGGTCAGGCGATATGAGAAAGTATTGTCCGGTGCCACCAGCGGCGGGAAAGCGGTTTTCGAGATCGAGAAGCCGGCGGGGTTCAGGATGAGTGTGCTGTAGAGATCGGTGCGCTTGCTCAGCACGCTGCCGTCATTGGGCGACTCGATAACGACGGTGTTGATTGCCGCTGTCTGATCCGGCGTTGTCGGGGCCACGTTCACGTCATAGGTGATCGGGATCATCGGTGCGTTGATGGTCGTTCCGGGAAATTCCCAGACGAGATCGGTGGTCCCGTCCGCATTGACCGTGAAATTCGACGGTGCGGGCGATGCCGAGCCGATGATGTATTGATACCACTCGGGCAGGGTATCGGTGACTGTTACATCCGTGGTCAGCAGCGGTGTGGCGCCAGGTGTCGTCGCCGAGGGCTGAATCCTGAAGCTGAGACGTTCGCCCGCAAGGGCCTGATTCGTGCCGGAAGGTTCGGAATCCTTGTTGATGCGGACAGCAACCTTTGTGAGCAACAGCCTGTCGCCATAATTTCCCAACCCGGTCGTCTCGTCATAAGTGCTCAGAATCCAGTTGCCGTTATTCTGCTGGTCGTTTCTGAAGGTGCCGTATTCGGCCACGATCGTTCCTGCGGGGTTATCGAGCGCCGTGTATCGGACGACCAGATTGCCACGGTAAAGTGTGCTGTTGCCGCCGGGTGCAGCGAGATAGGCACCCCGTGCGCGCACTTTCGTGACGGCGGCGGCTCCTCCCGGAACTGTGTTCAGGCTCGTATGCCAGCCATCGGGTGAGTCCGCGTCCTGACAGGTCTGGTTTCCTCCGAAACCGGGTCCGGTGCCGTATTCGATCAGAAAGGGAGGCTGCGTTCCCTCGGGCGTTCCGTCGAATGTGACGATCGCGCCCTGACCTCCCGAAATCTCGGTAATGGTCTGTGTCGCATTATCGAAACTCGTACACATCTCCATATTGTCGAGAGTCTGCTTTGTCAGCCAGGCCCCGTTGTTCTGGTAATGGCGTGTCGCGAAGATCTGTCCGGGCAGAACGTACCCGTCGGCGCTCCGGCGGCCGGTCTGGCTGGGCAGGACGTTGTACCGGTTATAGTCGCTATGGTTGTACATATGGCGACCGCTGCCCTGATCCCGCGCGATGAAGCGGCGGCGGTCATTCGTCGGGTCAGGATCGACATTGCGCTGGCCACTGATCCCGAAGGCAGTAAAATTGGTGTAGCGGTTATCGATATCCAGTTGCCCGGCACCCTGGATATCCGTGATCGGAATCCAGATATAGATGATCCCGGCAACCAGATAGCGCGTGTTGGCGGGCAGGCTGGCACCGAGTGTATCTTCGGTCGGATAATGGACACCTGACAGATCAGCGCCCGTGATTGTTACCGTCGTTACTCCGCCGGGTGCGGGCACGGTGCAGTCGATGCTGCCGGAATTTCTGACCGACCGTGTGGCGGGGCCTGCTCCGTCTCCTCCGGGGCCGCCGTCGCTGACCTGTGTATTGCCTGCCGGACTGTTCCAGAGCCGCTCTGCGGTGATCCGGTTGGGAATGCAGGCATCAGGATAGGCACCGGGCCAGCCCTGATAGAGGCGTGCGTTCGGCGCGACATTTCCGAGATCGTCCTCGAAGGTCAGGGGAGCGACAACCAGTTCATTGCCCTTGCCCTGATCATGCGTCGCCACTTCAAGGGCGAAGGCATAGAGAACGCCGTCCTCCCCGTTCGGTCCGGCCCGGCGTCCGATCAGCCTGCTGTGGTCGTTCTTGATGAGATCGAGTTTCGGCGCTGCGGAAACGATATCGGTCGAGCCGGGGAAGGTCTGGGGCGCTGTCTGGTCGCTCTCGATGCTGGCGGACAGCATGGAAATCGCCGTGCCGTGCTGCTGATCGTAGGCGACGGTCGCGGGCAGGGCGTATAGAACCTGTGATCCCTGCGAGATATCGCCCACATTGCAGACGATGGTGTAGCCGGTTGCCGACGACCCGCTCATGCTGGAAACCGGCATGACACCTGTTCTGCGGCAGAAGGCTGGCAGTTCGACCTCAAGGCCCGGATCGAGGGCCATTCGCATAACCACGTTCGTCGCATCATCATCGAGAACGACGACCTCGAACTTGTAGCTGATGATGTCGTTCGTTCGGACGATATTGTTTCCCGGCCCGGAATCATTGCCCGGTGAATCGTCACCCGGCGTAAACGGTGCCACACCCGTATCCCGTGTCAGAATCGCGGAGATATCGGGCTGCGCGACAACTTCTTCGGCAAACAGGGAAATGACCAGAAAAAGAGCGGTTTTCAGCGCGCGCATAATGGGTCCAATTCGAATATCCGTCGCCGTCGGCAACTTCACCCGTTGCGCTTAATGAACCGTATACGTTGAATGTTCATCGCAAGCGCGACCTACGCTGATGGCAATCGCATAAATGAGACTTGCCGGATCGAAGCGCCCTTCAGTCGTCTTCTCCTTTATGGGCAGGGGAGGCCGGTCATAACCTCTTCGAGCGATTATGCGGCCCCATCACCACATCGGTTGACGTGGCCCGCCCTGCGGCGCTAGACGAACACGGCCTTCGAACCGGGATAACGCCGATGAACAGTATGGAAGATTTCCTTCTCGACTACCTGCCGATCCTTGTCTTCATGGGGATCGCTGTCGTCATCGGTCTGGCCTTCATCTTCGCGGCGGCCTTTGCCGCGCCGTCCAACCCCGATCCCGAGAAGCTTTCGGCCTACGAATGCGGCTTCAATGCCTTCGACGATGCGCGCATGAAGTTCGATGTGCGCTTCTATCTCGTCTCGATCCTGTTCATCATTTTCGACCTCGAAGCCGCTTTCCTGTTTCCGTGGGCTGCGTCCTTCGGCTCCATTGGCATGTTCGGCTTCTGGTCCATGATGGTGTTCCTGTTCGTGCTGACGATAGGATTCGTCTACGAATGGAAAAAGGGCGCACTCGATTGGGAGTGAGCCGCTCTCGTTTAAGGGTGTCCGTATGACCTCCACGCTTCTGACGTCCTCCGGTGAGCCGATGGCGACTGCCGGTCCCGACCGCGAGGTGACCACACGTCAGCTCTCCGCCGACCTCGCCGACAAGGGTTTCGTGCTGACCAGCGCGGAAGATCTCGTCAACTGGGGCCGCACCGGGTCGCTGATGTGGATGACCTTCGGGCTGGCCTGCTGTGCCGTCGAGATGATGCACACCTCCATGCCCCGCTACGATGCCGAGCGCTTCGGAATCGCGCCCCGCGCTTCCCCGCGACAGTCCGACGTGATGATCGTCGCCGGGACGCTGACCAACAAGATGGCCCCTGCGCTCCGCAAGGTCTACGATCAGATGCCCGACCCGCGCTACGTCATCTCTATGGGCAGTTGCGCGAATGGCGGCGGATACTACCATTATTCCTATTCGGTCGTGCGCGGCTGCGACCGCATCGTGCCGGTGGATATCTATGTACCTGGCTGCCCCCCGACTGCGGAGGCCCTGCTGTACGGCATTCTGCAACTCCAGCGGAAAATCCGCCGGGTCGGAACGATAGAGCGTTGAAACACTGGCCCCGGCCACACCGTGCAGCGGTTGGTCCGGGGCAGGCTCACAAATCTAGGAAGCCCTATGGCCACGGAAACCCTCGCCCTTGACGACGATACCCTCTCCGACCACGGCGAGCATATCGCTGCGGCGCTGGAAGATGCTGTTTCGCGCTTCGAGGTGAAGGGTAGCGAACTGACCCTGTTCGTCCCCCATGACCGGATCGGCGAGGCGCTGACCTTCCTGCGCGATGACGGCATCTGCCAGTACCGTACCCTCGTGGACATCACCGGCGTGGACTGGCCCGCCCGCGAGAAACGCTTCGACGTCGTGTATCACCTGCTGTCGATGCGCCAGAATCAGAGGATACGGGTGAAAACCTTCCTGCGCGAGGACGAGATCGCCGAGAGCGTCGTGAACATCTTCCCCAATGCCGACTGGTATGAGCGCGAAGTCTTCGACATGTACGGCATCCTGTTCGGCGGTCACCCGGATATGCGTCGCATCCTCACCGATTACGGTTTTACCGGATATCCCCTCCGTAAGGATTTCCCGGTCACGGGCCATTCCGAGGTCCGTTACGACGAGGAAACCAAGCGCGTGATCTACGAACCCGTCAAGCTGGTGCAGGAAATGCGGAGTTTCGATTTCATGTCCCCGTGGGAGGGGGCCGAATATATCCTGCCGGGTGACGAGAAGGCGGAAGGCGACAGCAAATGAACGAGATCACTCCCGTACAGGTCGCCAAAGACGGTTCGACCTCCGTTCGCAACTTCAATATCAATTTCGGACCGCAGCATCCGGCGGCCCACGGTGTTTTGCGCCTTGTCCTCGAACTCGACGGTGAGATCGTGGAGCGAGTGGACCCGCATATCGGCCTGCTGCATCGGGGCACTGAAAAGCTGATCGAACAGAAGACCTATCTTCAGGCTTTGCCCTATTTCGACCGGCTCGATTACGTCGCCCCGATGAATCAGGAACACGCCTTCTGCCTCGCCATCGAGAAGATGCTGGATATCAACATCCCTCGCCGCGCCTCACTCATCCGTGTTCTGTATTCCGAGATCGGGCGAATCCTCTCGCACCTGCTGAACGTCACGACGCAGGCGATGGATGTGGGCGCGCTCACCCCGCCGCTCTGGGGGTTCGAGGAACGCGAGAAGCTGATGATCTTCTACGAGCGGGCCTGCGGCGCGCGTCTCCACGCCGCCTATTTCCGCCCCGGTGGCGTGCATCAGGACTTACCGCCCGATCTGCTGGACGATATCTGGCAATGGACCGAGGAGTTTCCGCAGGTTCTGGACGATCTGGAAACCCTGCTTACCGAAAACCGTATCTTCAAGCAGCGCAATGTCGATATCGGCGTCGTCACGCTGGATGAATGCGAGGCGATGGGCTTTTCCGGCGTGATGGTGCGCGGCTCCGGCGGAGCATGGGATCTGCGCCGCAGTCAGCCCTATGAAGGCTATAACGATTTCGATTTCCAGATACCGGTCGGTAAGAACGGCGACTGCTACGACCGCTACATCATCCGTATGCACGAGATGCGCGAATCCACGCGCATCATGCGGCAGGCTCTGGAAAAGCTCGATACCTGCATCGGCGACCCGGTGATGACTCTGGACGGCAAGGTCGTGCCCCCGCGACGCGCCGAGATGAAGCATTCGATGGAAGCCCTGATCCACCATTTCAAGCTCTACACCGAAGGCTTCCGGGTTCCCGAGGGCGAAATCTATACCGCCGTGGAGGCCCCGAAGGGCGAATTCGGCGTTTACATGATTTCCGACGGCACCAACAAACCCTATCGCCTGAAAATCCGCGCCCCCGGTTTCCCGCACCTGGCCGCTATGCATACGATGTGCAAGGGGCATATGCTTGCCGATGTCAGCGCGATCCTCGGCTCGCTCGATATCGTGTTCGGGGAGATTGATCGGTAATGCGATCAAACAGGAGTTTTGTTATGATCCGCACTGTTCTTGCCGCTCTCGCGATGCTTGCCGCTCCGACCGTTGCAACAGCGCAGGATGCGCCCCGTCTGCTGCAACTTGAACTCGGGTCGTCCGGCAAGGGTTACGCTGTCATCCTCGACGGAGAGGGCAACGAGCATCATTGCGTGGCGCGCGAGACCCGCGAGTCCGTCGATCTCGGCCCCTGCAAGCCGCTGCGTCTCGTGACGCCACTGTCCAGGCCACGCGAGGAAATCGAATTGCCGTCGATGCCGACCATGAGTCCTGCCAAGCGCAGTGTGGTTGACCTGTTCGAGCGCAACCGCTGCGCGCTTACCTATGTCGATCTGAAACGCGCCCTTGAATCCCTGGGCGCACGTCAGCGCCAGACCATCGGCCAGACCGTTGCTGAAATGACCGAACGCGGCGAGATCGCCGACGACGCCGTGCGCGAACGCGCCGTTCTCAAGATCGGCGACCGCTGCGCCTGACCGGACCCCGGAGAAAGACGACCCATGAGTACCCGCCGCCTCGCCGCCGACCGGCTGCAACCCGACAGCTTCACGTTCTCCACCGAGAATGCCGAATGGGTGAAGACGCAAATCGCCAAATTCCCCGAGGGCCGACAGGCTTCGGCGGTGATCCCCCTGCTGTGGCGGGCGCAGGAGCAGGAAGGCTGGGTCACGCGCGCGGCCATTGAGGAAACCGCGCGTCTGCTCGATATGCCCACGATCCGGGTGCTGGAAGTTGCGACCTTCTACTTTATGTTCCAGCTTTCCCCGACCGGCTCCAACGCCCATATTCAGGTCTGTGGTACGACGCCCTGTATGCTTTGCGGCGCGGAAAGCCTCGTCGCGGTTTGCGAGAAACTGATCGGCCCGGCCCATACTGTCTCGGCTGACGGAACGCTTTCATGGGAGGAGGTCGAGTGCCTCGGTGCCTGCGCGAATGCTCCCATGGCCCAGATCGACAGTTGGGTGAAGGGCGGCTTCCATTCCGATTACTACGAGGACATGGACGAGGAGGGCTTTGCCGGGATCGTCGAGGCATTCCGCGCGGGCAACTACCCGAAACCCGGCTCCCAGAAGGGTCGCTTCGCCTCTGAACCGCTGGGTGGACAGACCGCACTGACCGAAGATCACAGCGAGACCTATAACGCATCGGTCGCCGCTGCCGTCACCGAGGGAGCACCCGCATGAGCTTCGATTTCCTGACCGACGAAAACCGCATCTTCACGAACCTCTACGGCCAGAAGGATCGCACCCTGAAGGCGGTAAAGGCGCGCGGGCACTGGGATGGCACTGCCGACATTCTCGGCAAGGGCCGCGACTGGATCGTGCAGGAGATGAAGGATTCCGGTCTGCGCGGGCGGGGCGGAGCGGGCTTCCCGACGGGTCTCAAATGGTCATTCATGCCGAAAGAGACCGACGGTCGCCCCCATTATCTGGTTGTGAACGCCGACGAATCCGAACCCGGTACCTGCAAGGACCGGGAGATCATGCGCCACGATCCGCATACGCTGATCGAGGGGTGCCTGATCGCCAGCTTCGCGATGGGCGCACATGCGGCCTATATCTACATTCGCGGCGAATACGTGCGCGAGCGCGAGGCCCTGCAACAGGCTATCGACGAAGCCTATGAGGACGGCCTGATCGGCAAGAATGCCTGCGGTTCCGGCTTTGATTTCGACTGCTACCTCTCTCACGGTGCGGGCGCGTATATCTGCGGTGAGGAAACGGCCCTGATCGAAAGCCTTGAGGGCAAGAAAGGAATGCCGCGTCTGAAACCTCCGTTCCCGGCCAATGTCGGCCTCTACGGCTGTCCCTCCACCGTGAACAATGTCGAGAGCATCGCGGTTGTCCCGACGATCCTGCGCCGGGGGGCGTCCTGGTTCGCGGGCTTCGGGCGCGAGCGCAATGCGGGCACGAAGGTCTTTGCCATCTCCGGCCATGTCAATCGCCCCTGTGTGGTCGAGGAGGCCATGTCCATCCCCTTCCGTGAGCTGATCGACCGCCATTGCGGCGGGTTCCGGGGCGGCTACGAGAACATGAAGGCCGTCATCCCCGGCGGTTCGTCGGTGCCCTGCCTGACCAACGCGCAGGCCAAGGATGTGCTGATGGATTTCGACGCTCTGTCCGAGCTGAAATCCGGCCTCGGCACGGCGGCGGTGATCGTGATGGACGAGAGCACGGATATCATCAAGGCGATCTGGCGGCTGTCGAAGTTCTACAAGCACGAGTCCTGTGGACAATGCACCCCCTGCCGCGAGGGCACCGGCTGGATGATGCGCGTCATGGACCGTCTGGTCGAGGGCCGCGCGGCAGTCGAGGAAATCGACATGCTGCTGGAAGTCACCAAGCAGGTCGAGGGCCACACCATCTGCGCGCTGGGCGATGCCGCCGCATGGCCTATCCAGGGCCTCATCCGCAATTTCCGGGGCGAGATCGAGGAACGTATCAAGGCGCTCGACACGGGCCGCGTGACGGCGGCGGTCGCGGCGGAATAGGGCGTGTCCGGGGTCATCCTGAACCCCTACTGGTGGGATGCAGCCGGGCCTCCCGTATCGACCGCCGATCAGGTCTTATCCACCTGCGACGTCGCCATAGTCGGGGCGGGCTATACTGGCCTCAGCGCCGCGCGAACCCTCGCTGAAGCGGGTCTGAGCGTTCAGGTTTTCGATAAACAACGGGTCGGCGAGGGCGCGTCCTCTCGCAATGGCGGAATTCTCAGCGGGAACCTGCGGATCGGTTTCGGAGCCGCCATTCGCAAATACGGGCTGGAACAGGCCGTCGCGATCTACCGCGAGGGTATCGCCGCCCGCCAGTTTCTCGCCGCGACAATCCGCGACAATGCCATCGACTGCGACTTTCAGATGAACGGGCGTTTCACCGGCGCGCTCAATCTCGATGATTTCGGCGCGATGCAGCGCGAGGTCGATCTTCTCAACACCCATCTGGATTTGGGCGCGCAGGCGATTGCGAAACCCGACCTGCCGGACGAGACCGGCTCGACCGCCTATAGCGGAGGATTGCTGCGACCCGATATCGGCATGTTCCATCCTGCGAAATTCCTCCGGGGGCTGGCGACCCTCGCCACGGATGCCGGAGCGACCTTGCATGGCGAGACGGCGGTGACGGGCATCGCGCGCAAGGGGGAGGGTTTCGCGGTTGCCACTGCGCGCGGCACAGTTACCGTACGGCATGTGGTGATGGCTACGAACGGCTATACCGATGCCAGTGATCGCTGGCTACGCCGCCGTCTTGTTCCCATCACCAGCCGCATGGTCGTGACCGAGGAAATCTCCGACAATCTGATGAACCATCTTCTGCCCCGGCGCAGAGCCATGGGCGAGAACCGCAATCTCTACCGATATTATCGGCCCAGCCCCGACGGCAAACGCATTATGCTCGGCAGCCGCGAACCGGCCCTGTCCCGCGATCCCCGTGCCGCCGCCGAGCATGTGCGCGCGGGATTGGTGGATATCTTCCCGGAGCTTTCGGATGTCGCGATCACCCATTCATGGAGCGGCTATGTCGCTTTCAGTCGCGAGGAACTGCCCCGCATCTTCGAGCGGGACGGCATCCATTATGCCTGCGCCTATTGTGGTTCCGGCACCGTCTGGGCGCATTGGCTCGGCACCAAGGTCGCGCTGCGTATTCTTGAGAAAGATGGCGACAGCGCCTTTGACGGCGCTCCGAAGATGATCCCGTTCTTCGATGGCCGCCCATGGTTCCTGCCCGCCGCCATGGCGTGGTATGGCCTCAAGGATCGGCAAAAGGTCCGTCGCCCGCGTTAAACGTATTGCACCTTGTCGCTTCTGAGCAGGTCCACCGTTGCGGGCGGTATCCGCAGACCCGCCGCGACCTCCGCATCAAGTGCCGTTTCCAGTGCCCGCACGGTTTCCAGCTTCTTCAGCACCGTGTCGATCTTCCCGAAGGGCACGACCACCACTCCGTCATGATCCGCCACGATCATATCGCCGGTCTCCACCTGTCGCCCGCCGATCTGCACGGGCAGGCCCACCGAGCCGGGGCCGTTCATATAGGGCGAGGCCGGTGTCAGCCCTGTGGCCCAGCAGGGCAGGCCGATCTCCACGATCCCGGCATAGTCGCGCACCGGCCCGTCGGTCACGAACCCCACTGCCCCGCTGTTGCGGAGCATTCCGCAAACCCGGTCTCCCACCGCCGCGCAGCCCTGAAAACCGTCGAAGGCAGCCAGCACCACATCGCCCTCCCGCACCGAATCGAGCGCGGCCAGCAAGGCGAGAATATCCCCCGCGCCACAGCCCACCGTCAGGGCCGGTCCCGCCGCCACGCTCAGCAGGTCGCGGCTTTCGCCCAACGGCCTGATCCGGTTCGACAATGCGCCTGATCCGTACATCGCATCCACGACGAAGCTGGTCGGCACACCCTGAAATCGGGCGATCTGTGCGGCATCGGGGCGGCGCAAGTCGCGTGCGATGGTCAGCAGTGGCGGTTCTTCGATCATCGGTGTCCCTCCCGTACAGGTTCAGAATCGTTCGGCGCGCAGCACATCGCAATCGGTGATCGTCACGACACCGATATGTCGTTCGACCACGGAGAATGCCGCCTCCAGCAAGCCGTCGAGTCGATCAGGCCGGATGATACAGATCACCTGAATCATGCCTCCCGCGCTGCCGACCTGTCCCTCCGCACTCCATGCGCCGGAGCGACCCGACCCTCCGATGACCTTGAGTACCGAATAGCCGGTGACCCCCGCCTCATCCAGCACTGCCCGCAATCGCCGCTCCATGGGGGCCTCGATGGTGATCGTGACCTGTTTCGCCTTGTGGGTTTCCATCGTTCAGCCTCCGCTGATGCCGCGCGCAAGGGCCAGATAGATCGGCAGGCCCAGCGTCAGGTTGAAGGGAAAGGTAACGCCCAGCGACAGCGTGAGATAGATGCCGGGGTCCGCCTCGGGCACGGCCACGCGCATTGCGGCGGGCACGGCGATGTAGGAGGCCGATGCCGCCAGCACCATCATCAGGAACAGCGATCCCGTCGGCAGGCCGATCAGAAGTCCGCCGACCGCGCCCAGACACGCCCCGAGGGGCGGCATGAGCAGCCCGAAGGCAAGCAGGCCGGGCGTCAGCACATCGCGACTGCGCCGCAGGCCGCGCCCGGCCACCAGCCCCATATCGAGCAGGAAGAGGCAGAGCGCCCCCTTGAAGGGCGAGACAAAGAACGAGTCCACCTCCGCCAGACCGTCCGCTCCCACGATCATACCGATGACGAAGGCACCGATCAGCAGCACGATGGACCCGTTGAGCATAATCTCCCGCCAGAGCGTCGAATCCATCCGCACATTCGGGTCCGACCGGCTGATGAGCCACAGGGCCGAGAGGATGGCGGGCGCTTCCATCGCCGCCGCCACCGCGACCATGAACCCGTCCGCGCTCAGGCCCGCGCTTTCCAGTACCGAGGTTCCGGCGACGAAGGTGACGATGGAGATCGATCCGTAATGCGCGGCGACTGCCGCCGCGTTTGTCCGGTCCAGCCGGGTCATGATCCCGAGCAACCTGAAAGCCAGCAGGGGCAGAGCCGCCGACAGCACGATCCCCAGCAGGATCGCCGTGCCGAGGCGGATGTCCACGCCATGCTCGGCCACGCTCACGCCGCCCTTCATCCCGATGGCGAATAACAGGTATATCGACAATGCTTTCGCCGCTGCCTCCGGGAACACGAGATCAGACCGTCCGAGCGCCGCCGCGACCCCCAGCACGAAGGAGAGGATGAGCGGCGAACCGAGGTTGGTCGCCGCCAATGCGAGAAAACCGTCCAAACCGCACACCTCTTTTTTGCCCTCGATCCGACATAGCGCCCCCGCCATGTATGTCCCGCATCGCGCCCGACCTTGCATGACCGTGCCGCATCTGGAAAGAGACGCAGGTATCGGCCATGCGGGTCGATGGTGCCACGACTGGGAGTGATGACATGCCGCGCGAAGCCTCTTTCCCTGAACGCCTCATCGAAGGCTATCGTTCTTTCGTCTCCGGCGCGCTGCCGCGTCAGCAGGAACGGTTCCGCGATCTCGCGGAAACCGGCCAGAAGCCCGAGACAATGATCGTCGCCTGCTGTGATTCCAGGGCGGCTCCCGAAGTCATCTTCGATACGATCCCCGGCGAGGTCTTCGTTCTTCGCAACGTCGCCAATCTCGTTCCGCCCTATGAGCCGGACGGCGCGTATCACTCCACCTCGGCCGCGCTGGAATTCGCGGTGCAGGCCCTGAAGGTGAAGAATATCGTCGTGATGGGCCATGCGCGTTGCGGCGGTATCAGCGCGGCGCTTTCCCCCGCTTCAACTCCCCTTTCCCCCGGCGATTTCATTGGCAAGTGGATGAGCCTGCTGCGCCCCGCCGCCGAAAAGGTCGCGGCCTATGATTCCATGACCGCCAGCGAGCGTAATACGGCGCTGGAGCGTATCTCGATCCGCCATTCCATCGAAAATCTGCGTAGTTTTCCCTGCGTGAAGATTCTGGAGGATAAGGGGCGTCTCGCCCTGCACGGCGCATGGTTCGACATCGCAACCGGTGAGTTATGGATCATGAACCCCGGTTCCGGCGATTTCGTCCGCCCCGATATTTCGGGATAGAGGACGGCCTCCGGCGAAGGGCGTTAAGCATTCGTCATTCTCTCCCCGGTACGATGTAAATTCTCGGGACGGAAGCGCCCCTGAGAATTGTGTCAGCGTCATGCGCCTCGAAGGAGAGTTTCCATGAGAACCATCATCGTCCTGTCGGTCTTCGCGACCGCATTCGCCAATACCGCATTCGCCGCAGGCGACTACAAGTTCGGCTGGATGACCGGCCAGCTTCCCGGCACCGAGATCATCGCCGCCAATATCGTGCGCGAGCCTGCCTTCTCGGGTGATAAGGAAGAACAGTCCCAGGCCATGGACAAGGCCAAATCCGCACTGGAAAACGACTATTGCAAGAAGCGCGGCGGCGAGTTCGTGGCTGATCCGGGCCTCATCGTCTTCGACAAGGGTATCAATGAATGGATGGTCGGCGGTATCTGCCGCTGAGGCTGTCCACTGTGACCGGGGGAAGCGCCGCACCGGGTTCGGGCCGGGCTTCTCCCGTCTTTGCGGTTTCGCGCCTGTAGGCCCGTTCTGAGCCGCAGCCGACCCCGCACCTTGAGGCCCTTTGTTATATCCGCGTATGGCCAAACAGGATTTTCCTCCTTATTGTCGCATCTTGGGGCAAAACGAGGAGAATAAAAATGAGAGCGGGTTTCACCACGACCATCCTTGCCGCAGCGTTTGCGCTTCCGGTAATCGCCGCTGAGAATTTCGAATACAATATGATAACCGGATTACTTCCCGGCACCGAGATCGTCGCAGCCGATGTCGTCCGCCAGCCCGATTTCAGGGGTGAGAAGGACGAGAAGGTGCAGGCGATGGATCAGGCCAAGACCCGTCTCGACAGCGAATACTGCAACAGCCGGGGCGGCGCATTCGTTGTGGATAACGGTCTTGTGGTCTTTGATGACAAGACCGGTACATGGCTCATCGGCGGCGTCTGCCGGTAATATAGAACGCCCTGCCGTTATGGGCGGGGCCATGACCTGGCGGTACGATGAAGCGGCTTTTCGGCATCGGTACGAAGGAGCTTCTGCGCCTTTTCTGGACGCGGCTGTCTGATCTGGACCAGCCGCGTCTGTGGCTTTACGCGCTGCTTGTCGGCACGATTTCCGGTTACGCCGCCCTGTTATTCTACTGGTCGGTTGCCGCACTCCAGACCCTGTTCTTCGGCGCGACCGAGGCGGCGATCGAAACCAGCGTGTCCAAGCTGGACTGGTGGATCATTCTTCTCGTGCCCACGCTGGGCGGTCTTGGGATCGGCCTGTTTCTCGCCTATTTCAGCCGCAGTGGCCGGGTTGCGAGCGTCGCGGAGGTGATCGAGGCATCGCGCCTGCGCGGCTGTGAGATGTCTGTCCGCAGCGGTGTGATATCGGCCATCGTCTCCGCCTTCTCGCTGGGCGTCGGGGCCAGTTCGGGGCGGGAAGGACCGGTCGTCCATCTCGGTGCGACACTGGCGGCGATCTTCTCGCGCTTTGCGAATGTCACCGAGGTAGAGGCCCGTATCCTGCTCGGATGTGCGGCGGCGGCGGCGGTGTCCTCCAGCTTCAACGCCCCTATCGCAGGGGCGCTCTTCGCGCTGGAGGTCGTGCTGGGTTACTATGCCGTCCGCGCCTTCGCCCCCATCGTCATCGCCAGCGTGGCCGGGGCGGTGATCTCGCGCTCCCATCTGGGGGATTTTCCGGCCTTCTCGATCCCTGACCGTAATCTGGAGACGTTCTGGGAATTACCTGCCTTTGGCCTGCTCGGGGTCGTGTCGGCGATCACTGCCACCTTTCTCATGGCCGCGATCATCGCGACCGACACCTTCACCGACCGGATGCAGGAGCGGTGGTCCTATCCCATGTGGCTGGAACCGGCGGTGGGCGGTTTTCTGATCGGCAGCATCGCGCTTTTATTTCCGCAGGTCGTGGGCGTGGGCTACGAGACCACATCCTCGGTCCTCTACGAGCGCGTTCCGTTCTGGACGATGATCGGCATTGTCTGCGCGAAGGTCACGGCGGTGGCGATCACGCTGGCTACGCGCTTTGGCGGCGGCGTCTTCTCGCCCTCGCTGATGCTCGGCGCGCTGACGGGCGGCGCATTCGGCATCGTGGCAACGGCCATCTTCCCGGAACTTTCCAGCTCCTACGGCCTCTATGCTCTGGCCGGAATGGGGGCGGTCGCGGCGGCGGTTCTGGGCGCGCCGATCTCAACCTCGCTCATTGTGTTCGAGCTGACCGGCGATTACCAGACGGCGGTGGCGGTGATGGTCTCCGTCTCCGTCGCCACTGTCCTGACGCAGCAGGTTATCGAGCGCAGCTATTTTCACTGGCGTCTGGGCAATCGGGGTCTGCATCTCGGTGACGGCCCACAGCGGTATCTGCTCGATACCATGCAGGTCGGTGATTACATGACCCCGCGCGGGGCCGAGGGCAGCCCGTCCGAAACCCAGAGTTGGGATCTCATCGAGCAGGGCGTCGCGCTGGAGAAGGGCACGACCATGGCCGTCGCCCTGCCGATGTATTCATCGAGGCTGGAATACATCCCCATCGTGACCGAGAATGAGGGGGGCGGACGTACCCTTGTCGGGGCCTTGTTCCATATCGATGCCCTGCGCGCCTATAACCGCGCCCTCGTCGAGGCCCATGAGGAAGAACACGGGTAGCTTATTCTTCCGGCGGCCAGGGCCTTGAGTCATCCGCATCGATCCACGCCTGCACCCAGGGTGGCAGCGCCGGTCGCCAGTCGGGATACTTCAGCGCCTCCGCTACTTCCTGCGTCGGCAGGATGCGGCCCTGTTTCGTCACGGCGGTACGGACCAGCCCGGACGAGCAGGTATCGGCTCCCCGCACCATCTTCTGCACGAAATAGAACCAGCGGTCGTCACGCCCGATCAGCCGCGTATGCAGCCTGTATCGCTGGAAAGGCAGCAGCCGCTTGCGATAGCGGATCGTCGATCCGGCCACCACCAGCCCCCAGCCCTTCGTCCTGAGCAGGGGCAGCAACCCGCAGCGAGCGCCGTAATCAAACCGTCCCAGATCGTAGAGGGTCAGGTGCCGCCCGTTATTCATCTCGATGAACACATCGCAATCCCACGGCCAGACGATCATGTCGAGCGTACCGGTATCGTCCGGCCCCAGCGTGGGGCGCCTGGGGCTGAACAGGGCAATACGGGCGAGACGAACCAGCGGGTACATGCCCGTTCCATGCGCGTCACCCCGTCCCGCTGTCAACCGTGACGCGGCGTCATCCGGCCTTGCGTTTCGGCCTCAGAACATGGGGCTGATCGGCATCATAGAGGGCCGAGTCCCGGAAATCGACTTCCCGCAGGGCAGGTCCGAGCAGGATGAGAGCCGTACGGGTGATCTTCTCCGCCCGCACCTTCTCGCGGATATCGGCCAGCGTTCCCTCGATGAACATCTGGTCCGGCCAGCCGACCCGATAGGCCACGATGACCGGACAATCGGCCCCGTAGAGCGGCGAGAGCGTCCGCTCGATCATCAGCAGATTCCGCACCGACAGATGGATCGCCAGCGTCGCCCCCGTCCTGCCCAGCGTCTCCAGGTCTTCTCCGGGCGGCATGGCGCTGGCCTTCCCGGCGGTGCGGGTGAGGATGACGGTCTGCGCGACCTCCGGGATCGTCAGTTCTCGCCCCAGCGCGGCGGCGGCGGCGGCATAGGCGCTGACCCCCGGTGTCACGTCATAGGGGATGTCCAGCGCCCTGAGACGGCGTATCTGCTCTGCAATGGCCCCGTAGAGCGACGGATCACCCGAATGCACCCGCGCCACATCCTCGCCCCGTTCATGGGCCGTCGCCATCTCCGCGATGATCTCGTCCAGCGCCATGGGGGCCGTGTCGATAACCGCGCCGGGGGCCTCCGCCACGATAGCCTCCGGCACCAGACTCCCCGCATAGAGGCAGACCGGGCATTCACGGATGAGGCGCAGGGCCTTGACGGTGATGAGGTCCGGGTCACCGGGACCGGCACCGATGAAATGGACGGTCATGGCTGGCCTTCATGAGCGAGGGGGAGTGAAATCTGTACGGACACCGTATTGGCCGTCACGGGGGGATGGGGCAGTGATCCGCGCCATCGGATATCAGCTTCTGTCATTTTTCACCCCCATCTTCTTCGCATAGCCGCGCGGCGTATACATCCGCCCCGCCGCCGTCACCCGCGATTGCGACGACCCGACAAGCACCACCGTCAGCATATCCACCTCATCCACTTTCAGCGCCGAGAGGTCGCGATAGGCCAGCTTCTCCTCGGGCCGCCCGAGCGATGAGGCCAGCAATACCGGCGTATCGGCAGGCCGATGCTCCAGCAGGATATCGCGGGCCTCTGCCAGGAGGGTCCGGCGGGTTTTCGATACCGGATTGTAGAAGGCGATCACGAAATCCCCCGCAGCCGCCGCCCCGATCCGCCGCAGGATATCATCGCGGGGGGTCAGCAGGTCAGACAGGGATATCGCGCAGAAATCATGACCCAGTGGTGCCCCCGCGCGCGCCGCCGCCGCCTGCAAGGCCGACACGCCGGGGGCCGAGACCACCTCGACACGCGAGGCAGCATCGCTCAACCCGCCCTTGTCCAGCAACTCGAAGACCAGCGCGCCCATCGCATAGATGCCCGCATCCCCCGAACAGATCAGCGCCACATCGCGACCCTCGCCCGCCCGCTCCAGCGCAAAGCGGCAGCGTGCCTCCTCGCCGCCCAGCGGATAGTCATGGCGCGGCTTGCCCGCCGCGAGCGGCCCGAGCAGGTCGATATAGAGGCCATAACCGATCAGTTCCCCGGCCTCTGCGATCATCCGCGAGGCTTCGGGGGTGCGCCATGCCGCCTGCCCCGGCCCGATCCCCACCAGAGAGACACGCCCCCGTTTGCGGCCTCGCAAATCGATGATCGGTTCCGCCGCGCGGGCAATGGCGACGGTCGCATTGGCCGTCTTTTGTTTTTCCACGATCAGTTCCGCCGCGTCCCCGGCTGCCGCAAGCGCCGCGCCCTCGGCTACGCCGTGACAGCCGACCTCTGCGAACACCACGTCCGACGGATTGGCCAGCCGGTGTGCCTCGCGCTCCAGCGTGGCGGCGTCGAACACCCGAAACGGCACGTCCAGATGCGCGGCAAGAGCGTTCATGGCCTGCTCGTCGGCCTTCAGATCGAGCGAGACCACAGCGGCGATTTCCGCCGGGGCAATACCTTCCATTGCGCCCGTCACCAGATCGATCAGCTCTTCCGGCGCACAGCCCCGCGCGCAGCCGACGCCGATGACGCAGCGTCGAGCATGATAATCGAGCCGCGCCCCTGTCGCGAGCGAGATCGTCGCGTGCCAGTCGCTACCGTCTTCCCGCTTCGTGCCGGGTCTGTCCGCCAGCGGTGCGAGCCATGTCGCCTTGCCGACCGTGACTGTTGCCGCCGCCCCGGACAGCAATGCGGCCATGACCGGCTTGGCCGCGTCTGGGTCGGCCAGCCGCCACCCGGCGGGCGGCTCGTCCAGTGAAAGGCCCAGCGCCACATCCCCCGCCGTGGTCACCGCCGCCGCTCCATCCAGCGCCCGTGCGATCTCCCGCGCCAGCCGGTTCGCCCCCCGATGCCCGCCCAGTAATGGTACGACCGACGAGCCGTCATCCGACACGGCCACCACGGGCGGCTCCGCCCGCTTGTCGTTCAGCAATGGCGCGACCGCCCGGATCAGGATACCGGCGGCGCAGATGCCGACCACCGGCACCCCGGCGGCAAACAGGTCGCGGGCATGGTCGAGAGCATTGGCGAAGAACGCATCGGCTTTCCCGACCCGCCCCTCGCGTCCATGCACCGCCGCGCCCAGCGCCGCCGCCACATGATGCGCCGTTTCCTCACCGGAGCGGGAAAGGCATAGGATTACGGGTTCAGCCACGGGTCAT
>CAKZUT010000155.1 GCA_937922185.1 uncultured Neomegalonema sp.
CGCGCCGGAGGCACCGATGAAGCTGGACGCGCCGAGGACGGCCTTGCGAAGGCAGAAGACGACCGCGTGATTGACGGGCGGCCTGCATCCGTTTTCTTCCAGCAACGTGAGGCAGGCAGCGTGGAAATCCCTGTCGTCCAGCATGGCAATGAGCGGCGAGTCGCCCCCCGCCCTGAACCATGCTTCGATGCCTTGTGCGGTCACCTCACGCCCCTTTCGCGTAGCCCAGGTCTTTGAGGGTTGCCGTGATCTCGTCGAGGACAGCGGGGTCGTCGATGGTGGCGGGCATGTTCCACGGGGTGTCGTCGGCGATGGAGACCATGGTGGCGCGGAGGATCTTGCCCGAGCGGGTCTTGGGCAGGCGCGCGACGATGCCGACCTTCTTGAAGGCGGCGACGGGGCCGATGGTCTCGCGGATGCGGGTGACGCATTCGGCGGCGATCTCCTCATGGGGGCGGTTGGTGCCGCCCTTGAGGCAGACGAGGCCCACGGGGGACTGGCCCTTCAACTCGTCGGCCACGCCGATCACGGCGCATTCGGCGACGTCCGGGTGGCGGGCCAGTGCCTCCTCCATCTCGCCGGTCGAGAGGCGGTGGGCCGCGACGTTGATGACATCATCCGTGCGGGCCATGATCTTGAGGGTGCCGTTCTCCTTCATGCCCGCATCCCCCGTCTCGTAATAGCCGGGGAAGGTGGTCAGGTAGCTGGACTGAAACCGCTCATCCGCATTCCACAGCGTCGGGAGAGAGCCGGGGGGAAGGGGCAGCTTCACGGCGATGGCTCCGAGGGTGCCGTCGGGCAGCTCGTTCCCGCCCTCGTCCAGAATGCGGATGTCGTAGCCGGGCATGGCCACCCCCGCCGAGCCGACGGGGATATCGAGCAGCTCGATGCCCGACGGGTTGCCGGCGATGGTCCAGCCGGTTTCGGTCTGCCACCAGTGGTCGATGACCGGGACGTTCAGCTTCTCGGCGGCCCATTCGACGGTGGCGGGGTCGGCGCGCTCGCCCGCGAGGAACAGGGTGTGGAAGCCGGAAAGATTGTGTTTCGCGATGAACTCCCCTTCGGGGTCCACCTGCCGGATCGCGCGGATGGCGGTGGGGGCGGTGAAGAGGGCCTTCACGTCATGCTCGGCGATCACGCGCCAGAACGTGCCCGCATCCGGGGTGCCGACGGGCTTGCCCTCGAAGAGGACAGTGGTGCATCCGGCGATCAGCGGGGCATAGACGATATAGCTGTGCCCCACGACCCAGCCCACATCGGAGGCGGCCCAGAACACATCGCCGGGGTCCATGTTGTAGATGTTCTTCATGGACCAGTTCAGCGCCACGAGATGCCCCGCATTGGCGCGGATGACACCCTTGGGCTTGCCGGTCGTGCCGGAGGTATAGAGGATGTAGAGCGGGTCGGCCCCGCCCACGGGAACGCAGGGAGCCTCGGCTGCATCGCCGGTGAGGGTATCCCAGTCATGGTCGCGGCCCGGCACCATATCGGCAGTCAGTTGCGGGCGTTGCTTGAGGATGACGGCATCGGGCGTGTGGTCGGCCATGTCGATGGCCCCGTCCAGCAGGGGCTTGTAGGGAACCGTGCGGTTCGGCTCCAGCCCGCAGGATGCGGCGATCACCGCTTTCGGAGTGCAGTCGTCGATGCGGACGGCCAGCTCGTTGGAGGCGAAACCGCCGAAGACGACCGAATGGACCGCGCCGATACGGGCGCAGGCCAGCATGGCGATCACGGCTTCGGGGGTCATCGGCATATAGATGAGAACGCGGTCGCCCTTCGTCACGCCGAGGGCCTGCAACGCGCCGCCGAGTTTCGCCGTTTCGGTTTGCAGCTCGCGATAGGTCAGAATCCGCTGGCTGTCGGTGATGGGGGAATCGTGGATGATCGCGGGCTGGTCGCCCCGCCCCGCCTCGACATGGCGGTCCACGGCATTGTGGCAGGTGTTGCAGGTCGCATCGGCAAACCAGCGATAGAAGGGCGGGGTGCTGTCATCCAGCGCGCCGGTGGGCGGCGTGATCCAGTCGATCTGCTGCGCGGCCTCCATCCAGAAGCCTTCGGGATCGGTTCTCCAGCGATCATAGACCGAATTGTAGCGTCCCATAAGCGTACCTCCCCGTTATCATATATCAGTACGGGGTTTTTCCCGATGCGGGCGCGGGGGGCAAGGGGAAAGCGACGATCCGCTGTGCTTACGCGGCCAGCACCCTCACCACGTGATCGGGCGTCAGAGCGATGCGGACGCCGGTGGATTCGAGCAGGGCGATCTTCTGGGCGATGGAACCGGAGCCGAGAACGGAAACGGTGCCCGCATGACCCATACGCCGGTCCTGCGGGGCGTGACGCCCGACGAGGAGCGCCACGACGGGCTTGCCATAGGGTTCGGCGGCGAGGAAATCGGCGGCCTCCTCTTCCTGAACGCCGCCCAGTTCGCCGATGAGGATGACCGCTTTCGTGTCGGGATCGTCGCGGAAGAGGGCGAGGCACCGGGCGAACCCGATGCCGTGAATCGGGTCACCGCCGATGCCGACGGTGGTGGACTGGCCGAGGCCCGCCGCGCTGAGCCGGGCAACAACCTCGCTGGTGAGCGAGGCGGACCGGGCGGCAATGCCGATGCCGCCGGGGGCCGCATCGGCAGTGGACATCACACCGATCTTGCGCGCGCCGGGAACGAGGATGCCCTGGGAATTGGGACCGACCAGGGCCGTCTCGCTGCCACGCAGGGCATCGCGGACGCGCACCATGTCGAGCACGGGAACACGTTCGGTGACGCAAACCACGGTGGGGATCGCCGCTTCGATGGCCTCCAGCATCGCGGCGGCGGCAACCGGAGCCGGGGCCATAATGATGCTGGCAGTGGGGGCGGTTTCGGCCTGCGCCCCGGCCACGGTGTCGAAGACGGGCAGGCCGAGATGGGTGCCGCCGCCCTTGCCGGGGGTTACACCCGCGACGTAGCCGCCGGTCTCGCCGGTGCCGTAATCCATGGCGAGACGGGTGTAGAAGCTGCCCGCCCTGCCGGTCATGCCCTGTACGAGGATGCGGGCGTCCGGTGCGATCAGGATGGGCATTGCGCGATGTCCGTTCGGTTCGCTCTCCCGCCTGCGGGAGAGGATGGATTACTTTTGCGGCGATGATCGGTCGTCAGAGGGCAGTTATGGTCCATCCCCGGCCTCCGCTACGGCCAGTCGCACGGCTTCGGTCATGTCGGCGGGGATCGTGCAGGGGACGGGCAGGGCCTCCGCCGCCGCTCTGGCCTCCGCCGCGTTCTGGCCCGCGACGCGAAAGATGACCGGGACGGGGCGGTCGCGGCCCTCCATCGCCAGCGCGAGGGCGTCGGAGATACGGTCGCAGGTGGTCATACCGCCACCATGGACATTGACCAGCAACACGCGGACGCCCGGCTCGTCGAGCAGCAGGCCGATGCCGGTGGCGATCTGTTTCGCACTCGCCATGGTGCGGATATCCATGAAATTAGCGGGGCGGCCCCCGGCCTCGATCACCATGTCATGGGTGGCAAGCCCCAGCCCGGCCCCGTTGACGACCAGACCGATCTCGCCATCCATGCGGACGAAATTGATCTCGTTCGCCTGTGCCAGCGTCTCGGAGGCATCGGCGCGGGCTGTGTCGCCGAGGGCCGCGAGGTCGGGGTGGCGGAAGAGGGCATTGCCGTCGAGAATGATCTTGGCGTCGATCGCGGTGGCCGTGCCGTCCTCCATCAGGGCGAGCGGGTTCACCTCGATCAGGGTCGCGTCGCTGTCGATGAAGGCGCGGACGAGGGATTCGACCACGCCAAGCACCGCGCCCGCATTTCGGTCGGGCACGCCGAGCATATCGAGAAAAGCGGCGAGGGCGGCGGGGTTGTGACTGCCATCGGCGGCGAGCGGGTATTTCTGGATCATGGCCGGGGCGGCGGCGGCGTTTTCCTCCAGTGCGGTGCCCCCTTCGGCGGCGGCGAGCAGGGTGGGCACGGCACGGCGCTGGTCGATGATGACGGAGAGGTAGAGCGAGCGGGTAAAATCCAGAGCGCGCTCGATATAGACTTCATGGATCGTCTCGCCCCGGCTGCGCGTCTGGGCGGTGACGAGATCAGTGCCGAGCATGGCGGCGGCGTGGTCGCGGGCTTCGTCGGGGGTGCGGGCCATGCGAACACCCCCCGCAAGGCCGCGCCCTCCCGCATGGATCAGCGCCTTGACGGCGACCGCTCCCCCCAGCGTGCGCGCGTGATCGGCGGCTTGCGGGGGGGAACGGGCGATATGGCCTCCGGGCACCGGGATGCCGTGGCGGGTCAGCAGATCCTTGGCATGGGCCTCGTGCAGGTACATCGGCACGCTCCGTCTGGCGCGAAGGGGAAAGGTCACGAAAGGGCGTTGACGGGCATCGTCACTGGCGTATGGTATACCACATAACTGAGTCGGCACAAGGCGACATGCTGCGATGGTCAGTACGCTCAACCTCAGACCTGTGGACGGGACGTTCAGTCTCGGCGACCATATCTATGGCGTCCTGCGCGAGGCGATCCTCGACATGAAGGTCTATGATCCGGCGACCGATCTGCGGCTGGATGAGCGTGCCCTGTCGGATGCCCTCAAGATTTCGCGGACGCCCGTGCGGGAGGCGCTCGTGCGGCTGGAGCAGGACGGCTTCGTCGAGGTGCGGGCGCGCAAGGGCGTCTATGTGCTGCGAAAGTCCCACAGCGAAATCATGGAAATGATCACCGTCTGGGCCGCGCTGGAAAGCATGGCCGCGCGGCTGGCGACGCAACGCGCCTCGGACAAGGAAATCGCGAGCCTGCGGTCCATGGCGGGGCGCTACGGGAGCGATGACGCGAAAGCCCATATCGAGGAATATTCCGAGGCCAATATCGCCTTTCATCAGCGTATTCTGGAGCTGTCGCATTGCACGATGCTCAAGACCATCGCGGATGGCCTGTTCCTGCATATGCGCGCGGTGCGCCGGAAGGCGATGGCCGAGAAGGACCGGTCATCGCGGTCGGTGGCCGAGCATATCGGCATCATCGAGGCGCTGGAATCCCGCGATGCCGACCGGGCCGCCCGCGAAACGCGCGAACACACGATGCGTCTTCATGACCATGTGCGCGACACATGGACTGACCTTGATGAAACAATGAAAAAAAATGCAGCGGGCTGAAGAACCGCACGGGAGAGAAAATATGTCTGCGACTGCACAAGCACTGTCCGGGGAGGCCGGAGAAGCCGATACGATGACGGATGGTTTCCATCTGCTGATCGATGCGCTGAAACTGAACGGGATCGAGACGATCTATAACGTCCCCGGCATTCCGATCACCGATCTGGGCCGCTATGCTCAGGGGCAGGGGATGCGGGTTATCTCGTTCCGGCACGAACAGCACGCGGGCTATGCGGCTTCGGTCGCGGGCTTTCTGACGAAGATGCCGGGGGTCTGCATGACCGTTTCGGCTCCGGGCTTTCTGAACGGCCTGACGGCGGTGGCGAATGCGACCACGAATTGCTGGCCGATGATCCTGATTTCCGGCTCGTCCGAGCGCGAGATTGTCGATCTGGCGCAGGGCGATTACGAGGAGATGGATCAGCTTGCCATCGCGCGGCCCTTCTGCAAGGCGGCCTATCGCCTGACCTATGCACAGGATATCGGTATCGCGGTCGCGCGGGCGATCCGCTCGGCGGTCAGCGGGCGTCCGGGGGGCGTGTATCTGGATATTCCCGGTGCGATGCTGGGGCAGGTGATGGACGCGGTGGAGGGGCAGAAGACCCTCGTTAAGGTGATCGACCCCGCCCCGCGTATGCGCCCCTCCGACGAGGCGGTGGCACGGGCCATCGGCGTGATGAAGGAAGCCAAACGCCCGCTGATCGTCATCGGCAAGGGCGCGGCCTATGATCAGTCGGATGACCTAATCCGGCAACTGGTCGAGAAATCGGGGTATCCGTTCCTGCCGATGTCCATGGCCAAGGGCATCCTGCCCGATACGCATCCGCAATGCGCCTCTGCCGCGCGGTCGCTGGTGCTGAAGGAATCGGATGTCGTCATCATGATGGGGGCGCGGATCAACTGGCTGCTCTCCCACGGCAAGGGCAAGCAATGGGGCGAGCCGGGGGGCAAACGCTTCGTGCAGATGGATATCGAGCCGGAGGAAATGGACTCCAATGTCGAGATCGCCGCGCCGCTGGTGGGGGATGTGGGTTCCTGCACCGAAGCGTTGATTGCGGCGATGGACGGCGAGGGAATTTCGCCACCGAAGGAGTGGCTCGATCAGGTCCACACCAAGGCCGAAGCGAATATGCAGAAGATGTCCACCCGGTTGCAGAACAACAACCATCCGATGGACTATCACGCGGCGCTGGGCGTGCTGAAACAGGCGATCAACGACCGGCCCGATACGATTCTGGTCAATGAAGGTGCCAATACGCTCGATCTGGCGCGATCCATCGTGAATATCCACAAGCCCCGGCACCGCATCGACGTGGGGACATGGGGCGTGATGGGCATCGGAATGGGCGCGGCCATCGCCGCCGCCGTCGAGACGGGCAAGCAGGTGCTGGCCGTCGAGGGCGACTCGGCGTTCGGGTTCTGTGGCATGGAGGTGGAGACGATCTGCCGCTATAACCTGCCGGTCTGCGTCGTCGTCTTCAACAATGACGGCATCTATCGCGGCGACGGCGAGAACTGGGGCGGGGGCGATGATCCGGCAACGACCGTATTCGTCAAGAGCGCCCGCTATGACATGATGATGGAGGCCTTCGGCGGTGTCGGGGCATGGGTGAAGACGCCGGACGAACTGAAACAGGCCGTCGAGGCGGCGCTTTCCAGCGGCAAGCCCACGCTCATCAATGCGGCTATCGATCCGGCGGCGGGCAAGGAAAGCGGCAATATCGGCAATCTGAACCCGCAATCGGTGGTGGCCCAGCGCCTCTATCCGCAGGCGCGGACGCAGAAGTAGGATCATGGCAGAAGCC
>CAKZUT010000156.1 GCA_937922185.1 uncultured Neomegalonema sp.
GCACTGCAACATGCAATGTTGCTGTGCTGGTCCGGGGCCGGGTTCTGACGCGGAGAGACCCCGGACCAGCAGCGCAGGACTGCGTCCCGCGCAGCATCCGGGGAAGCGCAGTAACGGTCAGCCATAAAGGCGGTTGGTATCGCATACCCGATTAAAACACTATGGATTTTATCTTGACTGAATTAGTCGGATAAATAAACCTGACCGCAACGACACCAGAGTCGTCCCCATCCCGGAGTTTGCCGCCATGCGTTTCCATTCTTTCCTGAGCATCTTCGTGCTTACTGCCGTGACGGCCACATCCGCCGTCGCGGAGGGTGAGCTGAACCTCTATTCCTCGCGCCATTACGACACCGACGAGCGGCTCTATACCGATTTCGAGGCGCAGACGGGCATCACGATCAACCGTATCGAGGCCAAGGCCGGTGCGCTGATGGAGCGGATGCGGGCGGAGGGCAAGAACAGCCCCGCCGATGTGCTGCTGACGGTCGATGCGGGCAATCTGTGGCGTGCGACCGAGGCGGGGCTGTTCCAGCCTGTCGAGTCGGATATCCTGAACGCGCGCATCCCCGAAAACCTGCGTTCGCCCGATGGATCATGGTACGCCTTCTCGCAGCGGGCGCGCATGATCTTCTACGCGAAGGACCGCGTGGAGAACCCGCCGCAGACCTATGAGGCACTGGCCGACCCGCAATACGAGGGCATGGTCTGCGCGCGGTCATCCTCCAATATCTACATGCAGTCCCTGCTCGCCTCGATCATCGCCCATGCGGGAACCGAAGCGGCGACCGAATGGACGCAGGGCTTCCACGATAATCTCGCCCGCAAGCCGCAGGGGGGCGATACCGACCAGCTTCGCGGCCTGATATCCGGCGAATGTGATATCGCGCTGGCGAACAGCTATTACTTCGCCCGCGCGCTCCGCAAGCCGGTGAAGGGCCTGTCGAATGCCATTGATGGAATCGGCTGGGTCTTTCCGAACCAGTCCGACCGGGGCGCCCATGTGAATATCTCAGGCGGCGGCGTCGCGGCCCATGCGCCCAATCGTGAGAACGCGATCCGTTTTCTGGAATACCTCGCCGGTGACGCTGCACAGGCCTATTTCTCGGCGGGCAATGACGAGTTTCCGGTGGTCGAGGGGTCCGATATATCCGCCGAGGCCGCGTCTCTGGGGGCCTTCGAGGCCGATGCGCTCAATGTCTCGGAACTCGGTCAGCACCGGAAGGAGGCGCAGATGGTCTATGATCGGGTCGGCTATCCCTGATATCTCCCGCGACCACAAAAAAAAGCGCTGCACGGGGGGGTGCGGCGCTTTTCGTATGATGCGGGCAGGGGGGCGTCAGCTTTCGGACGCTTCCTTCTTTTCCGCCGGCTTGAAGGTCATGGCCACGCCGTTGATGCAGTGGCGTTCGCCGGTCGGCTTGGGGCCGTCCTTGAAGACATGGCCCTGATGACCGCCGCAGCGGGCGCAATGCACTTCGGTGCGCGGGTAGAACAGCTTGTAGTCGGTGGAGGTGCCGACCATGCCCTCGATAGGCGCCCAGAAGCTCGGCCAGCCGGTTCTGGAATCGAATTTCGTCTCCGACGAGTAGAGCGGACTATCGCACCCGGCGCAGTGATAGGTGCCCTCTTCGTAATTCTTGTCGAGCGGGCTGGTAAAGGGGCGCTCGGTGCCTTCCTCGCGCAGGACGTAGTATTGCTGCGGCGTGAGGATTTCTTTCCATTCTTCCGGGGTCTTCATCACCTCGAAATCCCCGTCCTTCCGCGCGAAGGCCGGGGATGCGGCGGCAAGCAGGGCAGCACCGGAAAGCAGAAGCGTGCGGCGGTCGGTCATGGAAACCTCCTTGAAAAAAACTCTCCGTGCAATGTGGACACAGGTTCTTAATGCCGCAAGAAGTCAGAAGGCCGTATCACGCAATCGCGAACATCTGTCACTGACCCCGCAATGGGACGCGCTTCGTCGCGTTCTATGCTCCGATGGTCATGCAGGCGCGCACTTCCTCGACCCAGAGCGCACGGGCAAGCTGTTCCGTCACGGCCTCCGGCGAGTCGTCCCCGGCGGCCTCTCTGGCCATGACCACCACCTCGTAGCCGTCCGCATCGGGAACCCGTCCCGCCGCATACATGGCCATGAACATGCCGTTCTGGTTCCCCCGCATGAAGTCGGGGTTCTGCTGCTGCGCGCAGACCATGGCGTTCTCGCTGATCGGCTTGCCCTTCTCGCCTGAAAGCGTGCCGAAAGTCTCGACCACGATCCGGCCCTTGTCGGCAATGCTCAGGGCATCACCGTCCATGATGCTCATCCAGCCGTTGATCTGGCCCATCATGTATCCGAGGACATACGGTTCTTTCCAGAAGCCGGTCGGCAGGCCGTGGGCATTGCTGGCCTGTTCGATGCTCGGCATGACCGCCTGCACGATCCGGCCCGCGAGTTCCTTGTTCTGCTTTGAACCGAAGATCATGCGGCGGCTCCCTGTGTGCCCGAAACGACGTCTCCGGCGATTCCTGTCAGCGATGGCCCGCCGGTTCTGTTCCAGCTTTCCCCGTCACGATGACATGCCTTCAGATGACGCAACGATGCCTGCATGAAGACCATCTCCGAAAAATAGGGGCTGGCTTCCTTCTGAAGCCGCGTTTCGATTTTTTCCCAGTCCCCGGCATCGTGCAGCAGGTCGGCGCGCGAAATGGCCAGGACCGACTTGCGCCGTGACCCGGCGGGAAGTGCCTCGACCGTCGCTTTCTCGGACAGGCGCCATGCCTGCGAGGCGATGGTGACCCAGATGATCAGATCGGCGGCGGCCAGCATGGCAAAGTCTTTCGGGGCGATGCTTTTGCCCGGCTTGTGCGGAACTTCCACGATTTCGGTGCGCCCCAGGCCCGGTGCGGGAACATGCAGTTCGCAGACGGCGAGATCGTTAATCTGCCGCAGGTCTTCGACATCCTGCGCTTCCACCACATTTCCGGTCGTATCCTCCCCCACGATCAGCGGCTGGGGGTTATGGCTGACCTTGATGAGCGGGCGGCTCTTCAGACCGGGATTGCAGGGCACGATGATCCTGCCGAGCATCGCGTTGATGACACTCGACTTTCCGGCCTCGAATTCTCCGGCTACCGCGATGCGCCGGGTGCCGGGCAAGCGGTCGCGGCGTGCGTCCACTTCATCCACGATATCCTGCAATGAGAGCATGTCGTTCATGGGATCGCCCTTCCGTTCAGGCCGCTTTGGCGTCTGTATCGGGTCCGGCCAGCGCACTCTCGCGCGTGGCGATGACCCGGAGCCGGTCGTCGATAATCTCGATATCGTTGCGAAGGCGGTTGAGAATCGCCTCCCGCGCTTCGGGCGTGTCATCCTTCGCCAGCAGCTTGTAGTCCTCGCGCAGGCGCTTGATCCTGTCATTGAGGGACTGCTCGACGATATGCGCGATGGTATCGAGCCGTCCCTTCCCGGCCATCACGCGCTCGGACATGGTGGCCATGAAAGCCTCGACCATCTTGCTGGTGGCGGGGAAGACCTCGGCGGCGGTCACCCGGCGCAGGCCCTCCATCGTCTTTTCCAGATCGACGTCCTTCTCGCGCCAGAATTTCCAGCTTCGCCGCGCGATCAGGTCGATACGCAGGCTCTTGCTGGATGTCGCGAAGGTGACGGCGACCGAATTGCCGGGCAGCGCCTCCATCGATATCTGGGTATCGACCCCGCGCATGGAGCGGTTGGCGGCTTTCGTGGCGTTTTCGAGGGCCACCTGCATCGTCTCGTCGAGATCCTTGCGCGCCGTGTCGTACCGGCGGTGGAAGATGCTTTCCAGCGCGATCCGCAACGGCAACAGGTCGATCTGCGTCTCCTCCACATTGCCGGAGCCGTCCCACATCGCCAGAACGGTCTTCTTCTGCGCCCGGATGAAATTGGCGATGTGCTGATCCATCTCCCGCTGGAGCGCGACCCAGTGGTCGTTCATGGCCCGGTCGAGTTCGGAATTGACGATCTCGTTGGTGGTGTTGATGACGTTATGGGTCTGGGCGAGAAGAGCCATCTCGCTCTCGATGGTCTCCTTGCACTCCGCGACCCGCCCGGAGGCGTACATTTCGATCCGGTCCTGAAGATCGTGGCGCTGGCGCTGGGACAGCGTTTTCATCGCTCCGATCTGTATCTGCGCCTCGGCCACGATATCATCGACGAACCGTGCGCCGGAGCCTTCGCAGATCGCCGTCGAGAGGGCCTGTCTGGCACGGGGAAGTCCCGATGCCGCATAAAGGCGCTGCCGGGGGCTTTCAAAGGTCTCGTCCGTGCCGCCGATATCGAGGTCATCAATCCGTTCCTCGGCGATCAAGGCCCGGATATCGGCATCGCTGAGGCTCTCGTCCATGGCGATCTCGGCCCAGCGGGCGGAACCGTGCAGGATCGTGAAGCGCCCGTCGGGCACCGCTTCCGCCAGACGTTCGGAGACATCCGCGACGATCCGCTCGATCCGCGCGGCGCGATCCTCCAGTTCGTCGATGCGGTTGATATAGAGGATGACGTCCTTGTCGCCCTGCATCGCCAGCATACGGATCAGCGCGACATCCACCTCCGTCAGCGCCTGATGCGCCGACAGCATCACCAGAAAGATGTCGGAACGGTCCAGCGCCTGACAGGTGAACTCATCGCGCACCAGAAAGGGATCGTTGACGCCGGGGGTATCCGTGATGACGGTCGGGACGTGGTATCCCGGAATATCGAGATAGATATTCGCCGCCTTCGTGATCGAGGAATAGCGGCCCAGAGTGCCCCGCTGCATCGCCTGATCCGTACCGGCCCCCGCGCAGACATAGCTTTCGAGCAGCCCGTCGGACAGCAGGTCATAGTCGTGGTATTTGCCAAGCAGCTTGGCGTAGGACGGGCCGAGGCGCTTTTCGGCATAGGCGCGCATTTCCTCGGTCTGGCTGCGAAGGACTTCGGGGTCGAAGCCGGGCAGATAGGTTTTCGCCGCCTTGCGGACGCGGCGGTCACCGTTGATGATCCGGTCCCACGATGCCTCGTCGAAGAAATCGAAGCGCGCGCCCGATTTCGGATCGCCGGGGATATTGATCCGCATATCCGTAATCACGGTGGTCCAGGGATTCACATCCGAGGGCAGGAAATCGGTTTTGCCGATCAGGGCGTTCAGGGTCGAGGACTTGCCCGCCTTGACCTGTCCGATGGCGGCAATCCGGGCGGTCCAGCCGTTGAGTCGTTCGAGCTGTCCGTCGAAGGAGGCGGTGAATTCGCCGCTCGCCGTGTCGCGCAATGCCGTGAGGATGTCGCGCACCTCGCCGATGCGCTTTTGCTGTTCAAGACCGATTTGCATGGTTCAGATCCCCCCGGACTGGTCGCGCAACGTGAGAAGGGCGGCTTCGAGCCTGTCGAAATCGTCCGGTTCATGGCAGGCGACGACGCAGCATTCGCCCCCTGCCGCCGCGAGGGCGAGGGCTGCGGGCGGCGCACCCCCGACGCGCACGAAGCGCATATCCATCGTGTCCCCCGCTGCCGCCGACCATTCGGACAGGCGCGCGGATATCCACGGTTCATCCACCTTGCCGCCCTCCGGGATATCGACCCCGGCCTCCTCGCCGGACCATGCGCGGGCATGGCCCTGACAGGCATCGCGGAAACGATGGACAGGATGCACCTGCGGTTCGGTGCGGATCGTCTCGATAGCCCCGGAAAGCTGTGTCGCCGGATATCCCTTGACGGAGATCGCGGGGATCGGCCCTTCCGGCAGCCGCGACCCGATCCGCACCGAACCCCGCGCCGACACGGCGAGAACGGCGCGGGCCAGTGGCTGAGCGAAATCTTCCGGTCCGGCATCGCTGCCTGCCTCTGCCGGGGCGACGGGGCCTTGCCACAGGTCAGGCGGATGGATCGAGGCCACACCCAGCACACGCCGGTTTCGCACGGTCAGGTCCACGCGCGATCCGTCCTCGGCGGCGAGGGTCACGACACGGGGCAGGATCGTCGCTCCGATGGTATCGGTCAGGGCCGCCGGGGCATCATCGGGGCCGGGAACAGGAGGGGGCATCCCTGAAGTCGCGCGGTCGCGCAGGGCCTGGAAAGATGCCGTGAGAGTTGCGGATTCCGGCATGGATCAGGCCCCTTCCGTCGAAGACAGGACATCGAAGATTGCGCCTGCCGCACGGCCAAGCGCGGCATGGTCGGGGGCGGCGGTGCTCCGGCAGATGACGATTTCCTCGCCCCCTGCCGGTTGCAGGGCGGTGGTGTGGCCCTCTGAATCGATCCGGGTAACCGAGACAGGCCGATCCGCCCCACCCATGGCCGCGATCCAGGGCGCGGACAGGTCGGCCCGTGCGGTATCGGACATGCGTTCCAGCATATCGTGGGGCAGGGTGGAGGCGGTGTCGGTACACAGCACCAGCCCCGTTTCCACATCCACGGCCATCGCGAGCGTACAGGTCGTCACGTCCTCGCGCAGGGCGTCCACGGCGGCCTGTGTCTTTTGTCTGCTGTCAGATGCCATGGTCAGTCCTTCTTCCCGATATTGGCGATGTCCCGCAGCATGGCGATCTCGCGATCCATCGTGACGAGAAAGGTTGTGAACGCATGGTCCAGCGCCTCGTCGTCATCGGGAGGCAGGGTTTCGGTCAATTGATGCCATAGCTGCGTGGCATAGCCTGCTTCCGGTTCGTCCGCTGAGACCGATCCCGCGCTTCCCGCCATGCGTTCGGCCCTGGCAAAGCCCGCATCGGCCTGAAGCTCTCTGGTCGCCGGAGAAATCTCCGCACTGCCCGAAGCAGGCGCATTCGCACTGGCTGCGCCCATCTCGCGCAGGATATGGGCGGTATCGACCGGCCCCGGCGTCGCGGTTTCGTTCAGGGCGCGGCACATGCGGATGACTTCGCGGAAGGCGGGCTGCACGGTGGTCAGGTTCAGCAGCGAGGCCATGTGGACCGCCTTGAACAGATCGCCCGCCTCGGCCTTCACGCGGCGCAACACCTTCGCGCGGTCCTCATCGGTCGTCAGCTTGTCGGCACGGGTCAGGACGAGAACGCTGTTCGCGCGCAGGCGTTCGGGCATCTCTGACCATGCCGCCGCCTCGCTCTGCCGCCATGCCTGCGTCGCGGGCGAACACCAGACCGCCACATCCGCTATCGCCGCGATCCGCTCCCATGCGATGGGTGCGATATTGGGGTCGGAATTGCCGGGTGTGTCGATCAGATCGCACAGTTCCAGCACGGGGGTCTTGAGGAAGATGCGGATATAGGCGGTGTCGGCCACGGTGACGCCGGACAGATCCTTCAGATCGACGGGCCGTTCCGTGCCGTCAAGATCCACGCTGTAGGGCGCATCATTGCCATAGCTCATCCAGACCGCAGGCATCTGCGTCGCCGTCACCTGCGTACGCAGTGTCTTGCCCCCGGTCACGAGGTTGATGAAGGTGGACTTGCCCGCGCTGAATTCGCCCAGCACGGCGACCCGCGCCCGGCGGGCGGGGGTCGTATTCAGGATCGGCAATGCGGTCTCACCGTTCTGTGCGGTCTGGCCGGTCGGGGCCTCGACGGGGTCTGGTGCGCTCATCTTCGGTATCCCTATGCAGCCATGGCATCGACGAGATCGCGGGTCGCGCGCAGCGCCTCGATCTTCTCGTCGGTGCGGTCACCCTGTCGGCCCTGATCGCCCGCTGTGGCGTTGGCCAGGGACAGCAGATTCGCCCGCTGTGCATCAACGAACGTGGCCAGGATCGCCTCGTTCTCGCGGCAGAGTTCAGGCCCCATTTCCGTGGACAGCTCATCGAGAATCGAATCGGTCTCTTCCACGATCAGGGTCGCATAGCGTTCCGCTGTCGGTTCCTTGCGGCGCACGCCCTGCCACCACTTGCGCCACCATGAGACGTTGAGATCGAGCGCGATGGTCTTGCCGACACCGGTGGGCGGCGGGGCATGGGCCGGAGCCGGAGGCCGCAGGACGACGCGCCCCGGATCGATGCCGAACATCTCGGTATAGATGCCCTCGATCCGCCGGGCGGCGCGATCATAGATTTCCTCGGCCTCGCGCTCCACGTCGCTGCAAAAGGTCTTGTAGGCGGTGCGGAGCATCATGCGAAGTCCGGCGGGATTGTACTGCCACGCCTTTTCCGTGCCATAGGCGTCGATATGGGATTGCAACGCCTCCACGGCCCGGTCGCAGAACATGGCCTGTGATTTCTTCAGGCGCTCGCCCATGGTATCGACGGCGAAGCGGTTGGCATTCGCGAGGGTCGCTGCCATATCCGCACCGATCTCGTCGATACGGGCTTCCAGCACGGCGCTGTCCACGGTCGGGAAGGACACGTCGCTCAGGCCGAAGCGAATATCCGAGGCTTCTATCGACGTGACGAGATTCGACAGGGCATCGCGGGCCTCGCGCTTCATCGCCTCTCCCGGACCGGTGACGATGCAGGTCGCGATCAATCCGTGCAGGTCGGGAACGCCGCACAGGCGCCATGCGCGCTCCTGCGGCGATTCCCGATCCGTCTCATCCGGGCAGGGATTCGCCGCAGCCCAGTTGAGCAAGGCGAGGCGGGAAGGGGCGGGCAGTTCGTCGATGGAATTGTCCAGCGCGGCCTGCGCCCAGAGCGCGCTGCCGAACAGGATCGGCACATCGGGTGCAACGTCATGTTTTTTCAGCGTCCGGCGGAAATTCGCCGCGATCTCGCCGATCTGGTTCGCGGGGTCATCCAGCTCGTCGATGCGATTGACGAAGATGACCAGTTCGCGCGCATCCACCGCCGCGACGAGGCGCAGCAGGGCCATGTCCATGGTGGACAGCGCCTGATGCGCCGACAGGACGACCACGCAGAGCCGTGAATCGCGGATGGAGTTGAGCGTGATCTGCTCGCGCATCATGAAGGTGTCATTGACCCCCGGCGTATCGCGCAGGCACAGGCCCGTCGGATATCCCGGCAGGTCGAGATAGAGATTCGCCAGCTTCGTGATATCGGCATAGCGACCCTTGGACGCCTCGCCTTCCTCTCCGTCATCCCAGCCGCCGTAGCAGACATAGCGGTCGATCAGGTCGCGGGTCACCATGTCGTAGGTATGGCTGGTGCCCAGCAGCAGCTCGAATTTCCTGCCGAGGCGCACGCGGCTTTTCTCGCGCATGGCCAGCACCTGATCGCGCACGGCATCCTGTTCGGCGTCAAAGCCCGCGCGCTGGGCCAGTTCGCCCAGCCGCCCGCCCGTGCTGACGAGGCGATCCCATTCCTCTTCGTCGAAGAAGCGGAACAGGGCCTGGGTGCCCTCGGGCCGGTTGCGCGAATTCAGGTGCAGACTCGTGACCACGGATGTCCACGGATTCACGTCCGATGGCAGCAGATCGGTCTGGCCGATCATCGCGTTGACGAGGGCCGTCTTGCCCGCCTTGATCTGTCCGATCAGCGTGACGGTCGGCTCGAAGGAATCGATCTTGGATACGATCCGGTTCGCCTCCTCGGCGATTTCCGGGCCGCCGAGGTCGGCGATTCCGGTCACGGCGGCCCGTAACTCGCCAAAGGTCGTCCAGAGTGATTTCAGGCCATCGAGGCCCTCGGGGGCGATGGAGGGTTTCATTACCGAGGACTGCATCAGGATGCCTTACGAAAAGGTGTTGCGTCGGTCTGTTCCGCTGCGTCTGTCACGGGCAGGCGGTCGAGGATGTCGGTGGCGATCTGGCACACGAGATCGGCGGCCTCCTGTACGGCCAGCGCGGTCCCCTCGTAGCCGAGAAGATTGACGAGATCGTTCGCCTCGTCGAGCTGTGCCGCGATCGGGCCGTGGTCGCGGGAGAGGGTTACGTCGCCTTTCAGGGCCGTTGCCGCCCCGGTGAGCAAGGCGCTCATCGCATCGAAGACATCGCCCCGGTCGGCGGCGGTCGTGTT
>CAKZUT010000157.1 GCA_937922185.1 uncultured Neomegalonema sp.
GGCTGTCGTCACGATGCCACGGCAATGAGAAAGACCCTCCAGGTGGTGAGATCGCTGCCTGGAGGGTGTAATGCCAACGGCCCTGAACGCTGACTGTTCTTCCCCGGACCAGCAGCGCAGGACTGCGTCCCGCGCAGCATCCGGGGAAGCGCAGTAACGGTCAGCCATAAAGGCGGTTGGTACAAGGGTTTCCTAACCCTCTGTGCAGACATCTTCCGCTGAGACTCTGGCCCAGATCGCCCGCGCCGTATCGCGCAGGACCAGCGCCTCCGCCCACCGATCCGACAGTTCTTTGCCATCTGCCCCCGTCATCGCGTATTCCGGCGGGCCAAGTTCGCACAGGAAAACCGGAGCCTCGCCCGGATTGCGGCGGTGCCAGTTGCGAAAACCCTCCTCCCACCAGCCCTCAAACAGCTCGACCCATTTGCGATGCTGCGGGAAGGACAGGGGCAACTGGATTTGCTGACGGCTCGCGACCCGGCCCTGAAAGCTGTCGGCGCGGGCCAGTACGCGGCTGACAAGCCCCCGGTCGAAATCCGACAGCGGATACCAGAATTCCCGATCCACCACATAATGCGACAGGTCGGCACAGACCGGCATATCCGGGATCGCGTCCATCAGTTGCAGCATGGTGAACAGATCATTGGTGATGCAGTTGCGATGCGTCTCGAACTGAATCGGCATCCCCTCCTCATCCGCCATCTCCATCCACCGCCGTATGACGGGGATCGACCCCTCGACAGTGAGCGGGAAGACCTGCCCGATCACCACCACGAAGGGCGCGCCGAAATCGCGGGCCATCACCAGCGTCTCGCGCAGGGACGCGACGGTCTTCGGAAAAGCGACGATCAGCGGCGTCAGCCCCGTGCGCCCGAAATGCGGCTCGGCCAGCCGGGCGGCGGCCACATCGGCGGCCCCGAGATCAATGGCCATCCCGTCGAACCCGGCCTCCTTCACCCGGTCGAACGCCTCGCCGAGATCGTCATAAGGCTGCATGGCCCAGATGGACTGGAAGACGCGGAGATCAGTCATTCTCGCCCTGTCCCGGCCTTGCACCGGGGCCTTCCTGAAGGGCGAGGAGGAGGCACCGGCTCAGGGCGGGGGCAGTTAAGGGATGATCCATCAATCCACCACCATCGTGCCGCCCTTCGGCCCGCGCGCGATCCACACCTCGTCGCTCGGATAATCCGCCTCCGATTTCCCGCCCCACAGCTTGCGGATCACCTCGATCTGGAATTCGATATAGCCCATGCGGTGAACCTCGTGGCCCAGCCGGGTCTCAATGGTGTCGTTCAGGCCGCGCAGGGCATGGAACGGCACCGCCGGAAAGCTGTGATGGGCCGTATGGTACTGCATGTTCCAGCACATCCAGCGCATCAGCGCGTTGGTGTCGGTCGAGCGGGTGTTCTGGAGAATATCGTCCTCGTGGCTCAGGCCCAGATGTTCGATGGTGTTCTGCAACTGGTGGATCGGCTTGGTCAGCAGCATGGGCGCGAGCCAGTAGATCACCGCCGCCCATGATCCCGCCGCCACCGACACCACGGCCACCAGCGCATAGAGGGCCACATGCCACCGGGCCTCGCGCACCACGATGGCCTCCTGATCGGGCCGCACATACGGCTCCACCACGATCCCCCGCGCCAGCCGCGCCAGCCGCGCGACCCGGCTGTACCAGTAGGTCGGGCCAAGGAACCACAGGAGGTAGGAGGTCAGTGTATAGGGCTGGCGGACCAGTTCGCCGTCCTTTTCCCAGTCCTGCGTGTGCTGGTGATGGGCGTGGTGCTGTATCTGGTCGAAGGTGCGCGGGTAGAGCATCAGGAACCCGATGAGCCGCCCCACCCACTCGTTGAGGGATTTCGTCCTGAACGGCGTGTTGTGGCTCAGCTCGTGCTGCCCCGCATAGAGGAAGTTGATGAGCGTCCCGTGGGCGATGAAGACCGGCACGGCCCAGAAACTGCCCCATGTCAGCGACAGCAGCCAGCCGGTCACGAGGATCGCCCCGAAATGCGACCCTGCCTGCACGGCGCCGTGCAGGTCGGATCGTTGCATCATCCCGCGCAGGGCGGCGGGTTCGATCAGGTTACGGCGGGAGAAGACGGCGTCCATCGGGCGGCCCTTTCGCGGTTATCTGCCGGGAAAGTGTCGCGCGTTCGCGGGCGCGGGGCAATATCGAAAGCATCAGGCGGCGGATTGCAGGGCGCGCCCTGCGGAAACGGGCAGGTACAGAATCGCGGTCGTGCCCTCGCCTTTCACGCTTTCCAGCGAGAAGGCACCGCCATGCAGCGTGGCCAGCGCCGTGACGATGGACAGGCCAAGGCCGATGCTCTCACCGGCGGCGATATGCGCCTCGGACAGGCGCGAGAAGGGCCTGACAGCGGCGCGTGTCTCCTCTTCGGTCATGCCTATGCCGGTATCGGTCACCCGGAAGGACAGGCCGCCCGCATCCTCTGTGACGGTCACGCGGACCGGCGCCCCCTCCGGCGAGAATTTCAGGGCATTCGACAGCAGATTGATGAGAATCTGCCGGGTCGCCCTGGCATCCGCCATGATATAGCGCGAGACACAGTTGATCCGCGTCTCGATCCGCTGTCCCCGCGCCTCGGCCTGTGGCGCAAGCGGCATGATCGCATCGCGCAAAAGCTGCTCGATGCTCAGGCGTTCGGGCACGATATCGACACGGCCCGCCTCGATCCGCGCCAGATCGAGCAGATCATCGACGAGGGCGAGCAGATGCTTGCCCGACAGATGGATCGACTCGGCATAATCATCAATGCGCTCCTCGCAGGATGCACCGAACAGCGCGCGGCGATGGCTCAGCATGTCAGAGAAACCCAGGATCGCATTCAGGGGTGTGCGAAGCTCATGGCTCATATTGGCGAGAAAATCGGATTTCGCGGCATTGGCCCGCTCGGCGGAGAGGCGTGCCTTTTCCAGAGCTTCGGTCCGGGCCGCGACACGGCTCTCCAGCGTTTCATTGATTTCCCGCAACCGCGCTTCGGCGGCGGCGAGGTCGGCATTACGCTGGTCGAGCAGCATGGCCTGACCGCGAAAAGCGCCTCTGGCCCGGTCGAGGCGGCGAATCGTGCCAATGGAAATGATGACGAGCGGCGTGGCGACCGTTACGGCATTGAGCGCAGATACAGTATCGAGATAGTCGGGGATCGGCCCGCCGAAGATCTGATGAAATATACGGGTGACAATCACCGCCGGAACCGCCGCAGCCATCAACATCATCGTGGCGAAGGCCACCGGATTCGCCCGTGCGAGAACACGGTCGATGCGGTGAAGACATTCCCTTGTGCAATCGCGTATCCACATCATAAACGCGAAAATGCCGGGAGAAGACTAAACTTTTTTCAATTACACCACACTGAAATCACATGCGGGTAACGGTCAGGCGACCACCCCCTGCATTTGCAGGGAGTGGCGTATTTCATGGCGATGAAGGGCTTACGCCATCCACCAGCGTTCGGCGTTCTTGTGGCCGTCAAGTTCCCAGTTGGACGCAACCTGTTCGGGCAGGCCGATCTCGTTGCGGATGACGTGGGTATAGGCCATGAACATCGGGATCGCGGAGCCGCAGTCCTCGTGGCAGATCCGCTGCATCTCGACATACATATCGCGGCGTTTTTCCGGGTTGAGTTCGGAACGCGCCCAGACGAGCAGCTTGTTGAACGTCCGGTTCTCCCAGTAGCTCTCGTTCCATTCGGCACCGGACGAATAGACCTGACTGAACATCCAGTCCGCCGTCGGGCGACCGCCCCAGTATCCGCCGAGGAACGGCTTCTTCATCCAGACATTCGACCAGTATCCGTCCTCCGGCTCGCGCACGATCTGAAGGTCGATACCGCATTTCTTCGCGCTTTCGGAATAGAGCTGACCCGCATCCACGGCACCCTCGAACGCCGTATCGGCGAGGTGCAGCTTGAGCGCCAGATTCTCCAGCCCCGCCTTTTTGAGGTGGAACTTCGCCTTGTCGGGGTCGAACATGCGCTGCGGGATTTCCTCGTTCGTCGCGCGGTTCACATTGGCCGGTCCGATGGGATGGTCATTGCCCAGCTCGCCGAAGCCGCGCGTGATCTTCTCCAGCATTTCCTCGCGGTCGATGGCATATTTCAGAGCCAGACGGACATGGTTGTCGGTGAAGGGATCGGCCCGGCAATCCATGGGCAGCACGACATGCTTATTACCGTAGGTCGGCACGACCTTGACGCTCTTGTCACGGGCCAGCAGCGGCGCGGTCGCGATATCCATATTCGACATGGAGTGGATTTCGCCCGTGCGGACGGCGGCGGTGCGGGCGGCGGCATCGGCGACGAACAGGTTCTGCACCGTATCGAAATAGCCCGCGTTCTCCTTCCAGTAATTCGGATTGCGCTTCACGTTGACGCGCACACCCGGATCGAACTCCTCCAGCATATAGGCACCCGTGCCCACGCCCGATTCCCAGTCGATGCCGCCGCCCTCTTTCGCGGGGCAGATATTGATGTGGTAATCCGACAGGATGAAGGGGAAGTCGGCATTGCCGCCCTGGAGCATGAAGACGACGTTATTGCCGTCGGCCTTCACCGATTCGACCTGCTTCATCAGGCCGTTGGCGGCGGACTTGTTATCCGCGCCCATGTGGTGCTGCATACTCTCGACCACGTCATCGGCGGTCATTGTCTTGCCGTTGTGGAACTCGACATCCTGACGCAGCGAGAAGACCCATTCCCTCGCATCGGGGGTCGCTTCCCAGTTCTCGGCCAGTTCGCCGCGAAGCTGGTTGTCGGGGCCGATCTCGGTCAGGTTGTTACGAAGCTGGCCGGACGAGACGTTGATCATGAAGCTGTCGAGGATCGTCGCCGGATCGAGGCTGTCGGAGGATGACCCGCCCGTCAGCGCCTGAATGTAATCGCCGCCCTTTTTGGGCGTGGCCGCGACGGCCCTGTCAAAGGCGGTGGAGGCGGCGGCGACACTGACGCCAGCGGCAAGCCCCGCCTGAATAAACTCGCGGCGGCTGACGCGCCCTTCCCCTGCCAGCTTTTCAAACATGGTCATCTCGGTCATGAATTTCTCCCCGGTATGGTTCTGTCGTTTCTTCCGTGCTCCGACGCTAGACCGGGATCGGGAGAGCGGCAACAGTCAATCCACGGGGCGAAATACGACATTTCCCGCGTCGCTGAGGGCCAAGACCGGGCTTTCCGACGCCCTACGCTGCTTCCGTGCCAGAAAGGAACGCAGCCATGCACCTGCCGGAAACGCTGATCGACCTGAACCGCTATCCCGTGCATCGCCCCGGCGAGGCGCGCGAGGCCCTGCTGTCGCGGGTCCGCACCGCACTGGCCGATGACGGATGCGCCGTTCTGAAAGGGTTCCTGAACCCGCACGGCATCGCGACGCTGCGCGCGCAGGCCGACAGTGTTGCGGATAAGGGCTTTCGCTCCTACAGCCGCACGAATGTCTATTTCACGCAGGATGATCCGTCCCTGCCGGAAAGCGATCCGCGCCGCCGTTTCTTCGACCGCTCGAACGCCTTTGTCCCCGCCGATAATTTTCCCGGCGGCAGCGCGCTGCGGAATCTCTACGATTACCCTGCGCTGACGTCCTTCATTCAGGCCTGCCTGCAGGAGGAGAACTTCTTTCCCTATGCCGACCCTCTTGCCGATGTGATCGTGAATGCCGCAGAGGCCGGCAATGGCTTTCCGTGGCATTTCGACACCAACAACTTCACCGTGACGCTCGCCATCCAGAATGCCGACGAGGGCGGGGCCTTTGAATACGCCCCGAACATCCGGGCCGGGGGCGAGAATTTCGCCGAAGTCGCGCGGGTTCTCGACGGCACCTCCGACAAGGTGCGAACGCTGCATCTCGAACCCGGCGATCTCCAGATTTTCCGGGGCCGTTATTCTCTCCACCGGGTCGCACCGCTGGCGGGGCCGACCCCGCGCTATGTCGCGATCTTCTCCTATGTCGAGCGCCCCGATATGGTCGCCACCCCCGAACGCTGCAAACAGCTCTACGGGCGCGCCCTGCCCATACACTACGAACGCGCGGGGCAGCGAAGCGATGCCTATATCGACTGAGGGCACGGGGTTTGGTCCGCAAGCCTGAACGTGCCATGCGGAACAACACAAGCGCATGGCTGCCTGCTTCAGAAATAAAATCGGGGCCGATCACCGCCCGGTGACCGATCTCATTGCCGCGACCCTGTATGCACGGTAGCGTATCGCGACCGCAGACCGGAGGGGGCCGCATGTTCCGCAAGATTCTCATCGCGAACCGGGGCGAGATCGCGTGCCGGGTCATGCGAACCGCCGCACGTATGGGCATCCGCACGGTGGCCGTCTATTCGGATGCCGATGCAAACGCCCTGCACACCGCAACCGCCGACGAGGCCGTGCGGATCGGCCCCGCCCCCGTCTCCGAAAGCTATCTCGATATCGACGCGATCATCAATGCCTGCAAGCGGACGGGGGCCGAGGCGGTTCATCCCGGCTATGGCTTTCTTTCCGAGAACCCCGCCTTTGCCGAACGACTGGCAGCGGAGGGCATCACCTTCATCGGCCCCCCCGCACCGGCGATCCGGGCCATGGGCCTTAAAGACGCGGCCAAGCGCCTGATGGAGGAGGCGGGCGTTCCCGTCGTTCCCGGCTATCACGGCGCGGAGCAGGACGCCGAGGCCCTGTCCGTCGAGGCCCAGCAGATCGGCTTTCCCGTCCTCATCAAGGCCCGCGCGGGCGGGGGCGGCAAGGGTATGCGCCGGGTCGATCTCAAGGAAGAATTCGCCGAAGCCCTCGCCGCTGCCCGCAGCGAGGGTGAAAAGAGCTTCGGTGACGGGCATGTGCTGGTCGAGAAATACGTAGGCCGCCCCCGCCATATCGAGGTGCAGGTCTTCGCCGACCGTCACAATCCGCCCGTCTATCTCTTCGAGCGCGACTGTTCGCTGCAACGGCGACACCAGAAGGTCATCGAGGAAGCCCCCGCTCCCGGCATGACCGCCGGAATGCGCGCGGCCATGGGCGAGGCGGCGGTGCGCGCGGCGGCGGCCATCGGCTATGAAGGGGCCGGAACGGTCGAGTTTCTGGTCGATGCCACCGACGGCCTGCGCACCGACCGCTTCTACTTCATGGAGATGAATACCCGTCTCCAGGTCGAGCATCCCGTCACCGAGGCCATCACGGGCGTCGATCTGGTCGAATGGCAGATCCGCGCGGCGGCGGGGGAGCAGGTCGTGCCGCTGCAGGACGAACTGGAATTCCATGGCCATGCCT
>CAKZUT010000158.1 GCA_937922185.1 uncultured Neomegalonema sp.
CCCGGCATCGGAGAAGGCGTCTTCAAAGGTGCCGAGATAACTGCCGGTCTGAAAGCTGTTCCGGTTGTTCTGGCCGTCATACGTATAGGCGGTGATCCGGTTCTCGGCGCGGTCGCCGTAGAGGATCGCGTATTCCTGAGCATTGGTCTTCGGGTTCTCGCCCGAGGAAACGACCAGCCAGAAACCGTCCTTCGATCCGTCGTCCTTGAACTTCATCGAATAGGTCTGGGCCTCGTCATCATAGGCGTTCCAGACACCGGCATCGTGGTAGTCTTTATAGAAGACCGTGGCGGATGCGGTGGAAGCGGTGAGCATGGCTGCGGCGGCGATGCTAAGGGCGGTGAGGAATTTGCGGGTCATTGTGTGTGTCTCCGTGCCGGGTTGCGTTTCGTATCCCCAACAGAGCAACCCCGATGCCAGACCGTACCAAACACATGATTTCCCGATTCGGGGCATAGCGCATTAACTTATCGATCTTCTTCACGCACCGTAACGCGCGCGCGCACGACACCATGGTTTACAGGGTGCATGACACGCAAAAAATCAGTAACCTATTGTTAATCAACAAATTTTGAGCCATAACGATACGGATGTCTCACGCAACCGTATCGAGTTGCTCCAAAGCACGCAGCCACATCTCCTCGGCCCGCTCATAGCCCTCGACAATCTCGGCCCGTTTGATGCCCAGCTTCTCCAGATCGGTCGGAGAAATGGTATCGGACAGCGCGATTTCGTTGAGGCGCTCGTCGATGCGATCAAGCATTTTCTGAAGCGCCACCACCCGTGCCTCGCATTTCTCGGCATCCGCCCTGAGATTTGCGGGGGAGCGGCGGGCGGCGGGTGCGGGCCTTGTCGCGGTCTTGGGAGATTTCGGCTCGCTCTTTGCGGGTTTGGCAGGTTTGTCCTCCGCCGGGCCGGGCGCACCGCGCTGGGAAAGCAGGAAGCGTTTATAGTCAGCCATGTCGCCGTCATAGGGCTGCACCTGACCGTCATGGACGAGCCAGAAGCGGTCTGCCACCATCTCGACCAGATGCGCGTCGTGGCTGACGAGGATCACGGCACCGCCGTAATCATTGAGGGCATGGATCAGCGCCTCACGGCTTTCGATATCGAGGTGGTTGGTCGGCTCATCGAGAATGAGCAAGTGCGGGGCATCAAGAGTTGCCAGCATCAACAGCAGTCGCGCCCGCTGTCCACCCGAAAGCCGTCGTGCCTCGACATCGGCGACATCGGCCCCGAACCCCGCCACGCCGAGGCGCGCGCGGTGCTTGGAGGGCGTTTCCTCGGGGAAGCGGCGGGCGATATGCTGGATCGGGGTTTCATCCTCGTGCAATTCGTCAAGCTGGTGCTGGGCGAAATAGCCGATGCGGAGTTTCTTCGACCGGGTTCCGGTACCGTCCATCAGATCGAGACGATCCGCGACCAGCTTGGAGAGCGTGGACTTGCCCTGCCCGTTCGCACCGAGCAGCGCGATACGGTCATCCTGATCGAGACGGAAATTGAGTTTCGAGAGAACGGGGGTGCCGTCATACCCGACCCTGCCTTCCGATATCGCGATCAGGGGCGGGGGCAACTCCTCCGGTGTGCGGAAAGAGAACCCCGCCACGGCGTTTTCGGACAGGGCGGCCAGCGGCTTCATGCGTTCGAGCATCTTGAGGCGGGACTGTGCCTGACGCGCCTTGCTCGCCTTGGCGCGGAACCGGTCCACAAAGCTCTGGATATGCTCGCGCTGGGCATCCTGCTTGCGCTTGGCGGCGACCTGTTGCTCCAGACGAGCCTGCCGCATCGAATCGAATGCGTCGTAACCGCCCTTGTAATAGGCGAGCGTTCCGTCGGCGAGATGGAGGATGCCCTTCACCGCCCGGTTCAACAGCCCCCGGTCATGCGAGATGATAAGGCAGGTATGGGGATAGCGGGCGAGAAAGTTCTCCAGCCAGATCGTGCCCTCAAGATCGAGATAGTTTGTCGGTTCATCGAGCAGAAGTAGATCGGGGGCCGAAAACAAAACGGCGGCAAGCGCCACGCGCATCCGCCAGCCGCCCGAGAATTCGGCACAGGCGCGGTTCTGGGCTTCCTTGTCAAAACCCAGTCCCTGAAGGATCGAGGCTGCCCGCGCCTCCGCTGAATGGGCATCGATATCCACGAGCCGGGTCTGAATATCGGCGATCTCCGTGGCGTCCGTCGCCGTCTCGGCGCGTTTGAGCAGATCAGCGCGCTCGGTATCTGCGGCCAGCACGGTTTCCAGCAAGGTCTGGTCGCTTGCCGGGGCCTCCTGCGCCACACCACCGATGCGGGCGTTTCTCGGAATGTCGATATCGCCGCCATCCAGAGCCAGTTCACCCCGGATCAGGCGGAACAGGGTCGTCTTGCCACAGCCGTTGCGTCCGACAACCCCGACGGTCGTGCGCGGCGGAACGGAGGCACTGGCATCCTCGAAGAGCGGCTTGCCCTCCATGGCGAAGTTGAGATTTCGGATCGTTATCATGAACGTTGTCTACGCGCGTTATCCGCGCGGGAAAAGGGCCGGATCGCCGTTTTTGCCGGTGAAAAGGTCGAGTCCGTATCAGTGTCACCGAAATCATCGGTGCAGCCTGATAATACGCACCGATGTGCCCCGCAGGGAGGGATACCACGATGACGATCCATGACAGGTCCATGCTCGATGCCGTAAGTGCTCCGATTGAAACGGCGCGGGGACTGCCGAACCACTACTACACCGATGCACAGACCTTCGAGGCGGAGCGGCGCGCGGTATTTGCGGCAACCTGGGCAGGGCTGGGCTTTGCCAAGGACGTGCCGGAGGCCGGGGATGCGCGACCCGTCAGCTTCTGCGGCAGTGAGCTGATCGTGGTGCGAGGCAAGGATAACGAGGTGCGGGTTTTTCTCAATGCCTGCCGCCATCGCGGGATGATCCTGCTGGAGGAGCCGAAGAAGATCGAGGGGGCAATCCGGTGCCCCTATCATTCATGGTGCTACGATCTTGAGGGCAAACTGCGCGCCACACCGCATGTGGGCGGACCCGGACAGAACGCGCATGAGGAAATCAGGCGCGATGAACTGGGGCTGATCGAGATACGCAGCCGGGTATGGCGCGATGTGATCTTCGTGAACATGGACGGGAAGGCGCCACCTTTCGAGGAATACGCGGCGACGTTGCTGGATCGCTGGGCCGAACTGGAGCAGCCGAACTACCATGGCGGGCCGGATTCGTCCTTCAGCCTGGAGGTGAAAACGAACTGGAAGCTGGCAGTTGAAAACTTCTGCGAGGCGTATCACCTGCCCTGGGTCCATCCCGGCCTGAATGCGTATTCACGGCTGGAGGACCATTACGACATCGTAGAGCCGCGTCGGTTTTCAGGTCAGGGCACAGTGGTCTATAATCCCGACCTGAGCGATGACGGGCGGGCCTTCGCCGATTTCACCGGACTGTCTGAAAAGTGGGATACGGGAGCGGAATACGTGTCGTTCTATCCCAATGTCCTGTTCGGTGTGCATCGCGACCACAGCTACGCGATCCTGCTGGAACCGAAGGGACCGACGGAGACGGTGGAGCATATCGAGCTGTACTACGCCTCGCCGGAGATGACCGGGCCGGACTATGCCGACCTGCGGGTCAAAAACGCCGCGCTCTGGAAGGACATCTTCGTCGAGGATATCGGCGTGGTCGAGGGGATGCAGAAAGGCCGGAGCGGCGATCTGTTCGACGGCGGCAAATTCTCGCCCGCCATGGACGCCCCGACCCATTGCTTCCACGACTGGGTGGCAAGCCGCTTTACGGCAGCATGACAGGCTGCGCCCGCACGCCGGGTGCAGGCCCGCATTATACGAGAGGCGGGACAATCATGGCCGCATCGGACAATTCACCGATCGCCGTATTGCGCGCGATGACATCCGCCAGTGAGACGGACTCGATCCGCTCGACCGCATCCGCAGGCATCGTATTGGCGTACCAGCCCGGATCACCGTCGCGCAGGCGCATGAACTGATCGCGCAGGATCACGGCCTGCGTGGGGCCGACGAGGCCATCACCGACCGGCTTCTCAGCCAGCAACCCGACCCAGAGATCGATCTGATCCGGCGAGTCGTAGACATCGGCCAGCCGCTCCCCGGCACCGTCGCGGAACGCAGGGTCATCGAAGGACGTGATGGGCGCGAACCCAAGCGCCTGCCGTGCCTGATTGAGGGTCGGCAGGCCGTGGTCCCGGCCCCGCTGAATGTTCAGCGCGGCAAGGTCGAGGCGCTGACTGGCCGGCCCTTCGAGAACGAAATTGCGAAGGCTGTCCACGATCTCCATGTCCATCGCCTGCGCCTCGTTCGATGCGAAGCCGCGCAGGATCGCGTCGATCCCGGTTTCGTCGAACTGCGCCGGATTGAAGAAAGCATCCTTCAGCGGGATCGCCTCCCCTGCTTTGCCACTGGCATCGACCGGCGTGATCGCGTCGGAAACCATGGAATGCCCGAAGCGATAGGCGGCGGCGGCGAAGGAATTGGAAATCTGTGCGTCAAGTCCGGCCACCGGACCCGCATACGCCCCCAGCCCGTCGCCGCCGAGCAGGATCGGCAGGAACTCATTGACCGTGATCGATTGCAAGATCGCCGTCACCTGCCGCCGGGCGGAATCGAAAATCTGCCGGTCGGACCAGTTGGGATTGTCGGCGGCAAGGCCGTCGGCGATCCGGTTGTGCTCGCGGGCGAAAAGGGTATGCATCGAGGTAAGGCCGATATTCTCGTTCACCCGCTCGTCCCCGGCGCGGTAGAAGCCCCGCTCATCCGTCGGCAGGGTATCGTCCTGCTGCATCAGCAACCGCCCCCCCGTTCCGCTTCGCAGGGATTCGGTAGTCGCAGCATCGGAGCCGTAGATATTAGAGCCGTCGATGAGCGCGGTAATCACATTGATCTGCTGTTCCGCACCCAGTGGATTGGCAATCGAAGCGGAGCGATGGAAGGGCAGCGGCTCTGCCGGATCGAAGGTGGAATCCCCGGTCGGCACCGGCATCGGAAAAGCTGTGTCTCCGGTTTTCACGAGATCGATGTCATGGTCGAGGAACTGCCCCCAGAGCCAGAAAAGATCACTCGCATTCGCAGCATTGCCCTTATCGCCGCTCCGGGCCGAGACCGCATTGGAAACAGCCCGCGCATCGGGCCGGTCGGCACCGGCGGGGGCGCTCATGCCATCGGAATAATCGGAGGGGAGAAACCGGCGCAGCGGTTGCCCCGCATCGGTCAGGGACCGGGCCGGATCGGCAGCACCGCCACCGGGCAGCGTCAGTTCCACGATCCCGTTCAGAATAACCCTTATCCGGCCCAGAAGAGCCGCCACTTCATTCAGGGTAGCCGCATCCAGGGCAGGAGGCATAATCTGCGCCCCCAGACCCGCCAGTCCGGGCATATCCGATGCCATAGCGCGTTTCGTGCTCGGCGCGGCAACCGTGGAGCGGGGATCACGCGGCTTATCCTGCGAATGTCGCGACTGGCCCCGAACCCTGTCGAAAAGGATAACATTATCCCGGCCTTCGTTCGCCCTGCCCTGCGGTACGAGACCTGCCCCCGACACTTTCATCACAACCGTCCCTTTTCAGAACACACGCCACACAAATTCTCTCTATGAGACACTATAGAGTTCACGAATTTGTGTAAAGCGGGGGCGTCCCTCTATTCTGCTGCCGCGCGATAATCGAGATCCGGCAACAGGATCGTAGTGAGCGGGGTGATCGTGAATTCGGTAGAGAGATCCTGATACGACAGGACCGCCGTATCCCGCATACCGTTATTGCTCATCAGGCTTCGCACGAAACGGCGCACATCCAGCGAGGAGAGGACGACGGGCGGCGTTCCCCCTTCGGAGGGAGCGCGCAGGTTATCCCGGATCGAATCGACCAGAGCCGCAGAGACATTATCATCCAGGGCGAGATATTCCCCCACCGTAGTCTGACGCACCGCACTGCGAAGGGCTTCCTCCACCGCACTGTCGAGCAGATAGACCGGTATCACGCGATCCTCACCGGCCAGCGCGTTGCATATCTGTCGCTTGAGCGCCGTGCGGACATATTCGGTCAGAACAACGGGGTCTTGCTCCTTCGCGCTCCATTCGGCGAGCGCCTCCAGCAGCAATCGCTGGTTTCGGATCGGTACGCCCTCATCCACGAGACGGCGAAAGACTTCGGCGATCTTGTTGAGCGGCAGAAGATCGCGCACTTCGGAGGCAAGGTCGGGATAATGCTGCGCCATGCTCACGAGGGCCGAGCGCGCCTCCTGCACACCGATACATTGTGCCGCGAAACGGTTCTGGGCCGTGCGCGTACCGATCAGCAGGGCCTCAAGCGGCGTCAGGACATCGAAACCGCGCTCACTCAACGCGCCCGCTCCGGCGGGGTCGATCCAGTGCAGATTGCGGAACCCGGAGGGCGGATTCCCCGCCGCCTCGAACTCGACATCGGCCAGGGTCAGCGTATCAGCATCGATATCGATAGCCATACGGTCGGGATCGATCACGAAGCCCGCAACGACGACATCATCCAGATCGACACGCACACTGTCCACGGACAGGGAGGGATCATCCGTAAGGCGCGGGGGCAGGATGGGCAGGCCAATTTCGGCACTGATCCCCAGCGTCGCCTCGCGGGCTTCCTCGGCGAAGGTCGCCTTGGATGCATCATCCAGCAGGGCCGGATTGATGCGGACCACGAAGGGGCTTTTCTCAAGCCCGAGCGTATCGACAAGGTCCGGCTCAGCATCGCCCTCCTCGCCCTCCTCCTCGCCGAACAGCATCAGGCCCAGACGGTCCGAGAAGCTGATCGCCATCAGGCCCATCGCCAGAATGAGAAAGACGAACCAGGGAAATCCCGGAATGAACATCATCACGAACAGGATAACCGAGGCCACGCGGAGGGCGATGGTGCTGGAAATCATCTCGCGGGTGATATCGGCCCCGAGGTTCTGGTTCTCATCGGTAGCGACGCGGGTGATGACCGACCCGGCGGCGAGAGAGACAAACAGCGCCGGAAGCTGGGCCGCGAGGCCGTCCCCGACCGTCAGCAGCGAATAGGTCTCGACGGCCTGACCCGCATCCATGTTGTGGCTGACCATGCCGATGGCGATGCCGCCGACCAGGTTGACCGCGACGATGACGAGACCGGCAATGGCATCGCCCTTCACGAACTTCATCGCGCCGTCCATGGCACCGAAGAACTGGCTTTCCTGTTCAATGGTACGGCGGCGCAGGCGTGCTTCGGTCTGGTCGATATCGCCGTTCCGCAGATCGCTGTCGATGGACATCTGTTTGCCCGGCAAGGCATCGAGGGTAAAGCGCGCGGACACTTCGGCCACACGTTCCGACCCTTTCGTGATGACCACGAACTGCACGATGGTGATGATGAGAAAGACCACCAGACCCACGATGATCTCACCCGCGATGACGAACTGGCCGAAGGTCTCGATGATCGACCCGGCATCGGCATTGAGCAGGATAAGACGGGTGGTCGTGATCGACAGGGCAAGCCGGAAGATCGTGATGATGAGGATGACCGAGGGCAGCGTCGAGAATTCGAGCGGACGCTTGAGATAGAGACCCATCATCAGCAGCAGGACCGCGCCTGCGATATTGACCGCGATGAGAATGTCCACCAGCCAGGTGGCGAGCGGCAGGATCATCATCAGGATCGCCGTCACCAGAAGGATGACGACGACGAGATCCTGACGTTTGCCGACGGCATTGAGGCCGCGATGAAGTGATCCGATCATGTCCGGCCCTTCCCTGCGAAGATGGCACGGGCCTCGTCGATCCGGCCAAGGGCGAGAAGGGCACGACTGCGGATGATATCCGAACTTTCACGGAAATTCGGCGTTTCTGGATCATCCTCAAGCGCATCGAGGGTTTGCAGCGCCTTCTTCGGCGCACCGCTCAGGAGGTAGGCCTGCGCCACGGCGCGGTCTATGGCGGGATCGCTGAGGCCGTAATCACGGGCGGCCAGCAGAAGCGACAATCCCTGTTTCGGAAAGCCCTGCCGCAGATAGAAAGCCCCGAGCGCATGCAGCGACCGGGCCTTTGCCTCGGGATCGACGGCCCGGAGGGGCGTGACGCGGGCAAGGGAGTCTCTCATGCGCGCAACAATGCGTTGAGGTGACGCGCGAGACGCTTGCGCGCGGCAAGATGGGTCTCGACGACACTGGCGACATACTGATTACGTTTGGACGATGCCATACCGTCCGGTGCCAGATCGACCGATACGGCGGCAAGAGCCGCAGGCATCGCCGGATTGCCGAGCCATTCGGCGGTCTCGCGCGGCGGGGCGATGAACTCGGAAACGAGCACGGTGGTCGTGGGTTTCCGGCCCGGTCGGGTGTACGTACCCGGACCTTTATGGGTCGGCAGGCCGGATCTGAGGCGCCCCAGAGTCGGCTTTCCGGCTGCGTCGCTCAGCGACTCAGTTCTTCCGACATGAATTCGGGAGACCGGAGACTTGATGTCACTCATGCCTTAATCCTTATGAACGCGCCCCGGTAGTTTCCGTCGTTGCCTCTGACAACGAATTTGGCGAAGCGCAGTGGCGCTAGCCATTTGGCCCGACTTTCCTGCAAGCAACTCTTGCGCCATGCAGGAAAATCAGAAGTTCAAAAGGTGATGGCAAGTTCCCTGTCCTCACGAACGAGAACGACGGTCATGTTCGCGATACTGCGAACCTGCCACCCTCCGGGTAGAAACGAGCCGACGGGAAAGGAATCCCCGTTCTGGATAACGACACGGCTGCTGGGAGAAGACAGAACCGACACGATCTCGAATGGCAGGACGATATCGTCGGACCCCTTGGAAACCCTTGATTCCAGCATCGCACGATCACCGAAGCGACCGTCGAACCAGCGGACAACACCGTTCCAGCGATCATACTCACCGGGCGACACGGCACCACGGGCCAGAATCTGACCGGAAACCGTGCGTTCCACCACCACCCTGCCGGAAAGCCCCCTGCGGGAGATTTCACGCTCAAGCGCAAGGACCGGATTCTCGGCGGATTGCGCGGACAGCGAAGCGGGCAGCCTGGCGGTTTTCATCAAAGAGGCGTTATAGGCATCGGCGGGGCCGCTCACAGCACCGATAAAACTGAACAGAACAAGCGACGCGGCGACCGCCCCTCCCCACCCGAGCAACGTCTTGCGACGGTCACGTTGCCTGACTGAATTTCGGGCTGAGGAGGCGCAGTCGCCTGCGACGATACTCACATCACCCAGATCGACCACTGCTCCCTCACCGAGGGTCACCGGACGACCGATACGCATGGATCGACCATTTTTCCGCACATCGCCCCGCACCGCCTCAATCAGGAGACGACCACGGGGGTCGCGAGACGCCCTGAAAGCTGACGTACTGGCCGATATGTCGGAGAGCAATGCATCACAATCGTCACCGCCACCGACAAGGACGGGACTGTGCGCTACGGAAATGACCGCGCCCCGGTGAATACCGCTCAACACACAAACGCGCTCAACACCATCGGATTCGGAATTCACCGCATTGCTCCCACAACAGAAATAACAGACTTCGCCAAACGCGAAAGCGATCGGCGAAGTCCATCGCGTTCAGATTGCCGACAGAGCCGCCGGTATCAGTTGGACAGACGTGTCCGTGCCGCGTCGAGAGCGGAACCACCCTCCATACGCTTCTCGGTAACCTGAGCTGCCTTGGCAATGGCGCGGTCGAATGCCGCTTCCATCGACTCGATCGCTCCGTCGGAACCATTGTCCCCCGATGCGCCTGTCGTACCGGTCTGCTGACCGATGCTGCTAAGATTCTGTGCCATCTAGTTCATCTCCTGTTAAGATCTCTCCACAACGCAGGGAGGAGAGACATGCCGGCCTGCAAGGCCTTGATCGACGTATCTTCGCGCGCCCCACGGGAAACGCCCTCAACCTTCTCGCGCGCGACCGCCAATTGACGCTGATAACGTCGCATTGCGTCCCCGTTCGGGTCGGCTTTCAGAGTTGAAGAAAGCTCATCGTTCACTGTGCCACCGTTGAACATCTCTTCAATCATCTCCCGTAGTGCATCAATACGATACGGTTTCAGTTCCGTCAAGAAAGATGGTGCCGCAAAAACGAGACATACCGCACCATTTTGTTACATCGTCACAGGCTATTCATTACCCGCGCGATCTCGCGGAACTGCGATTCGGGAACGAAGGCATCGATTCGGCCCTGCTGTATCAGCGCCGTCGCCAGCTCGTTGTCGTTGACCACATGGATGCTCGCATTGACGGCCTCGGCGATCAGCATGGTCGCCCGCACACCTGTGGCTTTCGCGACGATCACCGGGGCGGGCGTCTCCCCCGCGACATAGCGAAGGCCGACCGCAACCTGATTCCCCGAGCAGATCACCATGGTTGGAATCCGGGACTTGAGATAGCCGGTCGCCTTGCCGGATTCCGTATCGTTGGCGATGTTCCGGCGAATCTCGTTCCGGGCGCGACGCACCATGGGATCGCCGTAAATTTCCTTCATTTCGCGCTTCATCTCCGAATGGGTCATTCGCATCTCGCGCGTGAACAGCCATTTCTGGAGAGTCAGATCGACGAGCGCCGAGATGATGAAAAGCGCAAGGGCCGTCAACACGAGCGGAACGGCAACGATGAGAAGCACATCATCCGAGCAATCGCTGGTGCAAAGCGGGGCCTGCATGATCGCTTCAAGACCGAACCAGCCGATGAGACCCAGGACGATCAGGAGCAACATGCTCTTCACAAGCGCCTTCAGAAACTCGATCAGGTTCTTCATACTGAAGATCTTCTTGAATCCCTCGACGGGATGAATCTTCTTCAGGTCCGGCGTGATCGGATGCATCGAGATGATGATGCCCTTGTTGGATATCATCGACCCCAGAAAAATCGCGAAGATCGATACGGTATAGAGCGGCAGCATGATCGTGCCCATGGCCTGCCATGTATCGCGGATAGCGATGCCCCATGCATCAGTGCCCCCCTGTGCCGCCGCCTGCCCCGCCGTATCGAACATGCGCTCGAAGGAACGCCGGATCGCCGGCCACCCAAGCACCAGATAGATGATGAGAAAGATCATCACCACCGCAGAGACCATGTCGGTACTCTTGGAAATCTGGCCTTTCTTGCGCCCCTCGCGCAGCTTTTTCTCGGAGGGCGGTAAGGATTTTTCTTCTGAACTTTCGCCGCTCATGGTTCCACCAGCTTGCGGACGATCTCGATCAAGCCCTCCAGATCCAGAACCTCCGCGCCGTAATAGCGGGCGAGGAAGTAGAGATAGGGAGGCAGTATCACCAGAAAGATGATATTCTTGATCGACAACATCGCGTCGAAGATATTGATCTGGGGCGCAAATCTGCTGGTGAAGGCCAGAGCCAGCTCACCCACGAACATCGCGATCAGCAAAGGCGCGCCGAGGGCGAGGGCGATGCGGGCCACCGCGCCGAGCACCTCGATGAAGACGGGATAGAGATCACCCGTGATCTGCGGCACCATCTGGAAGAACGGCCACAGCTCGTAGCTTTCATACAAAATGCCCAGCATGAGACGCAGCCCCCCCATCGACAGGAAGATCGCCACCAGTGCGAGGGAGAACACGGCCCCCGAAACCAGCGGTTCCGCCATCTGATCCGGGCTGACGACCGTGGCTGACGAACTGCCGCGATAGACATCCACATAGGCACCGGCCATCTCGGCCCCCCAGAACGGTGCCCCGAGCAGGACGCCCAGTGTCAGACCGACGAAGAATTCCTTGCCCGCCAGCATGACGATGTACTCGGCGGGAAACGTCTCCGGCGACCCGGCGATCTGCGTGTAGATCATCACGAGAAAGGGCGAACCGAAGGCAATGGCGGTGACGTTGCGAATCATCCCCTGCAAACCCAGCCAGGTGAACAGGGGAAAAACGATGATGAACCCCAGAGGGCGCGCGAAAGCGAGCGCCCCGGCCTCGACGAGAGGCAGAATGAACTGGACGACCTGAAGCATATCTCGCCCTCCCCCCGCCCGTCAGCGTGACGCGGTGGGAAAGATGCGGAAGGCTTCATCAGCAAGCGTCACGACCGGTGCCGCCAGGGACGCACCGAAAAACAGGAAGGTCGCACCGACGATGAGAATCTTGAGAGTAATCGGCAGGCTCTGGTCCTGAATCTGCGTGACACCCTGAAACAGGGCGACGACGAAGCCCACAAGGGCCGCGATGATGAGGGGCGGGGCCGCACTCTTCATGCTCGCAATAGCGGTGAGCAGGAGGTAGCGGGCGAGGAAATCCTCGGTCATGGGCAACCTTCCATCATGTATAGCTGAGGACGAGGCCCTGCACGAGGCGGGACCATCCATCTACGGCGACGAACAGGAACAGTTTGAACGGAATCGCGATCATGATCGGCGACACCATCATCATGCCCAGCGACATCAGGATCGCCGAAACGATCAGGTCAATGGCCAGAAATGGCAGGTAGAGCAGGAAACCGATCTCGAAGGCGCGGGTCAGTTCCGAGACGAGAAAGGCCGGGACGAGGACGGAAAGCGCATCATCATCCACACCCTGCGCCAGCTCCGGCCCCCAGACTGCGGCGGTCGCCTCCAGAAAGAAAGCCCGGTCATCAGGGCGGGCATGTCGCAGCAGGAAATCACGGATCGGCTCAACCCCCTGCTCGAAGACGACGAGCCAGTCGTCCAGCGTCTCGAAATTCAGGGCCGGATTCGTGAGAATCGTCTGCAACTCCGCCGCCATTGGCGCGGCGATATAGACGGTCAGAACAAGGGCGATCCCGTAGATCACCATGTTAGGCGGTGTCTGCTGCACACCCAGCGCGTTGCGAACGATGAGCAGGACAACGGTGATCTTGGCAAAGGCCGTCACGGCCACCGCCACGAAGGGCAGGAAGCCCAGCATCATCACGACGATGATGAGGGACAGGACGTTGGCGTTAAGCTCAGGCATTACCGTTCAACTGCGTAATTCTGACACCAAGCTGATCGCCGATCATCACCATCTCTCCGGCACCGATCCGGCGACCGTTGGCGAATATCTGCACGGCGGAAGACGCGGCACGGTCAAGCGGCACGGGCGCGCCGACGCCCAGAGAGCGCAGTTCCTCCAGCGTCACGTCCTTGCGCCCCACCTCGAAGACGAGACGCACGGGCAGATCGTCGATGGCGGAGTCCATCACGGCCTGTACGGGCCGGTCCTGGTCATCGTCTTCGGTCATGAGAAATTCTCCCAAGGCATAGCGTTCAGGTGATTCGAACGGTTCGGCGAGGTGAAGGAATCCCGCCTCATCGAAGGTCGCGGTGGCATGGAGGGCTTCGGCAATCACGACGGCGGCCCCCCCCGGCACCGCAACCCTGTCGAAAAGCATCGCATCACCGATGCCGAGGGCGCGTACCGCCGACATGGCGAGATCGGTGAAGGCAACCCGGCACGCGAGGGTAAAAGCGAGACCGTCGATATCGGCGTCGATGGCGGGCTGCTGTTCCCATCGCCGCGCGACGAGAGCCAGCAAAGCCGTGGAGGCATGGATACGTCCGGGCCATGCGACCCCGGTATCGCTCGCACGCAACTCGAAAGGCAGGCTGGCGAGCGACCGCCGGTCGCGGCTGCGGTCCAGATCGAGAAAGGCAATGTCGCTCCCCAGCCGGGCCTCCATCGCCCCGATACCTTCGAGAAGGACGTTCTCGGCGACCATCGCCGCCAGTTCGGTATCAAGCTGGTCCGGGCGCACCCGGATATCTGCATGGACAAGCAGGCGCTGCATCACCGGGGTCACGGTCGTGATGTAGCCGATCTCCCCCCCCACGGAAAAAGCGAGATCGACGGGATCACCGGCCCCTTCCCAGTCGAGTCGTCCTTCGGGGACCAAGACGATCCCCATATCGCCGAGCACAGGTATCGGCGCACGCGCCCTGGCGAGGCGGCGGCTTCTCAGCGCAGCCTGTGGCCGGACCTGCGGCACCGAGAGCAGGCCTGTCACGGGCCGGGAAGAGTGGAGAGGTTCGGGCATTCCAGATTATCAATCCTGTCTCGTCATGGCGCGGGCCGCTGCGATCTCGTCCCGGTCCTGTTCCTGCCGTCGCTCCAGATCGCGCATCGCGCTCCGGGCCATGGTGGTACTCAGTTCCTGCAAGTTCTCTGCCGCCTGCGAGGCCTGCTGCCAGTGATGCCGCGCGGTCTCCACCGCATCCCCGGCCATGGCGACCGCCCCCTGTGCCATGATGATCGGCTCCTTGAAGGCCTCGCGATGTTGCATCTGATCGGCATGGAAGGCCCGCATTCCCATGATCCGATTCGGGTCTATTCCGATCCGTGCGCGCGCCTCGAAAGACCGCAGGCTTTCTTCCATGCGCGCGTCGAAAGCGGCGAGAGCGCCGGTTGCGCTGTCAAGCTGCGCCTGCGCCTGCGCCTGCATCCGGCGCGCCTGTTGCAGGGCCGCAAGCGCCCGCTCCTCGCGACGACGGCGAACCCGCAGCGCCTCGGCAAGCTGGGTCGCATTCATGATTCATGCGACGACAGAAAGGTCATCGCCTCCCTTATCGCCTGCCAGCTATCGGGCAGGTGGAGCGGATGATGAATGAAATTGTCCAGCCGGGGCTTCTTCATGATGGCCTCGTCGGTCAGCGCATCCGAACCCTGAGAATATTCACCCATCCTGAGCAGCAACTCGACCTCATCATAGCGCGCCAGAAGACTTCGCAGCCTGTCGGATGCACGGCTATGCTCCTCATCGACGACCCGTGACATCACGCGGCTGCGGCTGGCCAGCACATCGATGGCCGGAAACTTGCCCGCCTCGGCCAGCTTGCGCGAAAGAATGATATGGCCGTCGAGCAGCGACCGCGCTTCCTCGGCGATGGGATCTCCCATCCCGTCATCCTCGACCAGCACGGTATAGAAGGCGGTGATCGAGCCTCCCCCGGCGCTGACCCCGGCGCGTTCCAGGAGCTTTGGCATCATCGCAAAGACCGAGGGCGGAAAAGCACGGCGGGCCGGTGGTTCGCCCGCCGCCAGCCCGATTTCGCGCTGCGCGCGGGCCAGACGGGTCAGACTGTCCATCAGGAACAGGACGCGCTTGCCCTGATCGCGGAAATATTCGGCGATGGCAGCGGCGATGAAAGGGGCCTTGATCCGCTCCATAGCCGGGCGGTCGGCAGTGGCCGCCACGACAACGGATTTCACCAGCCCCTCCGGGCCGAGGGTATCCTGAATGAACTCCGTCACCTCGCGCCCACGCTCACCGACCATCGCGATCACGGCGACATCCGCCGAAGCCGCCTTTGCGAGGGCGGAGACGACAGTGGACTTGCCGGTGCCCGGCTCGCCGAACAGGCCAACGCGCTGACCTTCGCCGATTGTATTGAAGGCATCGAGAGCGGGAATGCCCAGCGGCATCGGCTTCGTAACGGGCAAGCGCCCCAGAGCATCAATGGCAACACCGTCCGCCGGACGCCATTCAGCGACATCGAGCGGGCCACGGGTGCGCGTGTCGAGAGGATTACCGAGACCGTCGAGAACGCGGCCCAGCAATCCATCCCCCACCGGCGCGGATAAGGGAGCGCCGACCGGCGTGACCCGTGTGCGCGAGGACAGGCCCGTCATTTCGCCGATGACACCCAGCAGCGCGACTCCGTCACGAAAGCCGACGATCTCGGCCAGACGAGGTGCGCCGCCGTTCAGTCCGGGGTCTTCAAGCGCACAGATTTCGCCGAGCTTTCCACCCGCGAGAATGGCCTCCACGATGGTACCGGAGACCTTCGACACGCGGCCAACCGTGGGACGCAGGGGCACGGAGCGGCTTGCGCGGTCCAGACGGTCGATACCGGCAATCGGGCCGTATCGGTCGAACCTGTCCGCGAGGATGCTCATCGCTCTCCCCGCGAATCGCGCGCCTCGCGCAGACCGCGTTCAAGGGCGCGAAGCTGAAATTCGATTCCCAGTTCCACGTCTCCGAAGGCTGAACGCAGGATACTCGATTCGAGCGGACAGTCAGGATCGCCCCGGACCTCCAGCATTTCCGAAGGAATGCCCCGCTGCTCGAACTTGTCGCGCAGAGTATGCATGAGCGGCGGGGCGACGATGAGAACGGCCCCGCCGCCGATATCTGTCTCGCGCAGAGCGCAGGCCACGGCGCCGGCGACCTTTTCGGCCTTGGGCACGGGATCGAGAATGCGGCGCAGACTGGTCATCACCACGCCAGTCAGCACCTCCTGTGTGCGCGACAGTTGATCGGTCATACGCGCAGCGTACTCAGTGACGAGAGCGGCGCGGTCGCTTTCGGCTTCGCTTCGCGCGGCGGCACGGATCGCCTCGGCCTCCTCATGCGCGGCGGCAACAACCGAAGCCGCCTCCGCCTGTGCCTGCTGGATGCCCTGACGGGCATTGGCCAGAGCCTCGAAGTCATTGGCTTTCAGAACTTTCGAGGCCGCACCGTCTTCCTGCATCGGTACGAGGATATCGCTCCCATCTTGCATCACGCTTTCCTTCAGTTCGATTCTTCGCGATCCGTCAGAGCGCGTTCGAAGCGGACCGCGAAGAGCGCGGCGCGGCGCTCACAATCTCTGGGGCGACATCCCTCCGTAGCAACAATGCTGCCATCTTGAGGAAGCGAGGGCGTAAGGGCGCGAAAGAAATCGCCGAGAGACGGTTTCTGGCTGTGAATCCAGCAATTCCAGCATTGCAGACCGTCGCGGAGAATCGCGTTCACGAGCGCGTCTTCCCCCTGCCCTACGGGGTGCGGAGACGCGATATCGCGCGCCCGGTCAAGGGCTTCGCCCTCGACCGCGCGGCGCGCATCATGGGCAATCAGAGAGATACCCAGATGAGTGGAAAGATCCGTGAGAACGGACTGATCCACAATCTGCCGGAGCGTTGCGAACTGGCACATGATACCTGTATCGACGATCAGGATGTGCAGCCCGCGATCACCGAGGGAAACCAGCGATCCGGCAGGACCGTCTATCAGATCGGGCAGGGCAGCCTGCGCGCCTGTTCGCAGCAGAAAACGACGCTCAAGACGCGCCCGGAAGCGGGGCGCGGCAACTCGCTGCGGAATATCGTCGGGCAGGTCAGCGAGAAGACGCTCCGAAGAGATATCACGCATCAGCCGGGAGGCATCGGAAAGGGTCTTGAAGCGCCGCGCCGCCCGACTTTCTGTCGGGCTTGCAACGGTTGCCGTCACGACGTCTTGCGCCGTCGCGCGGGCGGAGCCGGGGCTTCTTCCTCCACCGCCACCGGACGCATCCGGCGACGCGGCCCGTCGAACAGACCTTTGGCCGCAATCAGCAGGACGAGCAGGCCCCCCGCCAGGATCGCGGCAATAGCGGGGTTGAACGGTGATGCATCGCTGGCCGTCGCCCGCGCGACATAGGTATTGCGGGGAGCGGTGGCCTCAGCGGCCTGCGCCTGATTTGTGGGCCACGCCATTTCGGAAAGCAGGCCACCGCTATCCGATGACACGCCCGAAGAGCCGTAGGTATCCGCAACCGCGAGATTCGTGCGCGGCGACCGCGTGACCGGGAAGAGCGCGACGAGAACGTCGTCATATTCCAGATCATCCACCGCATGGGACACGAGCAGCTTGATACGCGGCACAAGACCTTCAGTCGGCAGCGTTTCCTCATGATGGATCGCGACCGATGCGGAGGATTTGCCCACACGACGCCCCAGAGGATCCAGCGCGGGCGTGGCCAGATGCACCCGTGCAGAGACGACACCGTCGATCTCAGATACTGTCTGGGACAACTCCTGCGAAATCGCGTAGCCGAGACGGGCGCGCTCCTCCGAAGGGGAGGCGATCAGGCGATCATTCTCGAAGACATCCACCATCGAGTGGAACTGCGGACGCGGAAGGCCACTGTCTGCGATGATCTGCACGGCGTCGGCGAAGTCACCCTCGGGCACCTCGACGGCAAAAGTTCCGTCTTTCTCCTCGATTCGCTTCGCATCGATAGCGGAAGACAGCAGCAGCGCCGTAATCTCATTCGCGTCACGCTGCGAAAGCTTGTCATATACCTCGACCCGGCATCCCGCCAGCGCGAGAAGCGCAGCGAAAGCCAGGGCCGTTTTTCGAATTGTCATGGACCTAACTCCAGAATTTCACACCGGGATCATCGGGAGTGTCGGATTACTGCCCACGCATGAGCGAGGACGCAGAAGATGAGAACTGTGAACCGGTCTTGACGATGAGCTGGGTCTCAATGGCGTAATCGAAGCTGCGCGTCATCGCGCCGACGGCTTCGTCGAAGCCGACCGCTTCAGCAGGTTTGGCGGACAGCTCACCCCCCGCAGACGGGCGCACGGATGCCGGCCCGGCGAGAAGCTCCTGCTTGGCGGCCATGACCGGCGAGGCGGGACCGCCCTGCGCCATGCTCATGGATTCGCGCTTGGCGGCACGGCTCTGCTCGAAATCTCTCAGCGTGTCGAGGATACCGGAACCGATTCGGTCCATCGGTGTATTCGATACAGCCGGTGGCTCGAAGCTGATGCGAACCTGATCAGCGCCCGGTGCACCCGCAGCCTGCGTGCCGGACGAACCATTCGCGGTTGCCTGTGATGCGGCGCGCTCCATGGCTGCGCCTGCCTGGGCGGCAGCGCCCCCCGGCGATGCTATCGCTGTTATAGACACGGCATTCCCCTTTACCACCGTCAGTGCGGCGGAAAATCTTCAAGACGTCGCCCTCAGGCGAGAAACGAAACTTCGGTTTCATTGTCGCCCGGTCCACCACCACCTGCTCCACCGGCGGCGACTCCGGGTAGACGGAGCGGTTGAAGATCAGCCCTGTCACACAGTGTGTGCAGATGCCTGGAGGGGAACCTTTCGAGAGACGATCCATGACCCGCCAGGGCGCGCGCCAGCGCGCGCAGCAAACCTGACCGAGCCATTCTGCGCGCCAGCCCGGCCACGAAAACGCGCGCGAAAGCGCGTCGGGCGCTCTCCCGCTGGTCTTCGTATGAGGCGTCGGCGTGCATGGTATGGGTCGTCCCTTCTAACTCTTCGATGCAATCATCATGTGCGGCCTCACCCCGGCTCATCCGTGCAATGCGTCCTGCACGTCACCCCCGGAATGGATCGGCCCGCCATCAATCGACTGCGGTTTCGTCCTTCATGACGGACTGGATGATGTCACCGCCGATAAGCTGGAGCATCACGGCGGCGGTGTTGGTGATGCCTTCATTGAAGACGGCATCGAAATTTCCGCCATCGGCACCATTGGCCGCTGCGGGAGCAGCATCAGCTGCGTTTCCTATGGAGTTGATTCCGTTCATCTCTTCGTTCCTTTCGGTCGCCCGGTTCAGGCAACACCATAACTTTGAATAAGGCGGCGGGCACCGCAGTCGGGACCGCGCAGTATCTCGCGGCGCAGGCATTTGGCTTCCGCATGACGCCCGAATCCCATCAGAAAGATTGCCAGCACGGCCTTGGCCTCACGCACACACAGGGTGCGGGTCGCGATAGAGCGACGGAGACGTGCAAAGGCATCTCTCTCCCGGCCAGCCGCAACCTCGATCATCGCCATGCCGATCGATCCGGCGGCGTTGTGCGGCTGCTCCTGATCGATCAGACGAAAGATCGGCATCGCCTCCTCACCCCGCTCGATGGCAAGGGCGAGAACACCGATCTCGCACAACAATCTGAGATCTTCGCGGGACACACCCGGCGACGAATCGATCTGATCGTCCGGGTGACCCATCGAAGCGGCAGATTCCAGCGCCGTGAAGTCAAAAGCTTCCAGCATTCCTATCCTCCCCACCGTCCACCACGATTGATAAGAGGCCCCGTGCGAACAGGGTTACGCTGCCGCGCAAGCAGCGCCCGCAGACGCTCGCGCTCCTCGGCGCGCAACTGCTCCGCAAGGCGCTCCGCCCTCTCGGCCTCTTCTCTTTCCCGAATCTCCTGCTTCGCGAGACGCTCGGCCTCACGCGCGTCCTCGGCGATTCGCGCCTCGGCCAGCTCGGCAAGAACGACCTCGACGATGGCAATGTAACGTGGAGGACCGACCAGCAATGCAAGCTGACCGTCGATAGCCGTTATCGGAAAACGCGGCTCGTGGGTTCCCAACGCCTCCAACGCGCGAACCAGACCGGCCCGCGACACACCACCCATATCAAGAATGCGGCTGACCTGTTCACTGTTGGAGGAAAATTCGATCCGGCGTCCGTCATACCGCCAGTCAAGCGCGTATTCCCGTGCAATGGCATCCACGATCTGCTCGCCGGTCGCATCTTCGAATCGGGCAGTGATGCGCGAATCGATTCCCTCCGAAAGAACGACAGGAACTCCGGCCAGAGCGCCGAACTGCACCAGGACATCCCGAACGCTCTGATCGCGCACGACCATATTGAATCGTTCGCCGCGCCAGCCACCGTCCTGCGCGAAGGCAAGGCCCGGTGCCAGGATAAGAGGCAACAATATCGATACGAAACGACGTGGCATTGAGATACCCTGAATCAGATTGTCATGGAACGACACAATTACGAGCCGACCCATTGGCAACCTCGCATAGAACGCATCCCGAAACAAGACGGATTTAACCCCAATCACGATACTGTGGTTCGTATCATGTCAAATAAACGATGAGGCTCTTGCCAAGTGTAACGTTTTGATGCAACGGTACCCAAGTTCTGATTAATAATGGGACGGCGACCCCGCGATTGATCAGGGCTAAACAGTGTAATGGATGCAGGGGAAAGCACCATGGCTTTTAATATCAGTAACTTCACGGGTTCCAGCCCTTCGATTGGAACCGGAAGCGATGCCAGCAAGTTCGGCAGTCAGTTCACGGGTGGTAAAACCACGACAGCGCCCGCGCCGGCACCAACGACAACCACCACGGTTGGTCCGCAGGGCCCCGCTGGCCCGCAGGGCCCCGCTGGCCCGCAGGGCGCGACTGGCCCGCAAGGCGCGACCGGCGCCAAAGGGCATGACGGTGCCGATGGCCGTGACGGTGTCGATGGCCGTGACGGCGTGGACGGTGCTCAGGGTGCCAAAGGCGACACCGGCGCTCAGGGTGCCAAAGGCGACACCGGCGCAACGGGTGCCAAAGGTGACACCGGCGCTAAAGGCGAGAAAGGTGACAGCGTCAGATTTGAAGCTGACACCAACAACGACGGCTTCGTCTCGAATGACGAGCTGAGAGCGGCCCTTGGGCCGGGACCGAAAGGTGATACCGGCGCGCAGGGACCGAAAGGCGATACCGGCGCAACGGGTGCCAAAGGTGACACCGGCGCAACTGGCGCTCAGGGTGCCAAAGG
>CAKZUT010000159.1 GCA_937922185.1 uncultured Neomegalonema sp.
ATTGAAGGTACAGGCGACCCTGACGACCAAAACCTATTTCCTGTCGCTTTTCGGAACGGATGTTCTCGATCTCGGCATCAGCTCCGCCACGCTCAAACCGAATCCGCTCCCTTACGAGATTTCCCTGGTCCTCGACGTCAGCGGCTCGATGAATAAAAGCCTCAATGGCAGAAGCCGCCTCGCCCATCTCAAGGAATCCACGGCTGCCATGCTCGATGAGCTGGAGCGGCAATCCGAAGGACGCGAGCCGATCACGGTATCGGTGGTTCCGTATTCCACATCGGTCAATCTCGGTGATCTCGATACGCGCATTCTGCAAGGGTCATCGGTCGGCGGTGAGACGCTCAGCGGAGATGACGTCTGGGCTGCGGAGCGGTTTCGCGGCAGGCACGGCAACCGCTATGACCTGAGCGATGAAGCGCCCTCCGGTGCCGCCATTCCCTTCGTGACGGCATCCGAGATCAGCCATGCCAGCCCTCTGGTCCGTCTGGAAGCACCGAGCAATAATCCGGCGGTCTATCGTTCGGCGGTCAAAGGATTGAAGGCTCAGGGCTGGACGGCGGCTCATCTGGGAATGATCTGGGGGGTTTATGCTCTTTCCCCCGCATGGTCATCGGTCTGGAGCACCGATCCCCGCCCCCATGACGAGGCACAGAAAGCGATCATTCTGCTGACCGACGGTGAATTCAACGCCACCCACAATATCGGTGCCCGCTCGACAAATGACGGCAAGGCATCCAACCAGTATTTCCAGTCCGCCTGCAAGCTGGCCAGGGACAGGGGCATCGCAATCTATGCCGTTGCGCTGAGCCTCGATGCGGCAAGTGAGCGACGTCTATCTTCCTGTGCCGCCGGCAGCGGGGGCCGGATGTTCAGCGCCGACAGCGCCGAATCCCTTTCTGAAGCGTTCGAGGGTATCGCCCGCGACCTCGGTAAGCTGCGTCTTTCAAGCTGACCCTCGGCAATATGAATCGAAAAGGCCCGCGCGAGAGCATCGTGCGGGCCTTTAGTAGTGTGATGGTGTCTGATGAGGGCTAGCCGAGTCAGGCTTCCAACTCGCTGTCCCAGTAGAGATAGTCCATCCAGCTCTGATGCAGGTGATTGGGCGGGAACTTCCTGCCGGTATTCTGCAATTGCATCGCTGTGGGCCGAAACGCCTTGCGCCGCAGGTTCATATTGCTTTTCGACAGGCTGTGATTGGCCTTGCGAAGATTGCAGGCCGAACAGGCCGCGACAACGTTTTCCCATGTCGTGCGCCCCCCGCGTGAACGGGGAATGACGTGATCGAAGGTGAGATCGCCCTGCACGCCGCAATACTGACAGGTAAACTCGTCCCGCAGGAACAGGTTGAACCGCGTGAAGGCCGGATATCGCGCGGGCTGCACATAGTCTCTCAGGCTGACCACGCTGGGCAGGCGCATGGTAAAGGAGGGCGAATGTACCTCCGTCTCATATTCCGAAACGATATTCACCCGGTCGAGGAACACGGCCTTCACCGCTTCCTGCCATGGCCAGATCGACAGCGGAAAATACGAAAGCGGCCTGTAATCCGCGTTCAGGATCAGGGCGGGGTGGTCGCGAAATGCCGCGCGGGACTGCACCCGTTGCGTGAGGCTGTCGATGGTCGCAAGATCTGCCGTCATCATCGCCTCCTCTACCTGCCGTCTCTCCTGAATTGGGATGAAAGCTACATGTGGATCGGGAAGGGGTCAATCACTCAAGATGTATTCTTTTTCCGACATGAAGGAGGCCGACAGCGCCGAAACCCAGGGCGCTGGCCGAGACGATGGCAGGGCCTGCGGGCGCATCCCAGATAAAGGCGGCGACGAGACCCAGCGACGTTGCCGATACCGCCAGCACGGCGGCCAGAATCGCCATGCCCTCCGGTGTTGCGGCCAGTGAGCGGGCTGTGGCGGCGGGAATGACGAGCAGGGCGGTGACGAGCAACGCCCCGACCACTTCGATGGACATGGCCACCAGCAATGCCACGGCCAGCATCAGGATCAACCGTTCCCGGTCGGGTCTGATACCCTCTGCCCGTGCAAGGTCTTCGCTGACGGTTGCGGTCAGCAGGGACGACCATCGCCAGATCAGAAGTGACCCGATCAGCGCGGCCCCGGCCCAGATCAACCCGACATCGCGCATTGATACGTTCAGGATATCCCCGAACAGATACGCCTCCAGATCGATCCCGCGCTCCCCGGTGAGAGAAAGCGCCAGAACCCCGAACGCCAGTGCCGAATGGGCCGCGACCCCGAGCAGAGTATCGATCGCCAGTCCCCTTCCGGTCAGCATGAATACCGCCAGCGCCATCCCGACGGCACTCGCGATCACGCCGAATGACACCGCCGTATCGAAGGCCAGTGCCAGCGCGACGCCCAGGATTGCGGCATGGGCCGTCGCGTCCCCGAAATAGGCCATGCGCCGCCAGACGACGAAGCATCCCAGCGGTCCCGCCGCCAATGCGATCCCGATCCCCGCCAGCAGGGCCGAGAAGAAGAACGCATCGAGGATCATGGTGCGTCTCCCCCGCAATGTCCGGGCCGATTGTCGTGGGAATGGTCATGCCCGTGGTCGTGCCCATGATCGTGATCGTGCTGATACAATGCCAGCGCCCCCCGCGTTCCCTGACCGAACATCGCCCGGTATTCCGGTGCCTGGGATACGACGACGGGTGCCCCCTCGCAGCAGATATGGCCATTGATGCAGATGACGCGATCCGACGCGCTCATCACCACATGCAGATCGTGGCTGACCATCAGTACCGCACAGCCCAGCCGTCGCCGCACCTGCTCGACCAGCAGATAGAAGGCCGCGACTCCCGGCTGATCCAGGCCCTTGGTCGGCTCGTCCAGAACCAGCAAATGCGGGTCGCCGAGCAGTGCGCGGGCCAGCAGAACCCGCTGGAACTGCCCTCCTGACAGTGCCGCAACCTGATGTGCCGCGACCTCCGGCGGAATTCCGGTCTCGGTCAACGCGGCAGTGATCTCGCTCTTGCTTCGCCCGGTCGGCAGAGACAGGAACCGCGCCACCGTCAGCGGCAGTGTCCGGTCGATATGCAACACCTGCGGGACATATCCGATCCGTAGCCCGGACCGCCGTGTTACGCTGCCCCGTGCTGGAGACAGCGCGCCCACAAGCGCCCGCATGAAGGTCGATTTCCCGGACCCGTTCGGCCCAACAACCGTCACGATCTCGCCCTCGCCGATCATGAAATCCACGTCATGCAGAATCGTGCGCCCCTCCAGCCGGATGGTCAGGTTCCGCGCGGTAATCAGGCTCATGGTGTCTGACATGCCGGGCACAGGCCCCGCGCCTCGATCACGGTTTCCTCGATCTCGAAGCCCAGCGCCCGTGCATCACGCGCCAGTGCGCCGCGTTTGGGAGTGTTGCCGGTTTCCGCGACCCGGTTGCAGGCGCGACAGATCAGGAAGGCCGGTGCCTCGCAATCGGCGGGGCGGTGACAGGCGATGAAGGCATTCAGCCGCTCGATCCGATGCGCCAGCCCCTGTGCAACGAGGAAATCCAGCGCCCTGTATGCCACGGGCGGTTGCGCCCGGTGCCCCTCATCCCGCAGGCGTTCCAGCACATCATAGGCCCCCAGAGCCACATGCGATTCGAGCAACAATTCCAGCACCCGCCGTCGCACGGGCGTCAGACGCTCCCCACAGACCTGATCGGCCTGTGCCAGCGCCCGCGCACGGCAGGACGCATGATCATGCCGCTCGAAGGGACCGGAAGGTATCATCGTGATCGACCTTGTTATACTATAACATATCTCGTACACGGCCCTCACCCCGCTTGCAAGGAGAACCCGATGCGCCGCCTCGCCTCTGCCCTGTCGTTTATCGCGATGCTGATCGTCACTGCGGCCCATGCCGAAGCCCCGCGCGTCGTCGCCGATATTCCGCCTGTCCATTCGCTCGTCGCGCAGGTGATGGAGGGGGTCGGAGGGCCGTCCCTGCTGCTTGACGGCACCGCCTCGCCCCACGGGGGCAGTCTGCGCCCCTCGCAGGCCCGTGCTCTTGCAAAGGCCGATCTCGTCATCTGGATGGGTGAGGGGCTGACCCCGTGGCTGGGTAAGGCGATACGCGGCGAAGCGCTCTCCTTGCTGGCCGTGGACTCAACTCATCTCCTGCCCCTGCGTGACAGCGATGACCACGATCATGATCATGACCACCACGGGCCGAACGACCCCCATGCATGGCTTGATCCCGATAACGCGCGTCTCTGGCTTGGGGTCGTCGCGGATGCGCTCGGGCGGCTCGACCCGCCGAATGCCAGCGTCTACGCCGCCAATGCAGCAGAGGCACGGAGTCGCCTCGATAGTCTGCAAGACGATATCACGGCCCGCCTTGCTCCGCTGGAAGGCAGCCGTTTCGCCGTGGCGCATGACGCTTTTCACTATTTCGAGGATCGTTTCGGTCTGGAGGCGATTGCCGCCCTCTCAGGCGCCGATGGTGACCGCCCCGGTCCCAGCCGTGTCCGCGCAATACGGGACGCTTTGTCGGAGGGCGGGGCCGTCTGCCTGTTCGCCGAGCCGGGCGGCACCATGCCCGACCGCCTCACCGCAGGCACCGATGTCCGCATCGCGCGGCTTGACCCCCTCGGATCGGCCTTCGATCCCGGCCCGATGCTCTATACGCAGATGCTGGATGATATGGCCGATACCATAGCCGGTTGCATCGGGGCGGAGTAGGGTGAGGCGATGAAGATCGCGATTCTCGATGACTGGTTCGATACCCTGCGGACTCTCCCCTGCTTTGCCAAGCTGGAAGGTCACGATGTCACCGTCCATACCGATCACACCGATGATGCGGACATTCTGTCCGGGCGGTTGAGGGGGATCGACGCCCTTGTCCTGTTCCGCGAGCGCACCCCTGTCACCGCCGCCCTCGTGGATCGCCTGCCGGACCTGCGCCTTATCAGTCAGCGCGGTGTCCACCCCCATATCGACGTGGAGGCCTGCACCCGCAACGGCATTCTGCTGTGCTCGAAAAAAGGCCCCGGCGCGCCCAATATCGCCGCTGCCGAGCATAGTTTTGCGCTCATGCTGAATGCGCTCCGCACGATTCCCGCCGAGATCGCCGCGCTGAAAGCGGGCCAGTGGCAGACCGGTGTGGGCCGTACCGCCCATGGCAAGCGGCTGGGCATCTACGGATACGGCAAGATCGGCAGGATCGTTGCCGGATATGCCCGCGCCTTCGGGATGGAAGTCATGGCCTGGGGCCGGGAGGCCACGGTCCGGGCAGCCGGAGCCGACGGCATTGCCATCGCCGACTCGCGCGAGGCATTTTTCGCCGGGGCCGATATCATATCGCTGCATATCCGCCTGACGCCGGAGACACGGGGCATCGTCACGGCGGATGACCTCGCGGTCATGAAGCCCGACTCGATTCTGGTGAATACATCCCGCGCGGGCCTCATCGCGCCCGGTGCTCTGCTGGCGGCGCTGGAGAAGGGGTGCCCCGGCATGGCCGCTCTCGATGTGTTCGATGAGGAACCGACGACCACAGACCCCCTCATCCATCATCCCCGTGTCATTGCGACGCCGCATATCGGCTATGTCACCCGCGAGGAACTTGATCTGCAATTCGGCGATATCTTCGATCAGATCAACGCCTATGCGGCGGGCGAGCCGATCCACATGGTCAATCCGCAGGTTCGCGACCGCGCATGAAAAAACCCGCCTCCGGGGGAGGCGGGTTCATAAGGTCGAACTGCCGGGGCAATCCTGTGGATCAGCCCTGGCGCGCTTTGAAACGCTTCTGGACCTTGTTGATGACGTAGACGCGACCCTTCCGACGCACGACGCGGCAAGCGGGGTGGCGGTTTTTCAAGGATCGTAGTGAGTTCCGTACTTTCATGGCCGATACCGCCCGCGTTTGGTTCTATATGGTGGGCGCGGCAAGGATTGAACTTGCGACCCCCTCGATGTCAACGAGGTGCTCTCCCACTGAGCTACGCGCCCTGAAGCCCGGACGATCCGGGCGACAGAAAAACTAGGGAGGCATTTGCCTCCGGTGCGGTCGTTTAGCGGTGCGGCGTCACCGTTGCAAGTGCTAATTCGATGGATTACGCCGCAACCAGACGTTCGACCGCCTCGGGCAGTCGGATCAGGTGTACCGGCTCACCGAGCAACACGTCATCGTCGCGGTCCTCGTCGGGTTTCTTGACGGCAACCGCCGAGAATCCGGTAATGAACATGATCCGCATTTCAGGGTCGATTTCCTGTGCGGTGCGCGCGAAATCGAGTTCCTCGGGCTTCGACATATCCACCGTTGTCAGCAGCATATCATAGGCCGCCTCACCGAGGATGGTGAGGGCGGCATCGAGATCGGCGACCCGCGTGACCGCGTGGCCGCGTTTCTTGAGCTTCTCTGCCAGATATGCCCGCAACTCGTCATTGCGGCTCGCCAGCATCACCTGCGCCATGGACAGTATCCCCTCGGAAATGCGCCGGAGGGGCAATACGCCCTCGCCAGCCATTGTTTCAGTTGCGATGTTGGCTCATTGGCTTAAACATCAGGTGAACGCCGTAATGAAAACCGGAGGAGCGATGACGACGGCTGCGACCCTTTGCGGATGGACCGGCGAGGCGGTATCCGTTGCCGAACCCCGTCGTGTGACGAGCGCGACGGTCTTCAGCTCACCTCATAGCGGTCGCCATTACCCGGAAGCCTTCCGGCGCTCCTCCCGTCTTGACGGAACGAGTCTGCGCGCGTCTGAGGACGCCTATATAGATGATCTCTTCTCGATGGCACCGCGCTACGGGGCACCTCTCGTCGCCGCCCGGTTCCCGCGCGCCTTCGCCGATGCCAACCGGGCCGAGGACGAGCTGGACCCGGCCCTGATCGCCCGCTACACGAGCCGCCGCCCCAAGACACTGCGTGTTTCCGCAGGACTGGGGGTCGTTCCCCGGATCGTAGCGGAGAACATGCCGATCTACGACGGCAAGCTGTCTCTGGACGAGGTCGAGGCCCGCTTAGACTGTTGCTATCGTCCGTTTCATAACCGTCTGGAAGCGGCTGTTGACCGTGCGCTCGGTCGCTATGGCATTGCGATGCTGATCGATTGTCATTCGATGCCCGCCGACAAGTCGATGCGGGGTAACCGCCGGGCGGAGATCGTGCTGGGTGACTGTTATGCGGCATCGGCGGGTGCCGATATGTCGGATGCCGCCTTTGCACTGTTCCGGGGGGCCGGTTTTCGTGTCGCCCGTAATGCGCCTTTTGCGGGCGGGTATATCACCCAGCGATACGGCAATCCCCGGCGGGGTATCCATGCGCTTCAGATCGAAATCGACAGAGGTTTGTATCTGGACCAGAAACGCATGGTTCCGACGTCGAATTACACCGTCCTCAAGCATATCCTCGAACCCATCGTCGCAGAGCTGGCGGCGCTGCCTCTCAAACTGGGTTCCGCGATGGCTGCGGAATAAAAAAAGGGCCGCTTAAACAGCGGCCCAAGTCCAGGGAGGAAATGCCCCGAAGGGCGATGACGCGAACGTCGAGGATGTAATTATATGTTGCGACGCACCAATCAAGGGTGCAGTGCAAAAAAACCCTGATTTTTTGTGCCAAACGACATGAAACGTTGCGGGTTTGCAACACTGATATTGAGAATCCACACTTCATTATTCGTGTAAGGATGAAGGACCGGTCGGCCATCGTCATATGGTCGGTCATGCCCTCAAAATACCGGATCAGCGAACATATCCAGTAAGTGTGGCGTTATTTCGGAATGATTTACCTATCAATAGGCACATACTTCCTTTGGTTGGGAAAATATTCTAACTCCTTTGTGTCGAAGGAGGCCAGCCATGCGTCATTTTCCCATTTTCAGAGACTTACGCGGTCGGCGCGTTGTCGTGTCCGGTGCCGGGGATGCCGCAGTTGCAAAGCTGCGTCTCCTGCTCAAGACCGAAGCCAGGATCATTGTCTACGGAACCGACCCCCATGCTCAAATTACGCGATGGGCCGGGGAGGGCCGACTTCATCTCATCCCGCGCCGGATCGACCACGGGGACGCGCTCTGCGCCGTGCTGGTCTACGGCGCGAATGAGGATGCGGCGGAAGATGCCCGTATCGCAGGGATCGGCCATGCCGCCGGGGCGCTGGTCAATATCGTCGATAATCTCGATGACAGCGATTTCATCACCCCCGCAATCGTGGACCGCGATCCCGTTACCGTTGCCATCGGTACGGAGGGTGCAGCCCCCGTCCTCGCCCGTCGCATCAAAGCGGAGACGGAGGAACGGCTCGCGCCCGGCCTTGGCACTCTCGCCCGTATCGGGCAGGGTTTTCGCGAGGCTGCGAATGCTTTGCCCCATGGCCGTATCCGGCGTCGGTTCTGGTCGCGATATTTCGACGAGATCGGTCCCCGCGCTCTGGCGGAAGGGGGGGAGGCGGCGGTCCATACCGCGCTCGAAAGCCTGCTCGACGATATTCTGGCCGAGGATAGCGGACGCGGCCATGTCGCCCTGATCGGCGCAGGCCCCGGCGATCCCGAACTGCTGACCCTCAAGGCGCGCAAGGCGCTTCATGAGGCGGATGTGGTGATCCATGACCGGCTTGTCTCGTCCGAAATTCTCGAACTCGCCCGCCGCGAGGCCATCGTGATCGAAGTCGGCAAGACGCCGCATGGCCCGTCCTGGCAGCAATCCGACATTGATGCCCTGATCGTGGATCATGCAGGGCGCGGCGCCCATGTCGCACGCCTCAAATCCGGTGACCCGGTTGTCTTCGGGCGGTTGGATGAGGAGATGGACGCGCTGGATGCAGCGGGCATTCCCTTTATCGTCATTCCCGGCATCACCGCCGCTTCCGCCGCCGCCGCCAGCATCGGGGCGAGCTGGACGAAGCGGGGACGCAACGCGGATTTTCGCCTGCTGACCGGGCATGACGTCGCGGGCTTTGCCGAACATGACTGGCGCGCTCTGGCCGGGCCGGGGCAGGTGGCGGCGGTTTATATGGGTGTGCGGGCCGCCCGGTTCCTTGCCGGTAGGATGATGATGTACGGCGCGGCGGCGGATATCCCCGTGACCGCCATCGAAAACGTTTCCCGTGCTGATCAGAAGATCATCGCGACCACCCTGAGCCGCCTTCCCGATGCGCTGCATGACGCGGGCATCACCGGCCCCGCCATTCTGTTCATCGGCCTGTCGCCCCGGCAGGCGATGGAGGCCAGCGATACGCTCGACCTGCCCGCAACCGGAGTGCTCTGACCTATGGCCCGCAATTTCAAACCCAGCATCGTCAGCGCGAATGACCTGCATATCGGCGATGTCGTCTACATGAATTCGGGAGGCGGCTGGACCCGCAAGCTGGCCGAGGCCGCCATTGCCCATACGGCGGAGGAGGGTGAAACCCTCATGGCCCGTGCGGCCCCGCAACAGGCAAAGGTGGTCGGTCCATATCTGGCCGATGTGGCATTGGACGATGATGGACGCCCCTTCCCGACCCACTTCCGGGAAAGATTTCGCACACGCGGTCCTTCGACCCGGCCTGATCTGGGCAAGCAATCCGCCAACCCCGAACGCCGGGAGCCACTGGCGGCGAGCGGGGGGATTTAGACTCAGAACGGCCATGCCCCACGAGGGCAGGGCATCCAGACACACTATCCGACATGCCGCTGCGGCAGGAATCCGAACTGGATTGCCCGGCTTTCGGGGCAATGACGGCTGAATGGGGAATGATCCATGTATCGCTACGATGAATTCGACCATGATTACGTTCGCGCCCGCGTCTCGGAATTCCGGGACCAGACACAACGGCGCATCGACGGCGCGCTGACGGAAGATGAGTACAAGCCGCTGCGCTTGCAAAACGGCCTCTATCTGCAACTTCATGCTTATATGCTGCGGGTTGCGATCCCCTACGGAACGCTGAACAGCCGCCAGATGCGAACCCTCGCGATGATCGCCGAGCGGTGGGATGAGGGCTACGGTCATTTCACCACGCGCCAGAATATCCAGTATAACTGGACCAGACTGACCGATGTGGGCGATATTCTCGATGCGCTGGCCGATGTGGAGATGCATGCCATCCAGACCAGCGGTAACTGCATTCGCAATGTCACGGCGGATCATTTTGCCGGGGCGGCGGCGGATGAGATCGAAGACCCGCGCCCCACTGCGGAACTGATCCGTCAGTGGTCCACGGCCCATCCCGAATTCGCCTTCCTGCCGAGGAAATTCAAGGTCGCGGTCACCGGCTCACCCAATGACCGCGCTGTGACGAAGGCGCATGACATCGGGTTGCGGATGCTACGGAACGCGGCGGGGGAGGCGGGTTACGAGGTCATCGTCGGGGGAGGACTGGGCCGCACCCCCATGATCGGAAAGGTGATCCGGGATTTCCTGCCCAAAGATGATCTTCTCCCGTATCTGGAGGCGATTCTGCGCGTCTATAATCTGCATGGACGCCGCGATAACAAATACAAGGCCCGTATCAAGATTCTCGTTCATGAGACCGGTATCGAGGACATGCGCGCACAGGTCGAGGCCGAGTTCGAGCGTCAGATGCACGAGGAGGGTGGTCCCCTCGTCGCGCCCGATCCGGTGCAGGTCGCCCGGATCGAATCCTATTTCGCTCCCCCGGCCTTCGAGGTGTTGCCCGACCGCTCCGAAACGCTGGAGGTGGCCATGGCAAATGATGCGGCGCTGAAAACATGGGTCGAGAACAACACGAGCGATCATCGAGCCTCCGGCCATGCCATCGTCACCGTGGCGATCAAAGGCACCGGCGAGGCTCCCGGCGACGCCACCACCGCGCAGATGCGCGTGCTGGCCACTCTCGGCGAGCGGTACAGCCATGACGAACTCCGCATTAGCCACGAGCAGAACGTCATCCTGCCCCATGTGAGAAAAGACGACCTTCCGGCGATCTTCTCCGCACTTAGAAAAGCCGGTCTGGCCTCGGCCAATGCGGGCCTCATCACGGATATCATCGCCTGTCCCGGTCTTGACTATTGCGCGCTGGCGACCGCCCGTTCGATCCCCGTCGCGCAGGATCTGTCCCGTCGGTTCGCCGCTCCCGAGCGCGCCGCAGCCATCGGTAATTTCACGATCAAGATTTCTGGCTGTATCAATGCCTGCGGCCACCACCATGTCGGTCATGTCGGTATTCTGGGGCTGGAGAAATCGGGGATCGAGAACTACCAGATTACCCTGGGCGGCGATCATACAGAGACCATGGCCGTCGGCGAGCGCGCGGGGCCGGGTATCTCTGCCGAAGAGGTCGGCCCTGCCATCGAGCGGCTGGTCGATGCCTATCTCGATACCCGCGTGGATGAGACTGAACGCTTCATCGACACCTATCGCCGGATCGGTGCGGAGCCGTTCAGACAGGCGCTCTATGCGGCGTGATCGCCGATCATCTCCACCGACAGGCCAGGGAGCCATATCCATGCCCATTATCACCGATACCGGCTTTGCCCCCGACGATGACCTTGCTCTCCTGTGTCTGGATGACCTGACGGACTCGACCGGACAGGCGGCACTGGACTTGCCCCTTGATGCGGACCCCGATGCCGTGCCCCGTCATTTCGACAGGCTCACACATATCGTCATTCCCTTTCCCGGTTTTGCCGACGGGCGGGGGTTCTCGCTTGCCCGCCGTCTGAGGGCGCTGGGCTATCGGGGCCGTCTGCGCGCGGCGGGTCATCTGATACCCGATCAATATGCCTTCGCCCGTTTCTGCGGCTTTGACGAGGTGCAGATCAGCAGCGAGCAGGCAGATCGTCAGGCCGAGAGCCAGTGGACGATCCATACCCGCGCCCTGCCACCCTTTCTGCGCCGTCGCACCGGGGGCTGGACTCAACCGGCTACCTGACCGCGTAATCGGGCTTCACGCACCTGACTGAATGTCTTACGAGGGAGAAATCCACACCGCCCGGAGAAACATGATGCAGACCCCGCCACCACTGCCCCGGCAGACATATATGCCTGCTCAGGTCGAGTTTCGCGGCAATACCCGAGAATGGTTCGGCATCTGGATCGTGAATTTCGTGCTGTCGATCATCACCCTCAGCATCTATTCCGCCTGGGCGAAAGTGCGCCAGAAGAAGTATTTCTATCAGCATACCTATGTGGGCGGCCGCAATTTCGACTATCATGCCACGGGCAAGCAGATCCTGATCGGACGTTTGATCGTGATCGCCGGGCTGGTGGTATTTACCCTGCTGTCGGCCATCCCGGTCGTCGCGGTTCTGGGCTTTCTCGCTTTTCTGTTCGTGATGCCGTGGCTGGTAGTGCAATCGCTGCGCTTCAATGCGCGCATGTCGAGCTGGTCGAATGTCCGGTTCGGATTTTCAGGCAAGTATGGCGGTGCGGCAAAAATCACGTTGCTCTATCCACTGCTCGCGGCACTGACCCTGTACACCACGCTACCCTATGCGGATCGCGCCCGCCGCCGTTTCATCGTGAACAATCATAGGTTGGGCAAGACGCCTTTTTCCTTCGCCGCGCCGATCTCGAAATTCTACATGGCCGCGCTGGCTGCGATTGCTTGGGTGCTGGTTGTGGGGGCCGTTCTCGGCTTCGTTCTCATGCAGAGCGGCATATTCGACGGTCTTTTCGCGTCGCTCGACACCATGGAGCCACAGGCACCCGCGAACCAACTCTGGACGACACTGGCGACATATGCCGGGCTTTTTGTCGTTATCGCTCCGGCAGGCGCGCTCTATTACGCGATGACGCGCAACATCATTTTCAATCATACCACCCTTGGCGGCGCCCATGCCTTTCACTCGACCGTCCCGCCGCTCAGATATGTGTGGATCGTGGTTACGAATGCGATTGCCATTATCGGCAGTCTGTTTCTGTTGCTGCCCTGGGCGCAGATCAGGAAGGCCCGTTTCCTCGCGGAGCATACTGAAATACTGATCGGCGGTTCTCTGGACGAGTTCGTGAACGCGATGCAGGAGGAGAGCAACGCTATCGGGGACGCCTATGGCGATATCGAGGGTCTTGATCTGGATATCGGGCTTTAGAATGTCGGCACCAGGGGTACAGGGCCGCTTTTTCGCCGCCGGAACGTCGCGGATGGTCGAGGGTGCCCGGATCACGCTGTCCACCGCCGGGGAAGATCATCTGACGGTACAGGGGACAGACGGCGATCTGCTGACCTCCGCTCCTCTGGAAAAGGTGACGTTCTCCGACCGTATCGGCTCGGCCCCCCGCCGCCTCGCTTTCCCGGATGGATCGGTCTTCGAGACTGACGCGCATGAGGCTATCGCGCTGATCGAGGGTGATACCCGCGCCAGCCGTCTTCATGCATGGGAGGCATTTCGCCCCCGGCTCGCCCTCGTGCTGCTGGCGGGGGTCGCCGGTATCTGGGCCTTCTGGCGATACGGTCTCGATATGATGGTTGCCGTCGCCATCGCCATGACCCCCGCTCCCCTGTTCGGCGCGATGGATGCGGGCACAATACAGGCGCTCGACAGGACCATCGCCGGCCCGACCGACCTGCCCGAGGACGAACGCGCCCGGATTCGCGGCATTTTCGACGACCTCATCGCGATTCTGCCGGAGGATTCGATCCGCAGCGGGCAGGAATACAGCCTCGATTTCCGGTCGATACCCGCCATCGGACCCAATGCCTTCGCCATGCCCGGCGGTTCCGTCATCATGACCGATGCCTTTGCCGAAAAATTCCCGGAGGATGATGTCATCGCGGGTGTCCTCGGGCACGAGATCGGCCATGTGGTCGGGGATCATGGTCTGAAGCAGGTCTATCGTTCGCTCGGCATCTATGTTCTCGTGGCTCTGCTGGCGGGGGATACCGGCCCGATCCTCGAAAATATCCTGCTGGAGGGCAACCTGCTTCTGTCTTTGTCCTTCTCTCGCGAGAAGGAGCTGGAGGCCGATGCTTTCGGCGTCAGGCTGGTGCGGGATGCGGGATATGATCCGGTGGGCCTCGCCGCCTTCTTTCGCAGGCTGATCGAGATCGTCGGTGACGATGCGGGCTACCGCGCCACCCATCCGGCCAACAGCGCGCGTGTCGAGCGCATCGAGGAATTGATCGACGGCGAATGAGCGGATAGACGGACAGGAACAGTTCTGAGGAGCCTGCCCATGTCCGTTGATGCCGATACCGTCCGCAAGGTCGCGAAACTCGCCCGGATCGCCGTGGAAGACCATGAGGTCGAGCCTTTCGCGAAAGAGTTGTCGGGCATTCTCGACTGGGTGGAACAATTGCAGGAAGTCGATGTTACCGGCATCGAACCCATGACGTCCGCCGTGCCCATGCGGCTCAAACGCCGCGAGGATGTCGTGACTGACGGAAATCGTCGCGAGGACATTCTCACCAATGCCCCCGATGCACGGGAAGGCTTCTTCGCGGTGCCCAAGGTGGTTGAGTAAGGACCGGGCTTACCTGCCGATGCGAGGCCGGATCGCGATCACACATCTCTCACACCCTTGTGTGTTGCTGTCTGTTCTGACAATCCCCAAGCCTGTCCGCCTGATTTACCTGGAAACATGGGGTTCCATTATGCGGAATTTGGCTCTCAAGGCATTCGCGGCTTGTCTGTTCATCGCCACTCCGGCGCTGGCCGATACCTTTCACCTTGATCCGGGACATACGGATGTTCGCTTCTTCTGGGATCATGCGGGTGTTTCCGAGCAGTCCGGTCGTTGGGACAAGGTTGTCGGGACCGTCGATTTCGACAAGGACGATAAGGACGCAACCAAGGTCAGCGTCACGATCGAGAGCAGCAGCATCAACACGGGTGTTGAGGGTCTCGATAAACACCTGCGTTCCAAGGATTTCTTCGAGGTTGAGGAACATCCTGAAATCAGCTTCGTCTCGACCGGCGTAAAGCAGATTTCGGCAAGCGGTCTTCAGGTGGAAGGCGACCTCACGATCAAGGGCACGACCAAGCCGATTACGCTGGATGTCGAACTCGTGCATCAGGGCGAGCACCCGCTCGGAGCCTTCATTCCATATTACGAAGGGGAATGGATGGGCATCAAGGCAACCGGCTCGATTCTTCGTTCCGATTTCGGCGTCGGGATGTTCGCTCCTTTGACTTCGGATCGGATCAGGCTGGTTATCAATTCCGAAATGAAAGCGGGCGGTTTCTGAAGTGAATCCCGGCAATCGCTGTCGATGATGACAGCGGGCTTAAAGATCGGCGATCCGATGCAGTCAGGAAGCGCGTAAATATCGCGTGTTTCAGGCTTAAATCGGTCGCCGGTTTTTTTATTTGACTGATTATGCGCGATGGGTGTCTGGAAATATTTCCACCCTGAATATCTGTCCGGCTGCCGCTTGTGGCTGGATATTCGGCTATACCCGTTGTCCGGGTTCTGCGCTGACGGCTTGCTCCCTGCGCCCGCCCCGGCTAGACCTGCCCTCGCATTTCAGACCGCAGGACCGCCATGACCGATCTCACGTCTCTCACCATTGCCGATGCCCGCTACAAGCTGCGGGCGAAGGAGTTCAGTGCCGTCGAACTGGCCGAGGCGTTCGTCGGGAATGTTGCGGAAGGCGATGCGCTCAATGCGTGGTGCGAGAAGACGCCCGATCTGGCGCGTGAGCAGGCGCAGGCCGCCGACGCGCGGCTGGCGGCGGGTGATGCGCCGTCGTTGTGCGGTATCCCGCTGGGGATCAAGGATCTGTTCTGTACGAACGGTATCCGCTCGCAGGCCGGGTCGAACATTCTCGAAGATTTCAGACCTCCCTACGAAAGTACCGTGACCGCGAACCTCTGGGCGGACGGCGCGGTGATGCTCGGCAAGCTGTCGATGGACGAGTTCGCCATGGGGTCGTCGAACGAGACGGCCTGCTACGGCCCCGTGGTCAACCCCTGGCGGCGTGAGGGGGACGAGACAAAGCTGACCCCCGGCGGCTCTTCGGGCGGCTCCTCGGCGGCTCTGGCCGCGAATATGGCCATGGCGACGACCGGCACGGATACGGGCGGCTCCATCCGTCAGCCCGCTGCCTTTACCGGCACGGTCGGCCTTAAACCTACATGGGGGCGCGTCTCCCGCTGGGGAATCGTGGCATTCGCCTCCTCGCTCGATCAGGCGGGACCGTTCACCCGCACCGTCCGCGATGCCGCGATCATGCTGCAATCCATGGCGTCGGTGGACGAGAAAGACAGCACCTCCGCCGATATCCCCGTGCCCGATTACGAGGCTGCACTTACCGGCGACGTGAAGGGCAAACGCATCGGCATCCCGAAGGAATATACGGTCGATGGCATGTCCGCCGAGATCACGAAATTCTGGGAGGAGGGTGCGGAGCACCTGCGCGCGCAGGGGGCCGAAATCGTCGAGATCAGCCTGCCGCATACGAAATACGCGCTGCCCGCCTATTACATCGTGTCGCCTGCGGAATGCTCGTCCAACCTCGCTCGCTATGACGGTGTGCGCTACGGCAAGCGGGCGCGGCTCTCTCAGGGAGACGGCATCACCGAACTCTACGAAAAGACCCGCGCGGAGGGTTTCGGCGATGAGGTCAAGCGCCGTATCATGATAGGCACCTACGTTCTCTCGGCGGGGTATTACGACGCCTATTACACCCGCGCGCAAAAGGTCCGTCGCCTTATCAACCGCGACTTCGAGCAGGCCTTCGAGAAGGTGGACGCGATCCTGACACCGACCACCCCGTCGCCCGCCTTCGGCCTCGGCGAGAAATCCGACCCGCTGGAAATGTATTTGCAGGACATCTTCACGGTCACTGTCAATATGGCGGGCTTGCCCGGCATCAGCGTTCCGGCGGGCCTGTCATCGGATGGTCTGCCCCTCGGCCTGCAACTGATCGGCAAGGCATTCGGTGAGGAAGACCTGCTGAACACGGCCTATGCTCTCGAAAGCGCGCTGGACTTCACCGCCAAACCGGAGAAATGGTGGTAGGGAAAACTCTTATTCAGGAGACCCGCCATGCCCCGCCTGCCCCTGACTGCGAACCACTGGGGCACCTATCGGGTGCGGTCAGAGAACGGACGGGCAGTCGAGATGCTCGGGTTCGAGCATGACCCTGATCCGTCGCCCATCGGTGCCGGTATTCTCGACGTTCAGGATGGCCCGACGCGCATTACCGCGCCGATGGTGCGCGAAAGCTGGCTGGAAGGTGGTCCCGGCGCGGCCCCGGAGAAGCGGGGTGCGGATCGGTTCGTCGCCCTGACATGGGAAGAGCTGGAGCCGCTGCTGGCGGGCGAATTGTCCCGCGTTATCGAGAAGCACGGGAACAGCGCGATCTATGCGGGGTCTTATGGTTGGGCGAGCGCCGGGCGCTTCCACCATGCCCAGAGCCAGATGAAGCGGTTCCTGAACTGCATCGGCGGGTTCACCTCGTCGGTCCATACCTACAGCTTCGCCGCCGCCGAAGCGATGATCCCGCATGTTCTCGGCAGTTTTCGCGAGTTCCTGAATACGACAACGAGTTGGGAATCGATCACCGGGAATACGGATCTTCTGGTCGCCTTCGGCGGGGCACCCATCAAGAATGGCCAGATCGAATCCGGCGGGGTCGGTGCCCATATTCAGCGTGGCGGGATGCGGGGTGCGCGGGCAGCCGGATGCCGCTTCGTGAGCATCAGCCCCCTGCGCTCGGACATGATCGACGAGACGGAGGCGGAGTGGCTGCCTGCGCGGCCCAATACGGATGCGGCGATCCTGCTGGCCATCGGCCACACATTGCTGACTGAAGGTCTGCACGATCCCGCGTTCCTCGACCGCTATACGACCGGCTTCGACCGCTTCGCCGCGTATCTGACCGGTGAAAGCGATGGTGAGCCGAAGGATGCCGACTGGGCCGCCGCGATCAGCGGGCTGGAGGCGCAGACGATCCGCGATCTTGCCCGCCGCATGGCGCAGGGGCGCACGATGATCTCGGTCGCGTGGTCCCTGACACGGCAGGATCACGGGGAACAGCCATTCTGGGCCGCCATCGCCATCGCGTCAATGCTGGGGCAGATCGGCTTGCCGGGAGGCGGTTTCGGCTTCGGGTACAGCGCGGAAAATTCGATCGGGTGCCATTACGCGCAGATGCCCGGCGGGTCGCTGCCACAGGGGACGAACCCGGTTCCTGATTTTATCCCCGTTGCGCGTATCTCCGATATGTTGCTGCATCCGGGCGAGGAAGTCGATTATGACGGCCATCGCCTGACATATCCCGATATCCGCCTCGTCTGGTGGGCGGGGGGGAACCCGTTTCATCACCATCAGGATATCGGGCGGATGCTGCGCGCGTGGCGCAAGCCCGAGACCATCGTGGTCAATGACTGGTGCTGGAATGCCATGGCCAGGCATTCGGATATCGTCCTGCCCTGTACCACACCGCTTGAGCGGGCCGATATCGCGCTGTCGCTGCGCGACCCCTACGTCATCGCGATGGACAAGGTGGCGGAGGCTCCCGGCCTTGCCCGTGATGACCATGCCACCTTTCGGGGCATCGCCCGCGCCATGGGTGTGGAGGAGGCCTTCACCGAAGGGCGCGAACCGGAGGACTGGATACGCTGGATCTATGATCTCACACGCCAGCGCGTGGCCGAGCAGGGGCGCGAGATGCCGGGGCTGGACGCGCTGCGCGAGACGGGCTGGCACCGGAACCCGCCTCCTGACGAGCCGACCGTCATGTTGCGTCCCTATCGCGAAGACCCGGTAGCGAATGCTCTGGCGACCCCGAGCGGGAAGATCGAGATTTTCTCCGAAAAAGTCGCTGCGTTCGGTTATGATGATTGTCCCGGCCATCCGGTCTGGCGTGCGCCGCGCGAGTGGCTGGGCGCGGTCGGTCGCTGGCCGCTGCACCTCATCTCCAATCAACCTGCCGATAAGCTGCATTCGCAGCTCGATCACGGATCGGTCAGTCGCGCAGGCAAGCTCAAGGGCCGCGAACCGGCGGTGATGAACCCCGATGATGCGGCGGCGCGGGGTATAGGGGAGGGTGACACCGTGCGGGTCTTCAATGACCGGGGCGCATGTCTGTGTACCGCGACCCTCAGCGATACGATCCGTTCCGGCGTCCTGCAGGTCAGCACCGGTGCATGGTACGATCCCGAAATCCCCGGTGACCCGTCTTCGATGTGCAAGCACGGTAACCCGAATGTCCTGACCCCGGATCGGGGCACCTCGCGACTGGGGCAGGGGCCGACAGCCCATTCCTGCCTTGTGGAGGTCGAGAAATATGCGGGTGAGCCGCCTCCTGTTACCGCCTTCGATCCGCCTGAGATCGTCACGGCGGCGGCACGACACGGAAAAGCGGCACCATCCGCCTGACCGGTTGTCCTTCTCCCGCTACGGCACGGGGCCGCTGCGGGAGAAGGAGACTTTCATCACGGCACGATGCGGACATCGAAGGTAACCGAACCGGAGGAGCCGGGCGTGAGCGTTCCCGTACAGTCCCATTGCAACGGGCCGGTATAGCCGTTGGTATTGCCGCTGGCCGGTGTGGTCAGGTTGCAGGACAGCCCCGACGCCACGACAACCGGTGTTTGCACTGCCGCCTCCAGCGCCGTGTATACGGGCGTCTGGTCGTAGATGACTACATTGCTGGCCGGTCCTGTGCCGGGGTTGGTCACGATCAGCCGGTATCGCAGAACGTCTCCGATATCGGCGCTGTTGGATGTGCCCTCGGGGGTGGCCTTGGTGATGTTCGTCACCCGCTTTTCCAGCACGACATCGTTGCCGGTGCCCGCTCCGAGCGTGTCCTGGTTCGTGACCGTTCCGGTGACCCCGGTTCCGGCATACAGCGTCGTGGCCCCGAGGGTGTAGGTATAGCTCGCGCTTGACCCGATCCCCGAGGAGGCCTGTGTCCGCACGACCATGCAAACCGTGTCACCCGCATTCACGGCCCGGTTCGCGGGCATGATCAGGTCGCCGGAGCCGTCGCAATCCGTATCCTCGAAGATCGCCGAGGAGAAGGCCCCCGCCGGGCTGGCGACAGGATCGGACAGTGAGAAATCAACGGTGCCGGTGGTCGTGGCCGTGTAGACATGCCTGAGCTGCACGACCTGACCTGCGGTTATGGAGGCGGTCTGGCTCTGAGTCAGGGTCGGCTCGGGGATCAGGCCGATATTCAGCCCTCCATAGCTGGTCCCGGCCATGGCAGTGAAGGTGTAGGTGCCATCGCTGCCGCTCGGGTTCACGGGCGTCGGCAGGGAGCCGACATTTTCCGAGATCGTCCTCATGCCGTTCACCGGCGTTGTCTCCAGCCGTACCTCACCCGAGAACCCTGCGGGCAGGGATGCGGTCCAGTTGCCGGCGGGATCGACCGTTGCCTCGGACAGAAGCGTGTTGCCCGTCGTCTCGTAGAGCGCGATGGTGGCGAAGTTTCCGCCCGTCTCGCCGCTATCGACGACTCCGTTATGAGCCAGTGCTCCGGTTCCGTTGTCGAGGAAGACGCGGCCTGACAGCATCGGTATGGCTGCGCCCGGCGTGATCGCATAATCCTCTACTTCCCCGTCATATGCTCCGCCCGTCGGCCCGATATTGAAATCGGTGGACCAGCGGAAACGGGCGAAGGTCTGGTTCGTGGTCGCCCAGGCCGGTACGTTCACCATAACGCTGATCTGACCATCTCCATCGGTGTCCTGAAGGTCGATCGCAACATGCTCGACCGGGGTGTCGAAGGCATTGGAACCATCCCAGTCGATCCATGCATTCAGCGCGCCGTTGGCGCCGGTTACATTGACGATGATGGTGGCGGAGGTACCCGGTGTCAGAGGTGGAATTGTTACCCCTTCATCGCTCGTATCCGCATTGGCATCCGCATCTTCGTAACCGCTGGCCTCGGCGTTATTGACACCGCCTATCCGAATACCGCTGCGGATCAGATGGAAGGCATTGCCGAAGACCGCAGGTGCATCGGCGAAATCACGGAACCGACAGTTCTGTGTACGCGGCGAGTTATGCGCGGTCTGATAATCCGCAAACCGCATCCGACTGTAGACAACACCGCTCGCCGGGAAGGTGAAGTTGAGCGTTGTTGACGCATCACCGCGTATCGAGGTGAACGGAGCAGCCGGATAGCGCACAAGGACGGCCCCGCTGTCATCTTCAATGGTGTAAACACTGTGTTCCACACCGCCGCCATCCACGAAGGTGAGCGAAGAGGTGCTGCCCGGTATGCCTTCGATCCGCTCGACCAGTTCCCATGCTTCGTTCGCCCCGGAATTCGAATTGGTCGAATCCAGTTCGGGCAAAGCCGACGAATAATCGTAACTCAGCGTTGGAGCGGGCAGGCGCGCATCGGAGCGGCGAGGCAGACCCAGCGCATCCCAGTACCATTCACCCGACACGATATCATATGGCGGCGAGGTCTCGCCTGAAGGCATACCGAGGGGGTGGGCATCAAGCCAGCCATAAGCCGTAACCTGACAAAGTTCCGACGGAAGGATACCCACGAACGGGGTCGGCGGACCGCTGGCAATGGTCAACGCGTAGTCTTCGACCTCAC
>CAKZUT010000160.1 GCA_937922185.1 uncultured Neomegalonema sp.
GCACTGCAACATGCAATGTTGCTGTGCTGGTCCGGGGCCGGGTTCTGACGCGGAGAGACCCCGGACCAGCAGCGCAGGACTGCGTCCCGCGCAGCATCCGGGGAAGCGCAGTAACGGTCAGCCATAAAGGCGGTTGGTATCACACTCTCACGGGCATGATCCTGTCGGCGGCTTCAATGGCCCGCCAGACGATCCAGAAGATCGCGGATTTCCGGCGTATCGCGAATACTGTCGATGAACTCGACCCCGACGATCCTGTTATTCGTCCATGCCACCGTGCCGTTTATCAGCGGAAAGTCCGGCATCTCGATCGCGATGACATCCCCAAGGTCCACGGAACCGAAACTCTGCAATTTCAGGCAGATCCCGCCTTCCGAAATATTCCGCGTCGTGGCGCGCATCGTCCGGCGGGCGGATTTCAGGTCACAGGATGCCTCGTATTCATATCGGGGATGCCTGCGCCTGTGCGGCAGGGAAGTCGGTTCAGGCTGAGCATCGGCAACGGAAATCATGATACGTCCTCTCGAATACGAATGAATGGCGGTCGGTCTTGTTGCCCTCAGAAGTACCAGCCGATTACTTTTATATTGCAAATGTATCGGATTAACCTATTATTTGAAGAACAAATGATCTCGCATGTATTATTGAAATACTGAAAAACAACTGGCTGGATTTATTTCTCCGCTTCATGCCATCGCGTCACAGGCAGATCGCCCTGCGGATATCCTGCCCGCGAGATGCTTGACACTCTTCCGACCCTGCCTCTACTGCACTGCACAAATGCAGATGGAGACCTCGCCATGAGTTTCAGAATCCAGCCCGCCCCCGTCGCGCGGCCCAATCGATGCCAGCTTTTCGGCCCCGGTTCGCGCCCGGCCCTGTTTGAGAAAATGGCGGCATCGGCGGCGGATGTGGTCAATCTCGACCTTGAGGATTCCGTTGCGCCCAATGACAAGGACACCGCGCGCGAGGCGATCATCGACGCCACCCATACCGTGGACTGGAACGACAAGGCCCTGTCCGTCCGCATCAATGGCCTCGACACGCCCTACTGGTACAAAGATGTCGTCGAGTTGCTGGAACGCGGGTCGGATCGCATCGACCTCATCATGATCCCTAAGATCGGCTATGCCGAAGACCTCTATGCCGTCGATGCCCTCGTCACGGCCATCGAGCGCGCGAAGGGGCGCAAAAAACCCATCGGTTTCGAGATCATCATCGAGACGGCGGCGGGCGCGCAGAATGTCGATGCCATCGCTCAGGCCACCCCGCGCCTGCACTCCATGAGCTTCGGCGTCGCCGATTACGCCGCTTCCATGGGGATGCAGGTCACAGGCATCGGCGGCACGCAGGCGGGCTATGACATGCTGGCCGACGGAGAGCCGGGAGCGGCGCGCGACACCTTCCCCGCCGATCCCTGGCACTATCCGGTCGTGCGGATGGTCGCGGCCTGCCGCCAATACGGCATCCTGCCCGTGGACGGGCCGTTCGGCGATTTCTCGGATGATGACGCCTTCCGCGCTCAGGCACGGCGCTCGGCCATTCTCGGCTGTGTCGGCAAATGGGCGATCCACCCGAAACAGATCGCCCTCGCCAATGAGGTCTTTACCCCCTCGGACGAGATCGTCGCCCGCGCCCGCGCCATCCTTGCCGCGATGGACGAGGCGGAAAAGGCCGGTCAGGGAGCGGCGGTGCTCGACGGCAAACTCATCGACATCGCCTCCGCCCGTCAGGCGAAGGTCGTGGTCGATCAGATCGACCTGATCCGGGGCAAGGGATAATTCCGCCGCCTGTAAGGCCCTACGCCCGGATTCCGGCGAGGATCACGTCCAGCACGCCCTGCACCCGGTCGGGAACACCGGCGGGGTCGAGATAGGCTACGCTCATCGGCGTCCAGAACGAGCGGGTGGCATCCAGCAGGGTTTCGGCCAGCGCGGGCGGATCGTCTACCCGCCACAGGCCCTCCGCCACCCCCTCGCGCAGAAGCATCTCGAACATGCCGATCTTCCATTCGATATGCGTGTGCAGAATATCGCTGTCCCCGGCGCAGATCATATCGGCCAGTTCCAGCATCCTCGGATGCTCGCGAATGGCCACGAGCAGGCTGTCGATTCCCACCTCGAACATCGCGCGCAGCCGCGCCTCTGCGCCGGCCTTCGCGGCTACGGCCTCGGTCATCACCGTCTCGGACTGGCTGAGATAACAGCGGACGACCTCTTCCCCGATGGCCTGCTTGTTGCGGTAATAGCGATAGAGGTTTCCCGGCGACATGCCGACCCGTTCGGCGATCTCGCCGATATTGGTTTTCGTGTAGCCGAACTGCCCGAACAGCAGCGCCGCATGGCGCACGATTTCCGCCTGCGTCTCCGACAGATCGCCCCGGATGACGAAAGGATGCCCGTCCATGCTCACCAGAACGCCGACAACGTGATGCGGAGCGAATGGTCATCCCGCAGATCATTGAGGAAGGAGCTGTCATCGGTATTCAGGAAGGCCTGCCCGACGATCTCCAGTTTGAAGCTGTCGCCCAGCCGCCGCTCGCCCTCCAGCCGCAATACGGTTTCCGCCGTTTCGGTATCGACCGCCGCCGTGAACAGCGCGGAGGTATCCTGCGCGTCGTTCAGGGCAAGGCGCGCGCCGAGGACGAGGTCGTTCTCGAAGGGGGTCAGCGCCCGGCGGCCCCGGCTGTCATAGGCATATTCCGCGATGAGGCCCAAATCGGCATTGGTTTCCGCGATGCCGTAGAGCGTGTGCTCCAGCCCGGCGATGACGGCGGCGTAATCCTCCTTCTCGAAGGCGAGGTTGCGCTGGTCGAGACGGCCTATGGCCTCGGCCTTCCACAGCGTCGCGCCGGATGTGTACTGGCCGTCAAAGCCGATCTGCGAAATGCGGCCATAGACGGGGCGCAGGCTGGTGGGGACGGGCTGTCCACCGGTAAAGGCCACGCCGTTCACCTCGAAGGCCGGATCGCGACTGAGGCCGTGGAAGGCGTGGATGCCGACATCGAAATCGCCGTAGAAGCCCGCCAGCCGCGCCGCGAAGCTGGGCGTCCATTCCTCCGCGCCCGACTCGTAGCGCGCGTCGTCGCCATCGACCACGAGGGCCGGGCGCAGGCGCGACTCCTCGCCGAGGAACGTCCGCTCGCGGAAATAAGGGAAGTAGAAGGCGCTGGCCTGTCCGCTGAAATCGCCGACCTCCACGATGCGGCGCACGGCAACCATCGGCTGGCCCAGCTTGTCCTCGCCGTCTGTCCCCTCGACCCCATCGACCTGGTTGACGACGTCCACGAGCTGATCCACCTCGGTCTTGCCCCAGAACACGATATCCGAGCCGATGGTCACGTCGGTATCGCCGAAGCGCAGATCGACCTTGGCCTCGCGCAGGTCAAAATGAGTGCGCTCCCCGTCCTGCGTGTCGATCCGAAGGAAGGGGCGCAGGGTCGCCGTCACATCGGCCCCGCCGAGGCCCTCGACCCCGTTCCATTCCAGCGTGCCGGTCGGCTCTATGGCAAAGGACAGGCTGTTATGCTCCTGCCCCGCAAAGAGCGGGTCTTCCGGGAACAGGATCGTCTCGACCGACGCCTCCCCGCGCAGTTCCGCGAAATCGGCTCCGAGCAGTTCCCCGCCCGCATGGGCAGGGGCGCTCATCAGGGCCAGCGCCATGATCGCGGGCGCATTACGTAGCATCATCTTCCTTCTCCCCCGGCATCGAGCACAGGCTGTAGCGACGGCGCCCGCATCCGCGCCTACCGCGACAGGCGGGGCAGGCGCTGGGCATTGAAATCGCCTTCGCCGAGACCCGTGCCGAAACTGTAATTGGTCTGGAGCAGCGTGGTCGATTTGCCGGTCTGCACATTCTGCATGTCGAGCCGTGCGGGACGCCAGTATTTGCCCACATACTGCTGGTGGCCGGTCGCCGTCAGTGTCTTCTCCAGATCGCCGCGCCGGTTGTAGAAATCCGTCTTGTGCAGGCGGAACTCCTGATTATCCACCCAGGTCGTGCGCTTGGAATACCCCGAGCGCGCATTCTTCGGATAGCCCTCGATGACATGGCAGGTCAGGCCGGGCGCGGTCGGACAGGGTTCGTCGCGCAGCCAGCGATAGGTATTGTCCTCCACCTCCTGCGACCCGAGATCCTCGAAGGAGAATTCCGACCCGACGAACTTGCCGGTGCGGTTGGACGAGGAAATCCGTTTCACCCGCTTGACCGCCGGAAGATAAAGCCACTGGTCGTCATCGCTCGGTTCGATCTTCGCCTGGGTCAGCGTCGCGGTTCCGGCGATATCGCGCGGCGAGGAGAAGACGATCACGGACCAGTCCCCCTCCCCCGCCCGCGCATCGCGCTCATAGCTCATGCCGCGCCAGATGCGGCGGGTCTCGTTGCCCCCCGAATCGCGCAGGATCATCTCGCCGTCATTGGTGAAATCACCCCAGCCGAGATCGCGGCGTTCGGCTTCCTGCACAATGGCGAGGCCCTTCTCCTCCGCCGATTGTGCGGCGGCGGGCGTCGGGGCGGTGAACACGCCGAAGCCGACAAGGGCGGCAAGGGCAGCGGTGGCGGCAGCGGGAGCGGTCATCGTCTCTCTCCTGTCGATGGTGATGAGCAGCGCGGGCAGCAGAAGGAAATCGGCTACCAGCGCGAGGGAAATCGTCATCGCGGTCAGTTTGGCCATATCGCCGTTCACCGCAAAGCCGGATGTGGACAGGATCGCAAAACCCACCACAAGGGCGAAGGTCGTGACGAACAAGGCCATGCCGACTTTCGAGAAGGTGTAGCGCACGGCATCCTCCGGGGTCATGCCCCGGCGTTTGCCTTCCTTGTATTTGGCGAGGAAATGCACGGTGTCATCCACCACGATCCCCAGCGTCATGGCGATCACCACCGCAATGGCCAGCGTCACCGCCCCCACCGAATACCCCCAGATACCGAAGGCCATGGCCGCCGGAACGAGGTTCGGGATCAGGCTGATGATGCCCAGCCTGACGTCGCGCAGGACCAGCAGCAACAGGGCCGATATCGCGATCAGCGCCAGCACCGTGCCGAGCAGCATCGCCCGCACATCGCGATAGGCGATCAGGTTGAACACCTGGCTCATCCCGGTCGGCGTGACCGCGATATCGGGCGCATTCGTCGCCATCCAGTCCTGCACCCTCGCATCGAGAGCCAGCATCTCCTTGGTCGTCACCTCGGCCATCGCGACCGAAATCCGCATCGCCGAGCGGTCGATATTGATCTGATCGGTCAGATCCATGCCATAGCCGAGCGACAGCTCGTAGAGGAACAGGAACTGCGCGGCGGCCTGATCATCGGCGGGCAGCTTCATCATCGCCGGATCATCGGCATGCATGTTCATGTTCAGCCGCTGGATCACGTCGGTCAGGGAGCGGACATTGGTGACCTCCGGCTGCGCGCGCAGCCATTCCGTGAGCGCCTTCACATCCGCGAGGAACGCCGGATCGTTGATGCCGTCCGAGCGCCCGGCGGGCAGCGCGTATTCGAGGATATTGAGGCCCCCCAGATTCCGCTCGTAATAGTCCGTATCCCGGCGGAACTCGTAGCGGTCATCGAAATAGCGGACAAAATCATCCTCCAGCGACAGGCGCGGAATACCCGAGGCCAGCCCGACCACCAGCAGGCTCATCCCGACCAGCAGCGGCTTGCGCCAGCCGATCACGAATTCCGCCAGCGGGGCCATGATCCGGTCGGTGGAGGCCAGCGCCTCACGCCGCTTCATCGGGATAATCGCGATCAGGGCAGGCAGGAAGGTCAGCGTCAGGAACATCGCCCCGATCACGCCCACGGCGACAACATTGCCCAGTTCCCGGAAAGGCGGCGAAATCGAGAAATTCAGCGCGAGAAAGCCAATGGCCGTGGTGATGCAGGCGATCGCGATCTCGGCCCCATGCTCATCCAGCGCCACCCGCGCCCATTCTCTGCGGTCAGGCGTCTCCACCATCGTCTGCCGCACACTGGCCAGCACATGCACCACGCTGGCCACGGCAAGCGTCATGATGATGAGGGGGGCGAGAACCGTCACCGAATTGAGCGCCACCCCGGACCATCCCAGCGCGCCCAGCCCGATGATCGCCGACATCGCGATCACCGAAACCGTCATCAGGACGCCCGCCAGCGAGCGGAAGGCGAGGAACACGATCAGCAGGATCGCCCCGAACATCAGCGGCGTCAGCGACTTGCCGTCCTCCTGCCCGGATACGGCGAACTGGTTATTGACCATCACCGATCCGGTCAGCCGCAGCTCGATACCCGGATGCTGTTCCCGGAATGCAGCGGCCAGCGCCTGCGCCTCGGCCACGATCATCGGCACTTCGATTGCCGGGTTTTTTCCGGGCAGGCGGAACATGATCTGCATCGAGCCGTAGCGCCCTGCCGGGTCGATCATCGAATGCAACAGCTCGGGCCGCGACAGCGCGATTTCCCTCGCCGCCGCCGCCACCTCGGGCGTCACATTGGCGGGGTCCGGGACAAGATCACTGACGATCATCTCATCGCCGATGGCATAGGTATGCTGAAAATTGGTCAGCGAATCGACCCGGCGCACATGGGGCAACAGCCACGCCTTCCCGGTCAGGTCGCCTATGGCGGCAAGGATCTCAGGCTCGAACAGCCCCCCCTCCGCCGCGTTCATCACGAGGATGAGATTGTCGTCCTTCGCGAATTCGGCCTCGAATCGGTCCAGCGCGATCCGGTCGGGGTTTTCCGCCGCAAAGAAGACGCGGGCATCGGGATTGAAGCCCAGTTTCCCCAGCCCGGCCCCCATCGCCACCGTCAGCGCCAGGCCCAGCACGATCCAGAGCCAGCGGGTCTTGACGACAAAAGCCGCCCATCCCGTCCGCGTCGCATGTTCCACGGTCAATCCCCCACTACAAAACTTTGTGGAGCAACCTATGGTTTCTCGCGTCGGTGTAAAATGAAAAATAAAAAAATTATTCAGTATTCTCATTCAGACGATAATCGCCGAGAATTTCCCGCCCTCCGTGAGGCGGGTTCAGCAGGGCAAGCCCGGAGCCGGTCATGCCGCCCTTGCGGCCCCCATGGGCGGGAAAACTCGTTTCACCGATCAGCGTGGCGGGTGCCGCATCGCGCAGACGTTTGACCATCCCGACATGGCGCGCGGCGGGCAGCAGCGGATACCAGACCATGATCGCGGCCTCGGGCCATTTGCGGGCAAGGGCGAGGGCGAAGGTGGCCGTCTCGTCATATTCCTCCTTGCGCTCATAGCTGGGGTCGATCAGCGCAAGGCCCCGGCGGGGTTTCGGCGGCGACAGGGCCAGCAGCCCCTCGCGCCCGTCCCGGCGGTGAATATCGACCCCCGGCCCGCCCAGCGCCTCGACCAATGCGCCATGTTCTGCCGGATGCAGTTCCATCAGGATCATCCGGTCAGTCGGGCGCAACAGCGCACGGGCCAGCGCGGGAGAGCCGGGATAGGCCGTCTCCCCATGCGCGGCCCGCACGGCGTCGAGCGCCTGCCAGAACGGCCCTTCCCGACGCGCCGCCCTGCCGATGCCCGCCCGCCATTCGCCGGTCTTGGCCGCCTGCGCCCCGGCAAGATCGTAGAGGCCCCGCCCCGCATGGCTTTCCATATAGGTCAGAGGCCGCGCCTTGCGTGTCAGCAGCGCGAGCAGACCGGCAAGCGCGACATGCTTATGCAGATCGGCGGGGCCGCCCGCATGATAGCCATGTTGATAGGACAGCATGGAAAACGCTCAACCCGCGCTCAGGGCATTCGAGACCGCAACCGCATCATCCATTCCGGCCACCACGAAATCGGCCACGTCGCGCAGCAATCGCGCGCGGGCTGCACCGGCGGCATTCTCCACCACCATCGGTGTCTCGATCATCGCCGCCCACCATGCGATCTCGTCCGGTACGGCATCGTCGGTCCAGTCCGGGGCCAGCGATACGTAATCCGCGCCGCTCTCCGCCGCGATCATGGCGTCATGGCGCAGGGGGCCGGGGTCGATGCCGACAATGACCGTCTCGCCGAGTTCGCCGCGCACCCAGGGCACGGCCTTCGGTGCATTCATGAGATGGACCCCGTCGGCCCCGACCGCGCGCGCCATGGTCACGGCGATATCATCAGGCCCGGCGATCAGCAGCGGAATGTCGCGCCCGTGGCACGATGCGACACAGGCCGCCGCCGCCTCCCGCCCCGTGCCATCGGCCACCATGAGCCGCACACAGGCCGGTTTCGCGGCATCCAGCAGCGAGTCGAGTCGGGCGGTCTCGGCAATATCCAACGTCAGGTAGAGCTGCGCGCTCACCGCTTCGGGCATCTGAAATCTCCTCTCGAAGCCGCAGGAATGCGTCCAAAGGGTCGCACGATCTTGCGCGGGGCGCTTCTATGCCCCAAATCAGGGGCCTTGGCGAGAGTCGCGTTGAACCGGCGCGGCTTCACCCCTAGAACGATGCACGAAATTCGCGCGATCCCTCGCGCGACGAAGGCTAATGAAGGAGCGCATATGCCCTGGAGCAACAATTCCGGCGGTCCCTGGGGCGGCGGCGGATCGTCCGGCGGTGGCGGCGGCGGCGGCGGTAATGGCAAAGGCCCGTGGGGCAGTGGTCCGCAAGGCGGCGGCGGCGGGGGCGGCAGAGGCCCCGGCGGCAACGGCCAGCAGCCCCCCGATCTTGACGAGCTGTTCCGTCAGGGACAGGAACGTTTTCGCCGCGCTGTCTCGCGCGGGGGCGGTGGACCGGGCGACGGACAGCCGCTTCCCGGCAAGGTACTGATCGGCATCGGCATCATCGCCGCTGTGGGCCTGTGGCTCTATGCTTCCGTCTTTCAGGTCGAGACCAACGAAAAGGCCATCGTGCTTACGTTGGGCGAGTATTCCCCGCCCCCGCGCGCACCCGGTCTGAACATGGCTTTCTGGCCGATCCAGACCCATGAAACCCTGCAGGTCACCGACGAGCGCAACGTCAGCATCGGCATCAATGCCGTCCGCTCCAGCCGTCGCGGCGGCGGCGCGGTGCGCGACGAGGGCCTGATGCTCACCGGCGACGAGAACGTGGTGGACGTGAACTTCCAGATCGACTGGAACATCGCGAATCCCGCCGATTATCTCTTCAATCTCGCCGCCCCGGAACAGACCATCGAAGCGGTGTCCGAGGCATCGATTCGCGAGGTCATTGGCCGCTCCGAGATTCAGCCGGTCCTCAACCGTGACGGCATCATCACGACGCAGGTGCAGAGCCTGATTCAGACGACCCTCGACGGCTACGAGGCCGGAATCAACGTCATCCGTGTCAACTTCGTCTCCGTCGCGCCCCCCGCGCTCGTGGTCGAGGCGTTCGATGACGTGACCAAGGCCGCGCAGGAACAGGAGGCCCTCCAGCTTCAGGCAGAAGGGTATTCCCGCCAGAAACTCGCGGATGCCCGAGGCGAAAGCGCACAGCTTCTGGAAAATGCCGACGGCTACACCGCCCGCGTCGTCAAGGATGCGGAAGGGGAGGCAGCCCGCTTCAAGGCGATTCAGGAAGAATATGCCAAGGCCCCGGAAGTCACGCGCCAGCGCCTCTATCTGGAGACGATGGAGCGGGTTCTCGGTGGGATCGACAAGATCATCCTCGACGAATCTGTCGGCGGCGGATCAGGTGGCAGCGGCGTGGTGCCGTACCTGCCCCTCAATGAACTCGGACGCAACAGCAGCGGCAACAGACAGAGGGACCAGTAATGACGAAGGGTCGTATCATCGGCGGCGCACTCGTCGCCCTCCTCCTGCTGATCTGGTCCACGGTCTTCATCGTGGACGAGCGTGAGCAGGCACTGGTCCTCGCCTTCGGTAAGGTGGACCGCACGATCACCGAGCCGGGCCTGCAATTCAAACTGCCCGCGCCGTTCAACACCAAGATCGTCTATGAAAAGCGCATCCTGCCGCTGGAGACGAGCGAGGTCACGATTCTGCCCGAAGACGGCAAGCGCCGCGTCGCCGCCGCCTTCGCCCGGTGGAAAATCGCCAACCCGCAGCGTTTCCGCGAAGCGGTCGGCGATGTTGACGGTGCCCTGCCCCGGCTTGAAAAACTGCTGAGCGACAGTGTGGGTAAGGTACTCGGTTCGGAATCCGCCGATGCCGTGCTGTCCGGCAAGCGCGAGGATATCCTCGAACGCATCAACGGTCTGGCCAGCGGCGAGGCCGAAAAGCTGGGCGTGCAGATGGTCGATGTGCGTATCCGCACATGGTTCCTGCCCGACCAGACGCTGGAGGCCACCTATAACCGCATGGTTCAGGACCGTAACGCCATCGCCCTCGGCCTGCGCGCTGACGGTCAGGAAAAAGCCCGCAAGATCAGGGCTATCGCCGAGAAGCAGGCGGTCGAACTGGTTGCCGAGGCACGGCGCGAGGCCACGACGCGCATGGGTGTTGCCGATGCCGAGCGTAACGCGATCTTCGCCGATGCCTATGGCCGCGATATCGAGTTCTTCTCGTTCCAGCGATCGCTCCAGGCCTATGAGGGCGCACTTCAGGGGAACAACTCCAGCATCGTGATGTCGCCGGATTCGGACTTCTTCGAATATCTGCGGGATCGTAACGGAGCCACGGCCAACGAATGATAACCGCGCCCCCGCTTCACGGCGGGGGCGTTTTTCCGGTCCTCACCCCGTATCCTTTCTCAAATCGCGTCTGTGTGACTTGTTCGTGGGCGGTTGAAAACCTACCTCATGTAGGCAACACAGAAGCCGACGGCTTTTTGTACAGCGCACGAAACTGATCGGGAACCAACATGAAGCACGAGAAAACAGCCGCCATTGCTGCAACGAAACCCGCGATCCCTGTCGCTTTCAAGGTCGCCCTCGCGTCCCTGATCCTGCTGATGGGTTTTGTCTTCGCGCAGGTCGCCAATGCGCGCGCCGTCCCGACCAGCTTCGCCGACCTCGCGGAGCGTCTCAGCCCTGCGGTGGTGAACATCTCGACATCCCAGACGGTCAAGCGCCCCAATATCGGGCCGAAGATTCCCGAACTGCCCCAGGGGTCGCCCTTCGAGGAATTCTTCAAGGACTTCTTCGACAAGCGCGGCGGGCAAGGCCCTTCCTCCCGCAAGGTACAGTCCCTCGGATCGGGCTTCGTGATCGACCCCAAGGGCTTCATCGTCACCAATAACCACGTCATCGAGAATGCCGACGAGATCGTCGTCAACTTCCCCAACGGGGATTCGCTCGATGCCGAACTGGTCGGCACCGATCCCAAGACCGACCTCGCCGTCCTCAAGCTGACCGAGGAGCCGAGCGAGCCGATTCCCTTCGTGAATTTCGGCGACAGCGATGCGGCCCGCGTCGGTGACTGGGTGATCGCCATCGGCAACCCCTTCGGTCTGGGCGGCTCCGTCTCCGCCGGGATCATCTCGGCCCGGAACCGCAATATCAATTCCGGCCCCTATGACGACTTTCTCCAGACCGATGCGGCGATCAACCGGGGCAACTCGGGCGGCCCGCTGTTCAACATGGACGGTGACGTCATCGGCGTGAACACCGCGATCTATTCCCCGACAGGCGGCTCCGTCGGGGTCGGCTTCTCGGTTCCCGCCGCCATCGCCATGAATGTCGTGGACCAGCTTCGTGAATTCGGCGAGATCCGGCGCGGCTGGATCGGCGTCCGCATCCGTGAGGTCAGCGAGGAGCTTGCCGAAGGTCTCGACCTTGAAAAGCCCATGGGTGCCCTTGTCGAGGATGTCACCGATGAAGGCCCCGCCGCCGAGGGCGGTGTCGAGATCGGCGACGTGATCCTGTCCTTCGACGGCAAGGATATCGAGGAAATGCGCGACCTGCCCCGTGCCGTGGCCGAGACCCCGGCGGGCGATACCGTCCGCATGATCGTCTCCCGCAAGGGCAAGACCCAGACACTCAAGATCACCGTCGGACTGCTCGATGCCGAGGGCAATGCCGTCACCGGCGACGAGGAAGACGAGAAAAAAGTCGAGGAAAGCGGCGAGGTCGTCCTCGGCATGACCCTCTCCGATCTGGATCGCAAGCTGCGCGAGACCTACGAGATCAAGCCCGATCAGGAAGGCGTCCTCATCACCGATGTGGATTCCACCAGCGCCGCCGCCAGGAAAGGTCTGCGCCGGGGGGACGTGATCGTCGAGGTCGCACAGGAAGCGGTCTCCACGCCCGACGAGGTGACCGCACGGGTCGCTGCCCAGAAGACCGACGGCAAAAGCTCCGTCCTGCTGCTGGTCAGCCGCCGGGGCGATGTCCGCTTCGTCGCCCTGCGGTTCGAGGATGACGCAGCCGACTGACGCCCCCTCCTGTGCCACACTGAATCGCAAAGGCCGGAACCGGGGTGTTCCGGCCTTTTCTGATTCTGGCATCGCTCTTGCTCCTGTCCCTGGCAGATGTGGCCTCTGGCCGTTGGTCTGAAAAGGAAGTGAGCCCAAGATGCCTGAATTTCGCACACCACCGTCCCGTTTCGAAACGGGTTTCGTCCGGGCCGCTACCGCTATAGCCCTCGCAGCGGCCCTCGCCGGTTGCGCCGCTCAGGGCGGAATGCACGCCATTATGAATGACGAACCGACATTCCTGCGCCTGACCGAGGAACGCGCCTTCGCACAGGCCCTGCGCCAGCGATATCTCGAACTGGCCACGAATGCCTATGACCGTGCCGATTTCGAGCGATCGGATTTCTACTCCCTGCGCGCCATCATGGCCGTGGAGGGCAAGCTCGCCGATCCCGGCATGTCGAAAGGCAGCAGCGAGGGCATCGCCGCAGCCCGCATTCGCCTGCTCAACAGCTTCAGCAAGGGCGCGCGGACAGGCTCGCCCGAACTCGCCGCGCGGGCACAGGCCGCCTATGATTGCTGGCGGTTGGAAGCCCAGCCCGGCGGTGATCCCAATATCGCGAATGCCTGTGCCACCAATGCAGGAACCGCCCTCGCCGAGCTGGAAGTCATCGGCACCGGTACGCGCGTCGCCTCCGCCCGCATTGCCGAGCCGCAGCAATTCGTCGTGAACAGCCAGACCCCCTCGCAGACCATCAATGCGGGCAGTGCCATGATCGAGATCGTCAATCAGCCTGTCCCCGGCGCGGCACCTGAACAGAGCTACACCCGGCAATCCTACACGCCGCCCCCCGCCTATCCTCAGCAGGCTTCTGCCCATACGCAACAGCGCGCGGCCCTCGCACGCACCACGCAGGGTATCGAGCCGATGGAATCCTTCTCGGCCCGCACCTTCGTCGTCGATGCCCCGGCTCCGATGCCCGATACCGCTCAGGGATATTATGAATACGACAGCGGATATGCCGGGCAGAGAGACACCGTGGTCCCGACCGTCCCGCTTCAGGAAGGATACGCCCCCATCGACCTGATCCCCGATTACGAGGGCCTGCCCTATTCCGAGCCGGTCGTGCAGACGGTTCCCATCGCCGATACCGGTGCCGTGCAGGGCTTCTATCAGGAACAGGGCGCGGTGCTCTACGATGCCCGCATCGAACAGGATCGCGGCGGTCAGTATGTCGCGCTGGAACCGGAGAGCCGGACGATCACCTCCATGGCCCCGATCTATGATGACGGTGCCGGAACGCGGCAGGTCGCGGCTCTTCAGATGCCGGTCTATAACGATGCGGGACAGATGCCACTGGCCGCCGCTCCCCAGATGATGGACGTTTCCGGCGATATGCTCTCCACCCTCATCGAAGCGCGGACGGAAGGCACATCCGATTTCGCCGTCTAGTTCGGCTTGGACAGCGATGTCATCACCCCGGAGGGCGAGGACGTGCTCGCTGATACCGTCGAACGCCTCATTCTGGAGGATCGCGGCACGGTCGCCCTGATGGGCTTCACCGACTCGGCGGGCGATTCGCGCTACAACCAGCTTCTCGCCATGCGTCGGGCCAATGCCGTCCGCAGCTATATCCAGCAACGGGCCGACCGCCCCCTTCGCTTCCGCATCATGCCGGTCGGCGAGGCCGAGGCCGTGAAATCCGGTGGCGATGGCGTCACGGAGGCCCTCAACCGCCGCGTCGAGATCATGCTCCAGTAACCCCGGCTTCTCAGGACACTGCGCTACCCGGACAGGACGAAGCCCCCCGCTTCGTCCTGTCCTTGCGTCATATGCCGGTCCCCCGCGCCACACCGGCGGATCAGGTCCGGCCACTCCCCTTCAGCGCAAATGACTCTACCCCCTTGCCTCATCCCGTCGATTCGGGATTAATTTACTGATCGAAGAACGAGGGTATCCCTGTGCGAACCGGATGGCTCCCTGTTGCGTTCGCGGCCCTGACCGCCATTGCACCCGCACAAGCGGGCCGGATGCCCGACGGCACGCGCGAACCGGCACCGCGCCAGCCCGGTACGGTCATCCCCCTGCCCGAGCGCACCCGCAGCGGGCGCACCGACGGGTTCAGCCTCGACCTGCTGTTTACGGCGGAACAGGGCGACCGCACGGCCCAGTTCGCCGTGGCCTATGCTCTCGATCAGGGCATCGGCATCGCCGAGGATGATGCCGGGGCGGCATTCTGGTACGAAAAGGCCGCGATACAGGGCGACCCCTCCGCTCAGTACAATCTCGCCCTCATGTACGCGGCAGGCGAGGGCGTGGAGAAAGACGACAATCAGGAAATCCGCTGGTACCTCGCGGCTGCCGGAAGTAACCACCGCCACGCCCAGTACAATCTCGCCCTGAAATTCGACCGGGGCGCGGGGGTGCCCGAAGACCCCCGGAGCGCCTTCTACTGGCTGTCCATCGCCGCACAGGGGCGCGACCCGGATGCCCTCTACGCCCTCGCGCTGGCCTATGACAACGGACGGGGCACCCCCGAAGACAACGACCGCGCCGTGCGCCTCTACCGCGAAGCCACCGCCATGGGCCATGCGGGCGCGACCAATAATCTGGGCGTCATGTACGCGCTGGGCGAAGGCGTGGCGAAAGACGATGTCGAGGCCGTGCGCTACTACCGCCGCGCCGCCGAAGCGGGGGATATCGAGGCCCAGAACAACCTCGCCCGCCGCTATCAGGACGGGGTCGGTATCACCCGTGATCCGGCACAGGCCGCCCGGTGGTACCGGCGCGCCGCCGAGCGCGGCTTTGCGGCGGCACAGTTCCGCCTCGGCTGGCTCTATGACCGGGGCGAGGGCGTCGCGCGCGACAGGAAACGCGCCCTGCACTGGTACGAACGGGCCGCAGAAGGCAACCATATCGTCGCCCAGTACAATGCCGGATGGATGTATGAAAGCGGCGTGGGAACCGATGAGAACCGCGACCGCGCCCTGCACTGGTACGGGCGCGCCGCCGAGGCCGGGGACCGCGACGCCCAGTTCCGGCTCGCCCTGATGCACCAGTTCGGCGAGGGCGAGGACCGTGATATCCCTGCGGCCCTGCGCTGGCATCTCGCGGCGGCGGCAAAGGGCGAGGCCCTGTCGATGACCAATATCGGCTATCTCTTCGATTCCGGCGAGGGCCTGCCCCCGGACTCCGGGGCGGCGGTCGAGTGGTATCGACGGGCGGCAAGGGCGGGGGATGCGACCGGTCAGTACAATCTCGCGCTCAAGCTCGAAACCGGCGACGGCGTAGACAAGGATATCCGCCGCGCCGTCCACTGGTATCGCCGCGCGGCCCTGCAAGGGGAGCGCGATGCCCAGCGGCGTCTGGGCGAGCTATATGTGGGCGGCACCGGCATCGAGCCGAATCCCCCGCTTGCGCTGGCATGGTTCCGCCTTGCGGGAGAGACCAAAACCGCAGAAATCCGCGCCCTTGAAGGCCGTCTCAGCGAAGACGAACTGCGCGAGGCGGAGGAGCGTCTGGCAACACTGAAAGCCCGTCTGGCGCGATAAACCTGCCGGGGCCGAACCCGATCAGGCACCCTCCGTCAATCGGAACCGGCTGCATACTTTATCTGCCAATAGCCTTCACGGTTCTGGGGAGCGCGGATGCCGAGGCGCGCCGCCGCCACCTGTGTCCGCAACACCTGCACGGTGCCCCCGGCGATGGTGAACATCCGCACATCGCGGTACATCCGTTCCAGCGGCTCCGTATCGCCGTAACCGCGCGCCCCGAACATCTGGAGTGCATCATTCACCACCTTCAGGGCGGTCTCGGCGGCGAACATCTTCGCACGCGCCGCCAGCGTCCTGTCGGGGAACCCTCCGTCACCCACCGACGCCGCCGCCTCGTGCAGCATCAGCCGCGCGGCATGGACGCCTGTATCCATATCGGCCAGCATCCATTGCAAACCCTGAAATTCCGCGAGGGGCCGTCCGAACTGCTTCCGTTCGCGCAGATAGCGCGTCGCATGATCCAGCGCACCCGACGCCACGCCCAGCGCGACCATGCCCGCCCCCACCCGCTGCGCGTTATAGGCCCGCATCAGATCGGCGAAATCCGCATCGATCCGCATCGATTCGGGCACCACGACATCCGTGAACCGCAATTCCGCCTCCGGCATCCCGCACAGACCCATGGTCCATTCACGCCGCACCACCTCGAACCCAGCCGGATTAAGCCCCGCTTCCGGGTCTCGATGGATGATGAAGCCGCCGATGCCCCGATCCTGCCCGTCCTCCACGAGTCGCGCGAAGACGAGATGCAGTTTCGAGATGCCGCCCCCCGTGATCCAGTGCTTCGTACCGTTGAGAAGCCAGCGATCCCCGTCGCGGCGGGCGGTCGTCGTCATCTCCGTCGCCGCGCTGCCGGCCTCGGGTTCGGTGATGCAGATCGCGGGTTTGTCCCCGGCGAGAACGATGGGCGCACACAGGCATTTCTGCGCCTCGGTCCCGTAGGCCATGATCGCCCCGATCCCGCCCATATTCGCCTCGACCAGTATCCTTGCGCTCAGGGTGCAGGCCTGCGCCACCGGCTCCACCGCCCGCACCACATCGAGGCAGGACGCGCCCTTCCCGCCGTATTCGCGGGGTATGGTCATGCCCATCAGGCCCGCCGCGACCATTTCCGCGACATTCGGCCATGGATAGGTGCGCGTCCGGTCCCAATGCGCCGCACGTGTCGCGAAACCCTCGGCAAGATCGCGCGCACGGCTCTCATAAGGGTTGTCGCTCATCACCTGCTTCCTTCTATCACAATTCTGTGATGTTATCATCCCATACAGGCGTAGCAAAGCCTTCGCGTCAATATTCTATCAGGAGCCAAATGCTCTTTAAACGTGTTTTACGACAGATATCCGAATGCGCGCGGCACCGCCGCCGGGTTTCCCGCCTGACAGGATATCCGGGGTTTTCAGACGTCTCACCCTGCTCGCATCGTCACAGCTTCGACTTCACAGCCCATGAGACCCGGCATCCCTCTCATGCCGTCATCCCCGCAACCAGCGCCCGCCGCCGCAGCTTGCCGTTCGCACTGCGTGGCAGGGTATCCACGGCAAAGAACGCACGGGGGCGCTTGTAATCGGCGAGGCGCTCGGCGCAATGGGCCGTCAGCGCCGCCGCATCCAGCGGCCCCGCCGCCACGATCCATGCCCCCACCAGCGTCACTCCCGGTTTCGGCTCATGGGCCGCGACCGCCACCTCGCTCACGCAGGGGTGGTCCAGCAGCACTGCCTCCACCTCTTCCGGCGCGACGCGGTAGCCCCCTGCATTGACCAGATCATCCTGTCGGCCACGATAGGCGATCCGCCCGTCCGCCTCCATGATCGCCCGGTCACCCGTCACGAACCATTCTCCGGTCAGCGGCAGATCGGGGGCCACCCCCTCGCCGCGCCAGTATCCCAGCATCAGCCCCGGATCGCGCGCATCGACAGCCAGCACCCCCTCGTCCCCTGATGCCACCGGCGTACCGTCCTCGCCCAGCACCGCCACCCGCCGCCCCGGCTGCGGCCAGCCCGCATAGGCCGGTCCCGCCTGCCGCGCGGGCGAGGAGGAGACATAGGTGGAAATCTCCGACATCCCCAGCGATTCCAGCAAGGGCCTGCCCGTCGCCGCGAACCAGTCGTCATGCACATCCGCCCCCAGCTTTTCCCCGGCGGTCAGCCCATGGCGCAGGCTCGCGAATGCTTCTTCCAGCCCCTGTCCGTATTTCAGGATACGCCGGTACATCCCCGGCACGGAGGCCAGAACCGTCGGCTTCCACCGCATGGCCAGCCGGGGCCAGACCTCCGGCGCGCGACTTCCCGCATTCAGGAGCGCGGTCGCCCCCGCGCTCCACGGGTCGGAGAGACCCGCCCCCAGCGTATAGGTCCAGTTGAACGCGCCCGTATGCATCACCCGGTCACCGGGGCCGAAATCCTGCCAGCCGTCCCGCATGGCCCGTCGCCCCCAGACCGAGCGTTGCGCGTGCAGCACCCCCCTGGGCCTGCCGGTCGAGCCGGAGGTATAGACGAGAAAGGCCGGATCATCCGAGGCGGTATCAGCATACTCCCCCGGCTCCGCCGCGCCCAGCGCCGCCGGGTCGAGCCGCACGGCCCCCGCCCTGTCGAAGGCAGGCGCATCCCCGGCCAGCAGCGCCAGTGCGGGTCGCGCATCCCGCGCAATGGCCTCCAGTTCCGGTACCGACAACTGCGCCGACAGCGGCATGGCAATCGCCCCCGCCGCGATAGCCCCGAAGAAGGCCACGGGAAATTCCGGCCCGTCCGCCAGCCGGATCAGCACCCGCACTCCCGGTCCCGCCCCCGCCGCGCGCAGCGCCGATGCCGCCCGTCGCACCGCCTCGTCGGCCTGTGCGAAGGTCCACGTCTCCCGCGCAAGGTCGGGCATATCCCCATCCACGACGACCAGCGCCTCGCGGTCGGGCCAGCGTGCCGAAGGCTCGCCCACCGTATAGGCCGCCATATTGAACCGCGCCGGACAGGCCCGCCTCACCCCTTCGGCATGGACGCTCGCCCCGGCCATGTCACAGGAACTCCGCCTGAATATCCACGCTGTCGCTGACCCCGATCTTGTCCTTGTGATCGGCCAGCCATGTCTCCATGGACGCCGCCCCCGCCTCGCGGAGCCGGGTGAGCACGGACCAGTCCGGTGTGGATTTAGTCGCCACGCCGAAACTCCGCATCGTCTCGTCATCGCGCACCGAATGAATACGCAGGCGCTTCCAGCGACCCTCCGGGATCGTGCCCTCGTCCAACAGTCGTTGCACGAAATCCACGGCCCGCATTTCGCGCATCAGCGAGGCGTTGAAGCTCAGTTCATTGATCCGATTCGCGATCTCGGTGGCCGTGACAGGCACCTCCTCGCGGATGATGGGATTGATATGCACGATCAGCACATCCCGGCAGGTGGCCCCGTGGACCAGAGGCCAGATCGCCGGATTCCCCATATATCCGCCGTCCCAGTATGATTCTCCGTCGATCTCCACGGCCTGAAACAGCGAGGGAAGGCAGGCCGAGGCCAACAGCGCATCGGTCGTGATCTCGTCGCCGGTGAACACCCGCACCCGTCCCTTCTGCACGTTCGTCGCATTGACGAAGATCTTCGGCCCGTTGCCCCGGCACACCGCCCCGAAATCGATCATGTCATCCAGCAGATCGCGCAGGGGGTTCAGGTTCAGCGGATTGAGCTGATAGGGCGAGAAGGTCCGTGTGACCCACTCCCCCGCCAGATAGGCGGGCGACATCGAATAGAAGGCATTCAGCACCTTCGGGTCCGGCGGCAGGGCGAACATCGCGAAGGGAGAGCGCGGCCCGGCGGCATTTTCCGTGATCCGGTTCCAGAACTCCGCGAGCTTGTCCCTGGCCCCCTGCCGTCCGCCCTGCTCCAGCCCCGTGACCAGCATCGCCGCATTCATCGCCCCCGCACTGGTGGCCGTGATCGCCTCGAACCTGATATCCTTCTCGTCCAGCAGCCGGTCGAGCGCCCCCCAGGTATAAGCCCCATGCGCGCCGCCCCCCTGAAGGGCGAGATTGAGCGTCTTGGTCACGGGCAGTCTCCTGAAACATCAAACCGCGCGCTTTCTACACCGCTCTTTGCGGGCACCGATAGGCTGAAAGGAAAAGCGTCTTTTAACGTGCAATGAACGGCAAACACACCTCATCACTATAACGTAAGCGGACGTGTGCCAATGTGGTTGGATTGCGGTCCCAATGTGGATCAATATGGCACAAATCTAACCGCATTGGGGATATATGATGCAGATTCAGAACGCTTTTTCATCACTTTCGAACCGCAGCGATTCCACCACCTCCTCCTTCGACAGGCAACTGAACGCAACCCGCGCCGAAGCGAAAAGTGACGGCGCGAGCGCGCAGTCATCTGCCAGCAGCAGCCCATCCGGCGAGGCACGGGCAGACGCCCGCACCGAGAGACGGGCGGCCCGCGCAGAGGCACGGGAAGCCCGCACGGAGGCCCGCGCCGAAAACAGGGCCGAGCGCGACTCGGCCCGTGAGGCAGCGCGGGAAACCGCCCGCGAGGCCCGCGCCGAGAGCCGTGCGGCCCGCGACACCGCCCGCGCAGAAGCACGGGATGCCCGTCAGGGCGTCACGGCACCGGGCGGCAATGGCGGCGTGAGTTCCGGCGATCAGTCTTCCGGCGCTCCCACGACCGACGGACAGATTCTCGGCGGCGTCACGGAACCCGGTGCGGTGATCGACCCGGTTACCGGAGACTTCACCCGCGATGGCGGCTCCGCTCCGATCGCGGATGTCAGCGTCGAGGATCTGGGGGCCAATGCCGATGGCACCCGCAATATCCGCGTCAATTTCACGAACAGCGCGCCCGAAGGCGGCACGTTCCTGACGCCCCCCTGGGTCGCCATTCAGGACGGCTCGTTCGATATCTATGACGAGGGGGCTTCGGCTGCGGAATTCCTGGAACGCATCGCGGAGGACGGATCGGTCGAGCCGATCGGAGCCGCCTTCGAGGAAAGCGGCGCGCAGGGCGCGGCGGGCGTCATCACCGGCCCTGACGGCATTGCGGCAGGCCCGCTCGATACCGGCGAAACCGGCTCGATCGTCCTGACGGTCGATCCTGAAAACGCTCAGTTCCTGAGCTTCGCATCCATGGTGATCCCCTCGAACGATGCCTTCATCTCTTCGCCCGATGACCCTCGGGGCATCCGCATTTTCGATGAGAACGGCAATTTCGTCGCCGAGGACGTGACGATTACCGGCGCTGACGTTCTCGATGCCGGAACCGAGGTGAACACCGAACAGGACGCGGCATTCCTGAACCAAACGGCCCCCGATACCGGCGTTGACGAGAATGGCGTCGTGGGCGCGCATCCGGGCTTCATCGGGTCCGAGGGGCTGCCCGCGACGGACGGCCCCACCGTGGCCGACATGCTCCGCCGCTACTGACGACGACCGGCGCCGGAAGCGATCCCCGCCTCCGGCGTCCCCCCTCTTCCGGCTGAGCGAGGCGACCCCGTTTCCCTATCGCCGCAGCCAGACCTCCCCGATCCCGTGATCCGCACGTTTTCGCAGCACCAGATCGGCCCGCTGGCGCGTCGGCAGGATATTCTCCTCCAGATTGGCCAGATTGATCCCCCGCCAGATATCCGCCGCGACCCGACGCGCCTCGTCCTCGGGCATGTCCTTCTGATCATGGAAATAGGAGGTCGGATCGCGGAAAGCCGTGGCTTGCAGGATCAACCGCCGCGCCACGAACCAGCGTTCCAGATCATCCGGCTCCGCATCCAGATAGATCGAGAAATCGAAGAAATCCGAGGCCACGACCGGCGCATTGGTCGTCAACCCCAGCACATTCAGCCCCTCGAAGATCAGCACATCGGGCTGACGCACCACCTGCGCCTCGTCGGGCAGGACATCATAGGTCCGGTGTGAATAGACCGGCACGGCGATCTCCGGCGCGCCCGCCTTCAGATCGGCCAGAAAGCGGATCATCCGCCGCAGGTCATAGCTTTCGGGAAAGCCCTTGCGCGCCATGAGGCCCCGCTCTTCCAGCACGCGCGTGGGATGCAGAAAGCCGTCGGTCGTCACGATCTCGACATGCGGCTCCCCCGGCCAGCCCGCGACCAGCGCCCGCAGGGTCCGCGCGAGCGTACTCTTGCCCGAGGCCACGCTGCCCGCCAGCCCGATGACATAGGGTCGCCGCGCCCCCCGCCGCCCCAGAAACGCATCGCGCACGTCCTTCAGGTCACGCCGGGCGGTGACATGCAAGCCCAGCAGGCGCGACAGCGGCAGATAGATCTCCTCGATCTCGCCCTGCGTCATCGGCTCGTTCAGCCCGCGCAATTCCTCCAGTTCGTCCTCGGTCAGACGCAGGCACTGATCGGCCCTCAACCCGGCCCATTCCCGGCGGGAAAAGACGGAAAAAGCGGGCGGGACGTCGGAAGGGGCCATGACGGTACCGGAAGCGATCAAGCGGGGGCGATCACCCTATCCCCGCCGCGCGTGGCGCACCAGCGTCGCGATGACTTCCAGATCGCCGTGCCCCGCGCGGTCGAGCGCCCATTTGGGGATCATCACACATTCTCCCGGCGAGACGATCAGGGCCGCGAACTTCTCGTCTTCCACCACATCCACGATGGCCGACCATGGCAGCGCGCGCGCCCCGAACGGACCCCGCGCGCGCACACCCTCCAGCGTCAGGGTCAGGGTATGCGTCCCCGGCTCCAGCCCGCGCATATAGGCAGGCTCCAGCGGCAGGCCCGCGCGATAACGGCGGTATTTCTCCCACAACTCCATCCCCTGCCGCACGAGACAGAAAACGAGCGCGGAGCCGAGCGCCCCGAAAGCCGCCTGCGTGGCCGCAGGAGTGCTCATCTCGAAAGGCCAGACCAGCGAGAGAGCCGCCCCTCCCGTCATGACCGCCAGCAGCAGAATCGCATCACGCCGATCCCGAAGGGCGAGGGCAGTCAGCGCGGCATCGCGCTCCTGCCCGGTAAATTCGAACCGGATATCCATGCCGCGACAACCAGCAAGAGGCGCGCCACCCCGCAGCCCCGGAACATAATCGCCCGCCCGGCCATTGCCTGTGGGATTGATTATCCACAGGAGACCGCGCATGGCCCGTTCCGGCGACCCCGCGTCCGATGATCCCGGCAACCGCCCGACGGGCGAGGCGGAGCGCATCCGCCACGCCGACCGACAGCGATTGCAGGACGCCCCCGGCGACAGCATTCTCGATACGGAAGGCGAACCCGCCGAAACCTATGCCGAGCAGGAGGGCAGCTATTCCCGCGATGCCGGATCGATCCCGGATCGAAATGGCAAGGCCGGTTGACCGTGACCGTATCGGGATTATAGCAGGAGGCAAATCCGTATGAGGACGACCCCTTGCGTATCCTGACCCTCTGCCTCGCGCTGCTCGCAACACCGGCTCTCGCCGCCGAACCGGCCCATGTGGCATTCGGAGCCGCCTCGACCCCCGCCCCCGGCAAGGCGCAGGTCTTCGGCTCCTATGCAAAGGGATGCCACGCGGGGGCCGTTCTCTTCCCCGCCGACGGGCCGACATGGGCGGCCATGCGCCTGTCGCGTGACCGACGATGGGCGCAGCCGGAACTGGCCGACTTTCTCGTGCGGCTGTCGAATCGCGCGCGCGATGCGGGCCTGACCGGCCTGCTGATCGGCGATATGGGGCAGGTACGCGGCGGGCCGATGAAAAGCGGGCACCGCTCGCACCAGACAGGTCTGGATGTCGATATCTGGCTGCGTCCCCTGACCACGCGCCCCGATGCCGGAGAACGCGAAACCCTGTCCTCCTACGATGTCGTCAGGGGCCGCACGACCCTCGACACGGCGCTCTGGCAAAAATCCTCCGCCAGGGCGATTCCTCTGGCTGCCGCCGATCCGGCAGTCGCGCGCATCTTCGTGCATCCGGTCATCAAGCGCGCCCTGTGCCGGGCAACCGAGACCACCCCGCGCCCATGGATGAACAAGATCAGACCGTGGTGGGGCCATGACGCCCATTTCCATGTGCGTCTCGCCTGTCCGTCAGGTTCCCCCGATTGCGAGAACCAGAAACCGCCCCCGGAGGGCGACGGATGCGGCAGGGAACTCGACTGGTGGTTCACCGACGGGCCGTATTCGGGCGGCTCGACACCGCGCAGGGATCTGACGCTGGCCGACCTGCCCGAAGCCTGCCGCGCTCTGGTGAGCGGCAATTAGCCCGGTGCAGCGGTTCCTTGCGCTCTGCGCCCTTTTTGCGGCGCTGACCGCCTGTGCATTGTTCGCCGGACATCAGGCGACCTCCCGCGCCATGCGCGCCGGAATGCCGGTGGGCGAGCGCATCGGGGCGCTGACCCTGCTGGCCGCTGTCGAATGGCGCGCGGGCAGGCCCGATTTCGGCGGCTTCTCCGGGCTGGAACTGGAGTCCGATGGCAACTTCATCGCGATTACCGACAAGGCACATTGGGCGCGGGCAAGGATGGTGCTGGATGAGGAAGGTATCCTGACCGGCATCGAGGGGCTTGAGATCGGGCGGCTGAACGGGCCGGACGGCACCGACCTGATGAACCAGTTCACGGATTCGGAGGCGCTGACACGCGAGGCGGACGGAGCTTTCATTATCGGCTTCGAGGACCGGGGCCGGATCGGACGCTTCCGCACATTGCGCGCGCCCGAAGAAACGCTGCCCCCCCTGCCCGGACTGGCCGACCTGCCGACCAATGGCGGGCTGGAAAGCGTCCTCGCCCTGCCGGACGGGCGCATCATCGCACTCGCGGAGACAGCAGGAGACTGGGCGGAGGGATTTCGCGGCTGGATCATCGGGAACGGGCAGGTGAGCGGGTTCTCGCTGCCCCGCGATGCGTGGTACGCGCCGACCGATCTCGCGCTGGGGCCGGAGGGCGCGTGGATATATCTGCTCGAGCGCCGTTTCACGCTGATCGGCGGCTTCGCCATGCGCCTGCGCCGCTTTCCCGTGGCCGCGATCCGCGAAGGCGCACGGCTTGACCCGGAACTTCTGGGCGAGGCGACCGCGCGCCCCCTGGCCGAGAATTACGAGGGCCTGGCCACCGCGCGCGATGCCAGGGGCCGCACGATCCTCTACGCGATCTCCGATGACAATTTCATGGCCTTGCAGAAGACCCTGATCGTGCAGTTTCGGGTAGAGGAGTGACGCGGGCGGCCCTGTCGTTCAGTCTTCGTCGCCGTTCTCATCGGCGCTGCCGGAATGCGGTTCGGCATTCTCGTAGCTGGGGCGCGCCCGCTGTTCGCGGCCTATCACGTCGTTCAGCTCTTCCAGTTCGATGAAGGCATCGGCCTGCCGGCGCAGTTCATCGGCGATCATCGGCGGCTGCGAGCGGATGGTCGAGACGATGCTGACCCGCTTGCCCTTGCGTTGCAACGCCTCCACCAGAGAGCGGAAATCCCCGTCGCCGGAGAAGATGACCAGATGATCGACATGGTCGGCCATTTCCATGGCATCGATTGCCAGTTCGATATCCATGTTGCCCTTGATCTTCCGCCGACCGGCGGAATCCGTGTATTCCTTGGTCGGCTTGGTCACGAGGGAGTAACCGTTATACTCCAGCCAGTCCACGAGGGGGCGAATGGGGGAATATTCCTCGTTCTCCATCAGGGCGGTGTAGTAATAGGCGCGGATCAACTTGCCGCGCGAGGCAAATTCGGAGAGTAGTTTTCTGTAATCGATATCGAATCCGAGGGCACGTGCGGCGGAATAGAGATTGGACCCGTCTATAAACAGGGCAAGTCGGTCATCGCGGTAGAACATTCTGAAACCTCTGAGGTTTTTCAAATCATTTGTCGTGGTAAAGGCATAAGCGTCCTGTACACGGACGCATTACGCCGTATCTAGGCTCTGCGAAAGGGTGCTCAATGCCGCAGGAAAAGCGAATGCAGGCTTCGGTGATTGCCCTCGGCGCGAACCTTCCCTCCGCGCACGGATCGCCTGTCACGACGCTGGAGCGGGCAATCACGATGATGACCGCAGCGGGCCTGCGAATAACCGCCCGTTCACAATGGTATACCAGCCCGGCATGGCCCGCCGGGTCCGGGCCGGATTACGTAAACGGGGCCGTTGCGGTGGCGGGCGAGAGGCCGGGCGCGGGGGAAAGAGCCCTGCTGCACATTCTTCACAATATCGAGAGTGCGCTGGGCCGCACCCGCGAGGGCGGACGCTGGGATGCGCGGGTCTGCGATCTCGATCTGCTCTACACCGATGATCGGGTCTTGCCGGATGAACTGACATGGTACAGCGTCGCGGCGGCTCCGGCGGAGGCGGATCGTCCCGGCCTGATCCTGCCCCATCCCCTGATGCATACCCGCGCCTTTGCACTGGTGCCCATGGCCGAGGTCGCGGGCGACTGGCGGCATCCCCTGCTCGGGCGCACGGTGCGGCAGATGCTGGCCGATCTGCCGCAGCAGGATGTGGCCGACATCCGCCCCCTGCCGGGTTGAGCCGGGGGGCGCTGCGCCCCATATACGAGATAACGACAACTCCGCGAGGCGAGCATGAACACGAATAACCGGATCTTCGACGACATCGGCAAGATGATGACCAGCGTTGCAGGCGTCGCCAAGGGCGCGCGCGACGAGGCCGAGACGGCGGTGCGCGGTCAGGTCGAACGCTGGCTGGCCGATATGGACCTCGTCACCCGCGACGAATTCGAAGCCGTGCGCGAGATGGCGATGAAGGCCCGCGAAGAGAACGAGGCCCTGAAAAAACGCCTCGACGCGCTGGAAGGCGAGGCCTCCAACACATAGGGTGCCACGAGACTAGTCCACCAGTTCCCGCTCCGCCTCCGCTGCCGATTGACGGCTCATTTCCCGCAATGCCAGCTTCGCGTTGCGTGTGTTGGAGCGGAAGGCCATGTCGAACAGGTCACCGATGAGAGGGATCGCCCCGACCGTGCTGTCGAGGGCGGTATTGAGCGCCATGCGCGCGAGGATACGCTTGCGCGATCCGGCCATGGCCGCCTCGTAGATGATATAGCCGCCCGCAAGACTCGTGATCGCATCCCCGATTCCCGGCATCAGGCCGAGAAGCGAGTCATAGCCCAGCTTCAGCCCGATTCCCGGCACCGTGAACTTGCTGTCGAAGGCATTGGCCACGCGGGCGATGCGCTTGGCGCGGTGGGCGTGTTCGCCCGTGACGGTCTCGGCGCTATCGGTC